>NZ_CP046535.1:3757500-4057500 GCF_009739515.1 Sphingomonas profundi
GGTGTATGAGCCGGCGATCCGCCGCATGGCCGGGCTCGGCAAGGCGCCCGACGCGATCGATCCGGATCGCTATATGGCGAGCCACGACTTCGTCGACCTGCTGGTGGTGGGCGGTGGCCGGGCGGGCATCGGGGCGGCGCTCGCCGCCTCGGCCAGCGGCGAGCGGGTGATGATCCTCGACGAGCAGGCAGAGCTCGGCGGCAAGCTGCTGGCCGATCCGGCGCGCTGGGGCTGGCTCGAAGGGGCGATGGGGCTCCTGCGCGAGGGCGGCGTCACCTGCCTGCCGCGCACCACCGCGATCGGCCTCTACCATGACGGTTTCGTCGGCGCGGTGGAGCGGCTGACCGATCATCTGCCGCCCGCCGAGGCCGCCGGACCGCGCGAGCGGCTGCACCGCATCCGCGCCGGGCGGATCATCCTCGCGACCGGCGCGATCGAACGGCCGCTCGTCTTCGCCGACAATGACCGGCCGGGCATCATGCTGGCCAGCGCCGCGCGCACCTATCTGCATCGCTACGGGGTCGCGATCGGCCGCAGGGTGGCGCTGCTGGCGGCGCATGACGACGGCTATCGGGCGATCTTCGATCTCGCCGAGGCGGGCGTCGCCATCGCCGCGATCGTCGATGTCCGCCAGACGGTGAAGCCGCAGCTGGCCGCGCAGGCGCAGGCGCTCGGCATCGAACTGCTCGCCGGCCATGTCGTCTCCGGCACGCGCGGCGGCAAGGCGCTGGCCGGCATCACCGTCGCCGCGATCGGCGGCAAGGGGGAGCGTCACATCGCCTGCGACGCGCTGCTGATAGCGGGCGGCTGGACGCCGACCGTGCATCTCTGGAGCCACGGCAAGGGCAAGCTCGGCTGGGATGCCGCGCTCGGCGCGTTCGTGCCCGAAGGCGCGATGGAGCATGTCACCTGCGCCGGCGCCTGTTCGGGCGCGATCGATGCCGGCGACGGGCTGCACCAGGAGGCGCTGTGGAGCCCGCGCGATCCCGCCAGCTTCAAGGCCTTCGTCGATCTCCAGAACGACGTGACCGCCCGCGACATCCGGCTCGCCGTGCGCGAGGGGTTCCGCTCGATCGAGCATATCAAGCGCTACACCACCAACGGCATGGCGACCGATCAGGGCAAGACCTCCAACCTCAACGGGTTGCAGATCGCGACGGCGGCACTGGGCCATCCCGCGCCGATCGGGCACACCACCTTTCGGCCGCCCTACACGCCGACCACCTTCGGCGCGCTCGCCGGGATCGCCAAGGACGCGCTGTTCCAGCCGACCCGCAGGACGGTGATCGACGGCTGGGCGGAGGCGCACGGCGCGGTGTTCGAGAATGTCGCGCAGTGGCGCCGTGCCCGCTACTTCCCGCAGGGCCGCGAGGACATGGACGCGGCGGTGGCGCGCGAATGCCGGGCGGTGCGCGCCTCGGTCGGCCTCTTCGACGCCTCGACCCTCGGCAAGATCGAGGTCGTCGGGCCGGACGCGGCCGAGTTCCTCAACCGCATGTACACGAACCCGTGGAAGTCGCTGGCGCCCGGCCGCTGCCGCTACGGCCTGCTGCTGGGCGAGGACGGCTTCATCCGCGACGATGGCGTCGCCGCCCGCCTCGCCGACGATCGCTTCCACGTCACCACCACCACGGGCGGCGCCGCGCGCGTGCTCGGCATGATGGAGGATTACCTCCAGACCGAATGGCCCGACCTGAATGTCTGGCTGACCTCCACGACCGAGCAATATGCCGTGATCGCGGTGCAGGGCCCACGGGCGCGGGAGGTGATCGCGCCGCTGATCGAGGGTGTCGACCTGTCGCCGCAAGCGCTGCCGCACATGGCGTTCGCCAGCGGCACGATCTGCGGCGTGCCGATGCGCCTGTTCCGCGTAAGCTTCACCGGCGAACTCGGCTTCGAGGTCAACGTGCCGGCGGGCCACGGCCGCATGGTGTGGGAGGCGATCCACGCGGCGGGGCAGGCGTACGGCATCACACCCTACGGCACCGAGACGATGCACGTGCTGCGCGCCGAGAAGGGCTTCATCATCGTCGGCCAGGATACGGACGGCACCATCACGCCCGACGATGCCGGCATGGGCTGGGCTGTCGGCAAGAAGAAGCCCGATTTCGTCGGCAAGCGTTCGCTGGCGCGGCCGGACATGGCGCTGGCGGACCGCAAGCAGCTGGTCGGCCTGCTGACCGAGGATCCGCGGCTGGTGCTGGAGGAGGGCGCCCAGATCGTCGCCGATCCGAACCTGCCGGTGCCGGTGCCGATGATCGGCCACGTCACCTCGGCCTATTACAGCGTCACGCTCGGCCGTTCGATCGCGCTTGCGGTGGTGGCCGGCGGCCGGGCGCGCATGGGGGAGACGCTGTTCGTGCCGATGCCCGGCACAACGCACCGCGTCACCGTGACGGACATGCTGTTCTATGATCGTGAAGGCGCGCGCCTCGATGGCTGATCCCCTGCCTTCCGCCCCCGTCGCGCATCAGGGTGTGACGATCGCCGCCGCGCTGCCGGCCGTGCGCTACAGCCTGCGCACCCGCAACCCGGATGGCCTGCCCGCGATCCTCGTCGCCGCGCCGTTCGCGGGCGGCAACGCGCTGGGGCTGGGACCGGACGAGTGGCTGCTGATCCTGCCGGAGGGATCGCCACCGCCGGCCATCGCGGGCACCCACGCCCTCACCGACATCAGCCACCGCAACGTGGCGTTCCTTGTCGAAGGCCCGAAGGCGGCGGCGCTGATCCAGTGCGGCGTCGCGCTCGATCTGTCGCCCAAGGCCTTCCCGGTCGGCAAGGCCACGCGCACGCTGCACGAGGGTGTGGAGATCATCGTGTGGCGCACCGGCGAGGCCGCCTTCCGCATCGAGACATGGCGGTCCTTCGCCGATCACCTGTTCCGCGCGCTCGATCTTACCGCCGGCGATCTATAGCGCCGGGCAGGCGGGGTTCGCGCAGTCGCTGGCCGATGGCCATGGCGCCGACCGCCATCCAGATCACGCTCGTGAACACCGACGGCAGCGCGCCATGCGACCAGCTGTTCGCGATCATGCCCACCGCACCGCCGATGTTCATCGCCTGGTAGACGAACGACCGCGCGCTCAGGCGTCCGGTGGAGAGGAGCGCGTAGGCGATCAGCATCGTCACCGATCCGGCCCAGCCGACGAACTCAATCAGCATCTTCGCTCCCCGTCAGCGCTGCGTCGTCTCCCAGCCCTGTGCTTCATGATAGCCGGCGTTCGAGGCGGCCAGCATGCCACGTCCCAGGATGTGGTCGGCGCCCTTCTCGCCGATCATGATCGTCGGCGCGTTGAGGTTGCCGGTCGTCACCGACGGCATCACCGAGGAATCCACCACCCGCAGATTGTCGATGCCGTGCACGCGCAGCTCCGCATCCACCACGGCCATCGGATCGTTCGCCCGGCCGATCCTGCAGGTGCAGGAGGGATGGTAGGCGCTTTCGACATGATCGCGCACGAACGCGTCGATCGCCGCATCGCTGACGACGTCGGCGCCGGGCTGCAATTCGCGCCCGGCGAACGGCGCCATCGCGGGCTGGGCGAATATCTCGCGGGTCAGGCGCACGCAGGCGCGCATCTCCGTCCAGTCGTCCGGATGGCTCATATAGTTGAAGCGGATCAGCGGCTTGTCCGCCGGATCCGCGGACTTCAGCCGCACATCGCCCCGGCTCTTCGATCGCATCGGCCCCACATGCGCCTGGAAGCCGTGGCCTTCCGCCATCGTGCTGCCGTCATAGGCGACCGCCAGCGGCAGGAAATGGAACTGGATATCGGGATGGCGGATGCCGGGCCGGCTGCGGATGAAGCCGCAGCTCTCGAAATGGTTGGTCGCGCCCAGCCCGCCGCGCGTCAGCAGCCAGCGCGCGCCGATCGCCGCCTTGGCCAGCGGATTCATCACCGAGTAGAGCGTGATCGGCTGCGTGCATTCCACCTGGAAATAGAATTCCAGATGGTCCTGCAGATTCTCGCCCACGCCGGGCAGATCGTGCACCACGGGGATGTCCAGCGCGCGCAGTTCGGCGGCGGGGCCGATGCCGGAGAGTTTCAGCAGCTGCGGCGAGTTGATCGGGCCGCCGCTCAGGATCACCTCGCGCCGCGCCGTCACGCGATGCTCGGCGCCGCCCTGCCGATAGGCGACGCCGACGGCGCGCCGGCCCTCGAACAGCATCCGGCCGGCGAGCGCATGGGTGACGACGCGCAGGTTGGCGCGCGTCATCGCCGGCCGCAGATAGGCGTTCGCCGCGCTCCACCGTCGGCCCTTGTGGACGGTCATGTCCATGCGGCCGAAGCCTTCCTGCTGGCCGCCGTTGATGTCGTCGGTCAGCGGATAGCCGGCCTGCTCGGCGGCGGCGAGGAAGGCGGCGTGCAGCGGATTGCGCAGCGCGCCGTATTGCGTGTGCAGCTGCCCGCCATCGCCGCGATAGGCGTCGCCGCCCTCTTCGCGCGTCTCGGCGCGGCGAAAATAGGGGAGCACGTCGGCATAGCCCCAGCCGGCCGCGCCCTCGTCCCGCCACCGTTCGAAATCCAGCGGATTGCCGCGCACATAGACCATGCCGTTGATCGAGGACGAGCCGCCGAGCACCTTGCCGCGCGGCGTGTGCATGCGGCGCCCGCCGAGATGGGGCTCCGGCTCGGTCTCGTAGCGCCAGTTGTAGCGATCGCGGTTCATCGGGATCGAGAGCGCGCTTGGCATCTGGATCACCACCGAGCGATCCGATCCGCCATATTCCAGCACCAGCACCGTCGCCGTGCCGTCGGCGCTCAGCCGGTCCGCCAGCACGCAGCCCGCCGAGCCGGCGCCCACGATCACATAATCATATTCCTCGGCCATCAGTACGGACAGTCGATCGGCGCCATGGCGACATAGACGCTCTTGAGGCGCGTATAATGCTCGATCGCCGCCAACCCGTTCTCGCGGCCGATGCCGGATGCCTTGACGCCGCCGAACGGCATCTCGACGGGTGTGACGTTATACTGGTTGATCCAGCAGGTGCCGGCGTCCAGCCGCGCGATCACGCGGTGGGCGCGGGTGATGTCCTGCGTGAACACCCCCGCCGCAAGGCCGAAATCGGTATCGTTCGCGCGCGCTATCACCTCGTCCTCCTCATCGAACGCCAGCACCGTCATCACCGGGCCGAATATCTCGTCCCGCACGATGGCGGCGCGGTCGTCGGTCGCCTCGAAGATCGTCGGCTCGACATAATAGCCGTCGGCGAGCGCGCCTTCGGTCAGCCGCCGGCCGCCGGCGACCAGCCGCACGCCCTCGCCGCGCGCGCGGCCGATATGGCCGAGCACCAGATCCATCTGTGTGCGGGAGATCAGCGGGCCGATCTGCGTCGCCGGATCGAGCGGATCGCCGATCCGCAGCTGCGCCGTCCGCGCCACCAGCCGATCGAGGAAGGCGGCGAGGATCGGCCGCTGGACGAACACGCGCGTGCCGTTCGAGCAGACCTGGCCGGTCGAGTAGAAATTGGCCAGCATCGCGCCGGCGATCGCATTGTCGATGTCCGCATCGGCGAACACGATCAGCGGCGATTTTCCCCCGAGTTCGAGCGTGACCGCCTTCAGGTTGCGCCCAGCCGAGGCCGCCACCGCGCGCCCGGTCGGCACCGATCCGGTCAGCGACACCTTGGCGATCTCGGGATGCTCGCACAATGCGCGGCCGAGATCGCCATAACCCTGCACCACCTGGAAGACGCCGTCCGGCAGCCCCGCCTCGCGAAAGACGTCCTCCAGCTTGGCGGCGGTCAGCGGGGTCTGCTCGGCCGGCTTGAACAGCATGGCGTTGCCGCAGGCGAGCGCGGGCGCGGCCTTCCAGCAGGCGATCTGGAGCGGATAGTTCCACGCGCCGATCCCCGCGACCAGCCCCAGCGGCTCGCGCCGCGTGTAGCCGAACGCGGCCGCGCCGAGATCGAGATGCTGGCCGGCGATGGTCGCGGCGACGCCGGCATAATATTCCAGGCAGTCCGCGCCCGAGATCACGTCCACCGCCTCGGTTTCCTGGATCGGCTTGCCGGTGTTCAGCGTCTCCAGCCGGGCGAGTGCCTCGTTGTCGGCGCGCAGCAGGTCCGCCGCGCGCCGCAGCACGCGCCCGCGCTCGACCGGCGCCAGCGCCGCCCATTCCGCCTGACCGGCCTTCGCGCGCGCGATCCTGGTCTCCAGTTCGTCCAGGGTCGTGACGGGCAGGGTGGCGATCACCGCCCCGGTCGCCGGATTGACCGGTGTCAGTACGCCCGAATGGCGCACGCGCTCGGGGGACGCCTGCGGCAGGCTGGCGATGTGATTGTCGACGAAGCGGGTCAGCATCGCGCGCGCTTGCGTGCTGTCCGTCTCCGTCCAGCCCGAAAGCGCGCCGCGCAGCCACACGCCGTCGATCATCGCGGCGACCATCGCGGCGACCTGCGCCACCTCGTCGGCCGGCACCAGCGCGCGCAAGGCATGACGCAGGTTGGAGAGCATCCGCCGCTGGTAGATCTGCTGGATGCGCAGCAGCCGTGGCGCGTGCAGCACCTGCCCCCAATAGGCCAGCCACACCTTGCTGGTGCGATGATCCACCTCCTGCGGCGCGAGATTGGCGTCGATCACGGCCTGCAACCGGCCGCGCGCATCCTCCGCCTGCGCGAGATAGACGAGCATGCGGTCGCCTAGCCGGGCCGCCAGCAAGCGAAAGGCGGCTTCCAGCAGGCCATCCTTGTCGCCGAAGTAATGCGCCACCAGGCCCGGCGACACATCCGCCCGGCCGGCGACCTGCGCCAGCGTGGTGCCCGTGAAGCCCATCTCGGCCAGGCTGTCGATCGTCATCTCGATGAGCTGCCGCGATCGTGTATCGTCGCCGGAGGCCATGGCTGCTGTCCGCACGAAAGCGTGCTCCTGAATCGTCGTTCAACGCTGGAATAGGCCGGCGGAGTGCCGTTTGGAAGTCTCGACCCGGCATCCTGCTGTTCGGGCTTGCGCAACCGTTTAACTTACCGTCAACTGCGCTTCGGGGCGAGGGGAGCATGCCTATGGCGGTTCGCGGGGCAAGGCGGTGGCGTAGGGCGTGGGCGGTGGTGCTGGCGCTCGCCGCCGTGCTCACCACGCTGCTCGCCGGGCCGGCTCATGCCGCCGATCCGCCTTCCTGCCGCACGGTGCGCTTCTCCGACGTGGGCTGGGCGGACGTGACGGCCACCACCGGGCTCGCCGGCCAGATCGTCGCCGGCCTGGGCTACGAACCGAAGATCACCGTGCTGTCGGTGCCCGTCACCTTCAACGGGCTGCGCAACAAGGATGTCGACGTCTTCCTCGGCAACTGGATGCCGCAGCAGACCGAGGACCGCAAACCGTTCATCGCGGATCGCTCGATCGAGGTCGTTCGCGCGAACCTCGTCAACGCGCAATATACGCTGGCCGTCCCCGGCTACCTCTACGATCAGGGTCTGACCGACTTCAAGTCGATCCAGAAGTTCGCCGGCCCGCTCGGCCGGAAGATCTACGGGATCGAGCCCGGCAACGACGGCAACCGCCTCGTGCTCGACATGATCCGCCACAACACGTTCGGCCTCGGCGATTTCCGGCTGATCGAGAGCAGCGAGACGGGGATGCTCGCCGAGGTCGAGCGCGCGGTGCGCACCAAGGCGCCGATCGTGTTCCTCGGCTGGCAGCCGCACCCGATGAACGATCGCTTCAAGATGCGCTATCTAGAAGGCGGCGACGCCATCTTCGGTCCGAACTACGGCAGCGCCCGGATCTTCACCAACGTGCGCGCCGGCTATCTCCAAGCGTGCCCCAACATCGCCCGGCTGCTGCGCAACCTGTCGTTCGACGTGGCCGACGAGAATGCGCTGATGGAAGGCGTGGTCAAGACCGGCGACCCGGCGACCACCGCGCGGAACTGGATGCGCGCCCACCCGGCCAAGGTGCGCGCGTGGCTGGCCGGCGTCGAGACGTTCGACGGCAAGCCCGGCGCCCCGGCGGTGCTGGCCGGTCTGCGCCCAGCGGGCGGCAGCGGCTTCCTCACCGAACACAAGATCCCCGTCGGCGCGTGGATGAGCGATCTTGTCGATGCGGTGAAGGCGCATCACGGCATATTCGATTTCATCACCACGGCGCTTGGCTCGTCGATCAACGGCCTCACCCGGCTGCTGTCCGCGATCCCGCCGCTGGCGTTCGTGGCGCTCGTGGCGGGGCTGGCCTGGTATCTGCGGCGATCGATCCCGCTCGTGATCTTCGTCGCGCTGGCGCAGCTGTTCATCATCAACCAGGGCTATTGGGCGGCGACGATGGAGACATTGTCGCTGGTGCTGTTCGCCGCCTTCGTCTCGGCGCTGATCGGGGTGCCCGTCGGCATCTGGGCGGGCCATCGGCCGCGCGCCTTCCAGGTCATCCAGCCGGTGCTCGATCTGATGCAGACGCTGCCGACCTTCGTCTATCTGATCCCCACTCTGGTGCTGTTCGGCCTCGGCGTCGTGCCGGGGCTGATCTCGACGATCATCTTCGCGCTGCCGGCGCCGATCCGCCTGACCCAGCTCGGTATCCTCTCGGTCCCCCGACCGCTGATCGAGGCCGGCGAATCGTTCGGCGCCACGCCATGGCAGCTGCTCACCAAGGTGGAGCTGCCCGCCGCCGCCCCCTCGATCATCGCCGGCATCACCCAGTGCATCATGCTGAGCCTGTCCATGGTGGTGATCGCGGCTCTGGTCGGCGCCGGCGGACTGGGTGTGCCGGTGGTGCGGGCGCTGAACACCGTGCAGGTCGGCATGGGTTTCGAGGCGGGTTTCGCGATCGTGCTGGTCGCGATCATCCTCGATCGCATGACGCGCAGCGGAAAGGCCCGCGCATGACGGTCGCTCTCGAATTCCGCGATGTCGCCATCCTGTTCTGCTCGGCAACGGGCCGCCGCCGCCACGCGGACCTCGCCGCCGCGCAGGCACTGGCCGACGCAGGCGCCGATCGGGCGAAGATCAGCAGCGAGACCGGCGTCGTGCTCGGCGTCACCGGCGCAAGCCTGGCAGTGGAGGAAGGCACGATCTCGGTGCTGATGGGGCTCTCGGGCTCCGGCAAGTCCACCCTGCTGCGCGCCGCCAACGGCCTCAACAAGGTGACGCGCGGCCATGTGCTCGTGCGCGACGGAATGGGCGCGAAAGACGTCGCCGACTGTTCGGAGGGCGTGCTGCGCCACATCCGCCGCCACCGCGTGGCGATGGTGTTTCAGCAGTTCGGTCTGCTGCCATGGCGCACCGTGCGCGAGAATGTCGCGTTCGGGCTGGAACTGCGCGGCACCGCTCGCGCGGAAACCGCGCGGATCGTCGATGAGCGGCTCGCGCTGGTGGGGCTGGAGGGTTGGGCGAACCGCTACGCCAGCGAGCTCTCCGGCGGCATGCAGCAGCGCGTCGGCCTCGCCCGCGCCTTTTCCACCGACGCCGACATCCTGCTGATGGACGAGCCGTTCTCGGCGCTCGATCCGCTGATCCGCGCCAAGCTGCAGGACGAACTGCTCAGCCTGCAGCAGCAGGTGAAGAAGACGATCCTGTTCGTCAGCCACGATCTGGACGAGGCGCTGAAGCTGGGCGACCGCGTGACGTTGCTGGAAGGCGGCCGCATCATCCAGAGCGGCACCGCCGAGGACATCGTCCTCCGCCCGGCGACGCCGTATGTCGCCGAATTCGTCCGCCACATGAACCCGCTGAACGTGATGACCGGCGAGACGGTGATGCGCCCGGCGCACGCGCTGGCCACCCGTGACGGGGCGACCCTGCTCGACGACGAGGCGCGCTATCGGATCGCGTCCGCTGGCCCGATCGATACGGTGGCGATCGACGGCGTTCCGCATCCGGTGACGCACTTCACCGATCCCGACAATCAGGCGCAATTCCCGGCCGGGATCGTCGCCTGCCCGGCCGGCGTGTCGGTACGGACCCTGATCCGCGTCCTCTCGACGTCCGACCATCCCATCCTGCTGACCGAAGGTGGCCGGCTGGTGGGCGTCTGCGCGACGCGGGACGTGATGAGGGCGCTGGGGCCCAACGTGGCGCGGCAGTAGGCCAGCCTGCTTCCTTGTCGTCCCGGACCTGTTCCGGGGCGACGGGAGATCAGCCTGCGCCGCTCCTCACTCGCCCCGAACCCGCGGGAAGCGCGCCGAGGCCTCCAGCTCCTCCAGGTCCATGTGGCCGCGCACATAGTCGCGCGAGGCATCGCGGAACGGCTGATAGTCCCAGTGCTTGGCCGCGCCCCTGGACGTCGCCGCCGCGATCAGCCGGCGCCGCCGCTGGTTGGCCAGCACGTCCGCCTCGACCTGCGCAAGATCCCATCGCTCGGCGACCTCGCGACGAAATGACGCCACCTGCCCGGCATGGGCCGGATCCGCCGCCAGATTGTCCAGTTCGTCCGGATCCGCGGCGAGATCGAACAGCTGATCCGGGTCCACCGGCGAGTGGATGAACTTCAGCCTCCCGCGCCGGATCATCACGATCGGCGCGATCGCACCCTCGCCGAGATATTCGCCGATCGCCTCGTCCCGCCCCGCTTGCCCGAGCAGGTGAGGCATGAGGCTGACGCCGTCGGCGCACGGTGCCATCGCCTCCGGCATGTCGCCGCCGGCGAGATCGGCCAGCGTCGGCATCAGGTCGACCAGCGATACGCTGGCCGCCACCCGATGCGGCGCGAAGCGGCCCGGCGCATGCACGATCATGGGCACGCGCGCGCCGCCCTCGAAGAAGTTCATCTTGTACCAGAGATCGCGCTCGCCGAGCATCTCGCCATGATCGCCGATCAGCAGGACGATCGTGTTCTGCGCCATGCCGCTTTCCGCGAGCGTATCGAGCACCAGCCCGATCTGCTCGTCCACGAAGCTGATCGCGCCGTAATAAGCCCGCCGCGCCGCGCGGACCTGATCGTCGGTCACGTCGTCCAGGTCCATGCCGATCACGTGGCGCAGGCGCAGCGCGTGCGGATCCTGGTCCGCCTTGGCGATGCGGACGCGTGGTTCGGGGATGTCGGCGTCGTCGTACAGGTTCCAGTAGCGCGCGGGGATGGCGAACGGATCGTGCGGGTGGGTGAGCGACATCACCATGAAGAAGGGGCGTTCGTCCTTCCCCCGCGCGATCTCGTAGAGCTTGCGGCGGGTGACGAAGCTCACCTCCTCGTCATAGTCGAGCTGGTTGGTGCGCACGCAGGGGCCGGCGGTCAGCACCGAATCCATCGAGTGATACCAGCTCGGCCGATCGGCGAAGCGCGTCCAGTCCGGCGTCCAGCCGAAGTCGGCGGGGTAGATGTCGGTGGTCAGCCGCTCCTCGAAACCGTGCAGCTGGTCCGGCCCGACGAAGTGCATCTTGCCGGCGAGAATGGTGCGATAGCCGCGATAGCGCAGGTCGTGGGCGATGGTCGGCTGATCGGCCGGGAATTCGCAGGCATTGTCATAGGCGCCGATCCGCGACGGCAGCAGGCCGGAGAGGAAGGAGAAGCGGGACGGCGCGCACAGCGGGCTGTTGCAATAGGCGCTGTCGAACACCACGCCTTCCGCCGCCAGCCGCGCGATGTTCGGCGCCTTCACCAGCGGGTGGCCATAGACCGGCAGCGCGCTGGGCGCCATCTGGTCCGCCATCAGGATGAGGATGTTGGGCTGTTCGGAACGGACCACTCGGCATCTCCACGGTGCGTGGCCGATGGGTGCCGCATCGGGGGGCACAGGGGAAGCGACCGGCCTTGATGGCAACCATTAGAAGCGCTTCATATCTCCGCCGATCGATGCCGCGTAAGGAACAAGGCCCTATGCTCGGCGGCGTTTCCATCAGGCGAGGGTCCAGCGACCTATGAAGCACGTCACCGAACCGAGCCGCCGGGTGGATGTCGTCCGCGAGACGGACGTGCTGGTGGTCGGCGGCGGGCCGGGCGGCCTGGCCGCCGCGCTCGCCTCCGCCCGCGCCGGAGTCGAGACGACCCTGCTGGAGCGCTACGGCTGCTTCGGCGGCAACATGACGCAGGTCGGTGTCGAGGGGCTCGCCTGGTATCGCCATCCCGCAACGATCGACAGCGAGGGCATCGGCCCCGAGTTCGAGCAGCGCGCCATCGCGATGGGCGCGGCCCTGCCGGAGCCTCAGTCGACGAGCCACGCACTCGATGCCGAGCTGTTCAAGCATGTCGCGGACGTGCTGGTGCAGGAGGCCGGCATCCACCCGATGCTGCACCGGCTCTGCGTGGCGCCGATCATGGAAGGCGGCGAGATCCGCGGCGTGATCGTGGAGAGCAAGGCCGGCCGCGAGGCGATCCTCGCCAGGCGCGTGATCGATGCGACCGGCGATGCCGATATCGCGGCGCGCTGCGGCGCCCCGGTCCACAAGACGCCGCGCGAGGACATGATGGCGACGTCGGTGATGTTCTCGATGAGCGGCGTCAACAAGGCGCGCTTCATCGCACAGGTGAAGGCCGATCCGCAGACTTACGCCGACTGGGCCGGCAACGGCGAATGGGACATAGAGACCGACGGCAAGGAGGATGCGATGTTCTCGCCCTTTTTGCGCAAGCCGTTCAAGAAGGCGCTGGAAACGGGGCTGCTGCCGGCCAACCTCTCCACCATCGCCGGCACCTGGGGCACCGTGTCGGATCAGGGCGATCTCACCTATCTCAACCTCGTCCATATCGCGAACTGCGACGGCACCGATCCCGACGACCTCACCCGTGGCGAGATGGAGGGCCGCTGGCAGGCGATGATGGCGGTGGAGGCGCTCAAGCGCTTCATGCCGGGCTGCGAGGACGCCAAGCTGCGCAATTTCGGTATGACCTTGGGCGTGCGCGACACCCGCAAGATCGATGCCGCCTACAACATGACCGAGACGGACGTGCGCCAGCAGGGCCGCTTCGACGACAGCATCGGTATCTTTCCGGAATTCATCGACGGCTACGGCCTGCTCATCCTGCCGACCACCGGGCGCTACTTCCATGTCCCGTATCGCGCGATGCTGCCCAGGCAGGTCGGCAACCTGCTGGTCGCCGGCCGGGCGATCGGCGGGGACAGGATCTCGCATGCCGCCGTGCGCAACATGATGTGCTGCGCGGTCGCGGGGCAGGGGGCGGGTACGGCGGCGGCGATCTCGATCAAGACCGGCCAGCCGCTGGATCGGCTCGACATGGGCATGGTGCAGGCCGAATTGAGGCGACAGGGCGCGCGCATCCATTAAGCTGGCATCGTGGGGATCGCCGTGGAGCAGGACAGGCGTTTGAAGTGGCTGGTGCTCGCGCTGGCCAGCATCGCCATTTCCGGCAGCTATTATGCGTTCGATGCGGTGGCGCCGGTCGCCGACATGCTTCGTTCGCAGCGCGGGCTCAGCCAGTCGCAGATCGGCCTGCTGAACGCGGTGATGGGGCTGCCCAATATTCCGCTGGCGCTGGTCGGCGGCCTGATGATCGATCGGTTCGGCGCGTCGCGCGTCGTCGTCGGCACCGCCGCCTTCTGCTTCGTCGGCACCGCGCTCACCGCCGTGGGGGAGCCGTTCGGCCTGATGGTGTTCGGCCGCCTGCTGTTCGGGATCGGGCAGGAGACGTTGCTGATCGCGCTGCTGGCCGGCATCGCCGCGTGGTTCCATGCCGCGCGGGCCGCGCTGGCGATGGCGCTGCTGTTCAGCCTGGCGCGTGTCGGCTCCTATATGGCGGACATCTCGCCGCACTGGGCGCCGGGCCTCT
Source organism: Sphingomonas profundi (assembly GCF_009739515.1). NCBI lineage: Bacteria > Pseudomonadati > Pseudomonadota > Alphaproteobacteria > Sphingomonadales > Rhizorhabdaceae > Alterirhizorhabdus > Alterirhizorhabdus profundi. Next base: position 3,771,156 of record NZ_CP046535.1, read on the forward strand.
ATGCCGGCGGATGGCAGCCGCCGCTCTGGCTGGCGGCGGGACTGACCGGGATCAGCTTCGCCGGCGCGCTGGCCTATCGCGCGCTCGATGTCCGCCACGGGCCGGCCGCCGCCGCCGGCACGCACACGTGGCAGGGCATGTTCGCCTTTGGCGGCTTCGACCGCTCCTTCTGGTACATCCTCGCGCTCAACGTGCTGTTCGCGTCCGTCTTCTTCCCATTCCGCAGCACCTTCGCGATCGTCTACTTCCAGGATGCCAAGGGCCTCTCGCTGGCGGAGGCGGGTCTGCTCAACAGCTGGGTGTTCTTCACCGCCATCTTCGCCACGCCGGTCTTCGGCCGGATCGCCGATCGCTTCGGCCGCCGCGCGATGCTGCTGACCTTGGGCGCGGGCCTCATGCCGCTCACCTTCCTCACGCTCGGCGCGACCCACTGGAGCCTATGGATCTCGACGGTGATGATGGGGCTGAGCTTCTCGGTCGTGCCCGCCGTGATCTGGCCGGCCACGGCGATGCTGGTCGCGCCCAGGCGGCTGGGGACGGCTTTCGGCCTGATCAACATGTTGCAGAGCCTTGGCCTCACCGTCTGCAACATCGCGGCGGGCTGGCTGAACGACGTGAGCCGTGCCGGCCCCGCGCATCCGGCAGGCTATGAACCGATGCTGTGGCTGTTCGGCCTGCTGGCGACGATCGGCTTCGTCGCGACGGCGGCGCTGTGGATCCGCGAATCCGGTCCGCGCGGGCACGGCCTCAATTCCGCGATCCCGGCGACGCCGCACTGATCAGACGGCGAGCAGCGCCTGCTGCCAGAAATGAACCATTGCCGCCGCGTAGCTCGCCGGCACGTAAGCCACGCAGGACTGGTCGCTTTCCACCCACAGGCGCACGGCGACATGGTCGATGATCGTGGCGGCGCTGCATCCAACCGCGAAGGCCGGCGACTCGGCGTCGAACACGCCGCTTTCCATCAGCAAGGTCCGCCAGCCGGAACCGGCGATCCGCACCCGCACGATGCCCCCGCCGATCGCGGTGAGGGCGCCATCGTCGCCGAGGATGGCGGCGACCGGCGCGGCATCCCCCTCGACCAGCCAGACGGTGGGCTCGAACCGGATGAGGGTGACGCCGTCGACCGCGACCGAGTGCCCCATCGGCGGCAAGGCCGTGCCGAGAGCCGCCTCGAACCGCGCGGCGACTTCCTGCGGGCGGGACCAGATCTCCATCGCGTGGAGCGGCGCCGGCGGCAGCGTCTCGATCCTCGGCTCAGCCACGATAGCGCTCCCCGGCCGCATCGTAGAAGTGCGGCGCCGCCACCCGCACGCGCGTCGAGGCGCCGCGCATGGGCGATGACGCGATCAGCGTCTCGCCGTGGCGGGCGCGTCCGTCGCGCAGCAGCGCCAGCGCGATCGAACCCTCGTCCGCAACCCGCCGGCCGGCGGCGGTGACATGGCCGTGCGGCGTTTCGCCCTCGGCCGCTATCAGCATCGCGCCTTCCAGGATCGCGCCGTCCAGCGCCTCCAGCCCAACGAGTTGCAGCCGCCCCGTTTCGCTCAACGCCGGCCGTTGCAGCCCGGCCGCGCCGATATAGCCGCCGGCCTTGTTGAGCATCGTCCGCAGGCCCATATCGTCGGGCGTCGTCCGCCCGTCCACCTCGCCGCCGACGAGGACATGGCCCTTCTCGATGCGCAGCAGGTCCATCGCGTCGAGCCCGTATGGCCCGCCGCCCGCCGCCGCGACGGCCGCCGCGAGGGCGCTCCACACCGGCAGGGCAGCAGTGGCCTCCGCATAGATCTCGAACGCCCGCTCGCCGCTGTAGCTGGCCGCCAGCACCAGCACCGGCACGCCGGCCAGGGTGGCGCGGGCGGCGGACATGTGACGCGGCGGCTCGCCACCGGTCAGCGTCTCGACGATCGCCTTCGCGCGCGGCCCCGCCAGCGCCACCGCGGCATGATGCTCCTGCACGTTCACCACGGAGACGCGCATCTCCGGCCGCAGCGTGTTGCGCACGTAGGAGAGGTGCGTCGCCATCCGGTCCGCACCGCCGGTCGAGCTGGTCAGCAGGTAGCGGTCGTCGGCGATGCGCCACACGGTGCCGTCGTCGAACACCATGCCATCCTCGCGGAGCATGAAGGTGTAGCGCCCGCGCCCGGTCTTCAGCGTCGCCACGGCCGTCGCGCAGACCAGTTCCAGCAGCGCCGCCGCGTCCGGCCCCGACACCTCGAACTTGGCGAGCGTGGAAACGTCGGTGAGGCCCACATGCTGCCTAACCGCCTTCGCCTCGCGCATCGCCGCCGCCGTCGTCGTCTCGCCTTCCAGCGGGTAGGCGCGCGGCCGGAACCAGTGGCCGGTCGGCTGCCACACCGGCTTGTGACGCGCATGCGCGTCATGCAGCGGCAGGCGGCGGACATGGGCGCCGGCGGACTTCGCGGCCGTTCCCGCCAGCACGCCCATCGTCACCGGCGTGTAGGGTGGGCGGAAGGTGGTGACGCCCGCATCGGGCACCGCGACGCCCTGCTTCTCGGCCAGGCGCGACAGGGCGACGATGTTGCTCGTCTTGCCCTGATCGGTCGCCATGCCGAGCGTGGTGTAGCGCTTCAGATGCTCGACCGAGCGATAGCCCTCCTGCCAAGCGAGATCGACATCGGCGAGGGTCACGTCGTTCTGGAAGTCGACGAAGCTCTTCTTCGGCGCGCCTGCCGGCGTGACCGGCGGGGCAGGGGGCGGATCGGCCGCGCCGCCCACGGTGACGCACGCCTGCGCGATGGGGCCGGGCACGAACGCCTGCGCCGCTTCGTTCCAGTCCAGCTTGCCGCCAGCCTGCATGTGCAGGTGGACGACCGGCACGAACCCGCCCGATACGGCGAGAAGATCGGCCTCCCAGCCCTGCTCGCGCCCGCCGACCAGCGCCGTGACCCGCTTCAGGTGATGGCGCGTGCCGGAGACGCCGGCGGGGCGCGCATCGAAGTGGGTGGGGTAGGGGGATGCCGGCCCGCTGCCCGCCGGCCGGGCGTCGAGAATGGCGACGACATCGGCGCCCGCCTCCGCTAACGCGTCGGCCGTGCGATAGGCATCGTCGTTGTTGGTGGCGATCACGACACGCCGGCCCGGCACCACCCCGAAGCGCCGGACGTAGGTGCGCACCGCCTGCGACAGCATGACGCCGGGCCGGTCATTGTCGCTGAACGGGATCGGCCGTTCGAGCGCGCCGGTCGCGAGGATCACCTTGCCCGCGCGGACATGCCAGAGGCGCTGGGCGATGCCATGCGGCGGTATCGCGCCGGGTTCGACAAGCCGCTCGGCCAGGGTGACGAAATTATGGTCCCAGTAGCCGGAAGCCGTGGTGCGCGTCAGGATGCGCCCGCCGAGCGCGCGGATGCGGGCTGCGGCGGCTTCGATCCACGCCGGATCGCGGCCGGCCTCGGGATCGCGGATCAGTGACGCGCCGAGCACCGCGTCCTGCTCCACCAGCATCACCCGCGCGCCGCCTTCCGCCGCATCCAGCGCCGCCTTCAGCCCGGCCGGGCCGGCGCCCACCACCAGCACGTCGCAGAAGCCGGCGCGCTGCGCGAAGCCGTCCGGATCCCGCTCTGCCGGCGCCTTGCCCAGCCCGGCCGCCCGGCGGATCGGCACCTCGTAGCGCAGCCAGCGTTTCGCCGGGCCGAAGAAGGTCTTGTAGTAGAAGCCGGCCGGCAGGGCGCGCGATGCGAGCCCGATCACCGCGCCGGCATCGTGGGAGAGGCTGAGCCAGTGGTTCTGGCTTGTCGCGACCAGCCCGTCATACACGAACAGGTCGGTGGCGCGCGTGTTCGGCTCGGCGCGGCCACCCTCGCCGACCGTGACCAGCGCGTTGGGCTCCTCGACACCCGCCGCCATGATCCCGCGCGGGCGATGATATTTGAAGCTGCGCCCGACAAGGCCGATGCCGTTGGCGAGCAGGGCCGCCGCCAGCGTGTCGCCCGGCCGCGCCTTCAACGGCACGCCATCGAACGAGAAGGAGACGGTCTCTCCGCCATCGGCGGCGCGATATGGCCCCCTCATGGCAGCGCCTCCGGCCCGATCGTCCGCACCGCCGCGATCGCGTGGGTCAGGCGATCGCGTGTCAGCACCAGCCACGCCCGGCAGCCGTAGGTATGGCGCCAGATCTCGTCATCCATGCCCATCGGGTTGGCGCGGGTGAACAGCGTGCCCATCGCCGTCCCTACCGGCCCGGCCGGATCCACGACGGAGTCGGTCGTGCGCTCGTAGGTGAACTCGGCCTGCGCGCGCGGGCCGCAATGGGGGCAGGGGATCAGATACATGTCAGCGGTGGTTCGGCAGCGGGCCGGCGCCCGATTCGTCGATCGTCGCGCCCCGCGCGAAGCGATCGAGCGCGAACGGCATCGCCAGCGGATGCGGCGTGCCCGTCGCCAGCGTGTGCGCATAGGTGAAGCCCGAGGCGGGCGTCGCCTTGAAGCCGCCATAGCACCAGCCGCCGTTCAGGAAGAGGTTGGCGATCGGCGTGGTGCCGATGATCGGCGATCCGTCAAAGCTCATGTCGGTGACGCCGGACCAGGTGCGCAGCATCCGCAGCCGCGACAGCGCCGGCATCAGCGCGATCGCCTGCGCGATGGCGCCCTCGACGATCGTCGGCTGGCCGCGCCGCGCGTAGCTGGGCCAATTGTCCGGATCGCCGCCCATCACGATCCCGCCCTTGTCGGACTGGCTGATATAGCAGTGGATCGAGTGTGACTGGACGACGCTGCGCACCATCGGCTTCACGCCTTCCGTCACCAGCGCCTGCAGGGTCTGCGATTCGATCGGCAGGCGCAGGCCGGCCATGTCCGCCACATGGCCGCTATGCCCGGCGACGCAGATGCCCACGCGCCCCGCGCCGATTCGGCCGCGTGTCGTCTCGACGCCGGTCACTCTGTCGCCGTCGCGGACGAAGCCGGTCACTTCGCATTTCTGGATGATGTCGACGCCCAGCGCATCGGCGGCGCGGGCATAGCCCCAGGCGACGGCGTCGTGCCGCGCGGTGCCGCCGCGCCGCTGGATCAGCGCGCCCTCGATCGGGAAGCGCGCATCGCGCGACATGTCGAGCAGCGGCTCGATCTTCGCCACCTGATCGCGCGTCAGCAGTTCGGCGTCGATCCCGTCGCAGGCCATCGCGTCGCCGCGCTGCGCCAGCACGGTCATGTCCGCATCGGAATGACCGAGCACGAGAGAGCCGCGCGGCGAGAACATCACGTTGTAGTTCAGCTCGTCGCTCAGATGCTCCCACAGCTTGAGGCCGAACTCGAAGAAATCGTGCAGCGGCTTGAGCCGGTAGTTGGAGCGGACCAGGGTGGTGTTGCGGCCGACATTGCCGCCGCCGATCCAGCCCTTCTCCAGCACCGCCACGTTGCGCAGCCCGTGCACCTTCGCGAGATAATAGGCCGTGGCGAGGCCGTGGCCGCCGCCGCCGATGACGATCACGTCATAGGATGCGCGCGGTTCGGCATCGCGCCAGGCGGGTTGCCAATGCTTGTGCCCGCCAATCGCGCCGCGGATCAGGCCGAATGCCGAGTAGCGGTTCATGCCAGCGGCTGCCAGCCCTGCCGCTGCACCCAGTCCGGCGCCAGCCCGTCGAAGCGGGAGAGCGCGAGTTTGCCGAGGTCGGTGAAGGTGCACTCGCCCTCGATCACCAGATCGCGCACCGCGTGACCCGAGGCGGGCGACAGGCCGAAGCCGACGCTGGACATGGTGGCGACGACGACATTCTCGGGATCGCCCATCCGGTCGATGATCGGGCGGCCATCGGGCGTATTCTCGATGACGCCAGCCCAGCTGCGGATCACGTTGAGATGCGCCGCGCCCGGCAGCAGCTCCGCCACCCGACGGGCGAGATTGCGGGTGAGCGGGGAGGTGGGCCGCGCCGCCGGCCCTGCCTCGCCGATCTCGATCCATTCGTGCGGGCCGCCGCCATAAGCGAGATTGCCGCGCAAGGTCTGGCGCCCGTAGAGGCCGTTGCCGTCCACCCCGCCCAGCGGCATCCTCGGCGCGGGCTCGGTCACGATCATCTCCGCGCGCGCCGCCGCCAACGGCACGTTCACGCCGAGCTTGGCCATCAGCAAGCCGGTCTGCGGCCCGGCCGCGACCACCACCGCGTCGCACTCGTACCGCCCGGTCGCGCTCTCCACCGCGACCACCTTGTCGCCGCGTGTCTCGAACCCGCTCACCGGGCTGTGCTGCACGATCCGGCCGCCGAGATCCTGCAACGCCCACGCATAAGCCTGCACCGTGCGCTGCGGGTTGGCGTGGCCGCCGAAGCGGTACTGGATGCCGCCCAGGCAATTGTCGCCGGCCATCGGCACGCGGGCGCGGGCCTCGGCCGCATCGAAGATATCGACGCGGTAGCCCATGCCGACGATCATGGTCGCAAGATAATGATAGGCCGCGAGCTGGCGCTCGGTAACCGCGATGATGATGCGTTCCGGCTGGAATTCCGTGGGATAGCCGAGCAGCGCGTCCATCTGCGGCCACATGCGCTGTTCCTCGTCGAACAGCGGGCTGGCATAATGGGATGCGCCGCCGCCGTTGCGGCCGGAGGCTTCCCAGCCGACGATGAACTTGTCGAGCACGGTCACGTCCACGCCCGAGCGCGCCAGCCACCAGGCCGAGCTGAGCCCGGTGACGCCGCCGCCGACGATGACGACCTTCATCGCGCCCACAGGGTTTCCCCGGCCGTCAGGCGCTCCTGCTCGCGCGGGGTGCCGATATCGCGATAGGGGATCCACTGCGTCGGGATGCCGAACCACACGTCCCAGCCCGCGCGCATCATGTCCGCCTCCTCCCAATCGGCCAGGATCCGCAGCGGCAGCGGCCGGACGGGCGCGCGGTGCGAGGCGAGGGGGATCGCGCCGAACGGCTTGCCCGCCTCCAGCGCGAGGATCATCGCGACCTGATCGCGGCACCGCCGCCCCTGGCAGACGCCCATGGCGGCGCGCGTCAGCCGCTTGATCTGGTCCGGGTGGGGCAGGCCGTCGTCGATCAGCGTGCCGAGCGACCGCGCCGCCATCGCCGAAGGCCGGGCGAGGTAATTGGGCGGCTGCACGCCGATCAGATCGCCCCGCGTCACCTCCTCGCACTGGCACACGATCGTGTCGGCCGGGCTGACCGCCCCCAGTGCCGCCGCCCAGTCCATGCGGTAGGCGACATGGTCGAAGCCGGTATCGGGCAGGCCGGCGCAGTCGCCGACGAACCCGATCGTCTGGTCCGCGGCCGGAATGTAGCCGCCGCGCATCGGGTCGAGCGTCCGCCCGCCGCCCATCGCGTCGAGCAACTCGATACACGGCACGAGCCCGATGCCGAGGCAGATCGTGTCGCACGCGATCTCCGTGCCGGATCGCAGGATCGCCCGCTCGACGCCATCGATGCCGCCTTCCGCGCGCGCCACCACGTCGCCGGTGTGGATCGCGATCTGGGCCGATCGCACCGCTTCCACCAGATCGGCGCGGCCCTGCGGCGCATCGCGCACCTCGATCAGCCCGGCCACCGCGACACCCTTGTCGCGCGCGAGCAGGGCGGTCTCCAGCGCCAGATCGTGCGAGCCCACGAACAGCACGCGCTTGCCGGCGAAAGCATCGTAGCGCGAGAGCAGCATCGTCAGCGCGGCGGCGCCCATCACGCCGGGCTGGTTCCAGCCGGGAAAGCCGATCGCGAGATCACGCGCGCCGGTCGCCAGCACCAGCCGGTCGAAGCCGACCAGCCAGGAGCGGCCCGCATCGGCCAGGCCCACCACCTGCTGCGGCAGCGTGCCGAAGGCGGCGCCGTTGCGATACACGCCCCATGCGCAGGTGCCGAGCAGCAGCTCCACGCCCGCCTCCATCGCCGCCTCCAGCGCGGGCTCGCTCATGAACACCGTTTCCAGCATCCGCTCGGCATTCAGCGTCGCGGGGGTCATGCGTCCACCGAAGAACAGCGGCACGTCGTTGCCCATCGCCGCGCCCGGCACCGGATGCTCGTCGACGAGCAGGACGGAGCGACCCTCGCCTGCTGCCGCCACGGCGGCGGCGATCCCGCTCGGCCCGGCGCCGATCACGACGACGTCATAGTGCGCCTCGGGCGCCGGGAGCTTGCCGTTCAGGGCATGGGGATCGGTCGGTTGCACGGCACCCATCGTCATACTGCCTCAAGCGCTTGGGCCAGATCCGCGATCAGATCGTCGGGATGCTCGAGCCCGATGGACAGCCGCATCGTGCCGTCGGTGATGCCGCCGGCAATCCGCAGATCGCGCGGCACGGCATAATGGGTCGTGCTCGCGGAATGGCAGATCAACGTCTCCGATCCGCCCAGGCTGACCGCCAGCTTCAGCAGCCGCAGCCGGTCGAGCATCCGGAACGACTCCGCTTCGCCGCCGTGGAGATGGAAGGAGAAGGTGGAGCCCGCCCCGGTGCACTGGCGATCATAGACCGCGCGCGCCCTGCTGCCCTCTTCCAGGAAGCCCAGATAGGTGACGCCGGCGACCTTTGGATGTTCGCGCAGCCAGCCGGCCACGGCCCGCGCGTTCAGCATCGCCCGCTCGATCCGCACGCTGGCGGATTCGAGCGAGCGGACGACGAGCCAGGCGGTGAACGGATCGCAATGGTTGCCCCACGTGGTGCGCAGTGCCCGCAGCTTCTGGACCAGCTCCAGCCGGCCGCTGATGCCGCCGGCGAGAAGGTCGCTGTGCCCCGCGCAATATTTGGTCAGCGATGTCAGGCACAGGTCCACGCCATGCGCGATGGGGCGCTGGGCGAACGGACCGAGCAGCGTGTTGTCCACCACGACGAGCGGGCGCCGCCCCTGTCGCTCCGCCACCTCGTTCGCCACCGCGACCATGAGGCGGAGATCGACGAGCGCGGCGGTCGGGTTGGCCGGCGTCTCCGCGACGATCAGGGCGAGCGGCCCCTTGGCCATCGCCGCCGCCGCCGCCGCGCGCACGCCTTCCGGATCGGTGCCGTCGACATAGGTCTCCACCGACGCGCCGAACTCCGGCATCACCGCGCCGTAGAGCATGTCCACGCCGCCGTAGATCGGCCGCCCGTGCAGCACGCTGTCGCCGGGCCGCACGAAGGCGAGGGCGATCGAGGAATGCGCCGCCATGCCGCTGGCGAAGGCCGCTGCCGCCTCCGCCCCGTCGATCGCCGCGAGCCGGCTTTCGAGTATGTCGAGACCGGGATGGCCGAGCCGCGCGTAGATATGGCTGCCGCTGCCGACCAGCGGCCCCTCATTGTCGAAATAGGCGCGGTGGATGTCCTTGGCGTGCTGCGCCGACGGATAGATGAAGGTGGAGCTCAGATAGACCGGCGGCTTGACCGCGCCGAGCGCCTGCGCCGGATCGTAGCCGAAGGAGACGGCCAGCGTCTCCGGCCGGTAGTTCGCAGGGTGTTCAGGCGACATGGGCGAGATATGCCTGCGCGGTGTCGCAATACCAGTCGGTGAAGCGCAGGGCCAGGCTTTCCGCCTCGGCCGAGTAGGGGCCGGGCACGAAGCCGGGGCTGTTGACGCCGCGCTGATTGTTCTCCGCCAGTTCCTTGTCCTGCAGATTGGTGCGCGTCCACAGTTCGATCAGGCTCTCGACATCGTAATCGACGCCCTCGACCGCATCCTTGTGGACATACCATTTGCCGAACACGTGCGTCTCGGTCGGCGAGACGGGCATGGCGCTGAAGATGAAGACGTGATCGGCGGTGGCGTGCATGAAGCAGTGGGGATCGATCGCCAGCCGCATCGATCCGACATAGCCGTCATTATGGTCGCACATCAGCTTGCCGACGACATGCTGCCCCGTCATCGAGAGCGTCACCACATCGGGATTGAGGGCGAAGCGGGCGAGCTGCCACCAGCTGCCCTCGATCGCCTCGCTGGCCAGATCATGCTCCGTCATGGTGTTCAGGAAGGCAAGCAGGCGATCGTCCCCGTCCGCGTCGAAATGCTTCTTCACGCCGACGGGAAAGGTGCGCGCCAGCTCGGGATGGCCGATGGCGCAATGGTAGCATTCGCGGCCATTCTCCATCACCAGCTTCCAGTTGGCCGATTCCGAGATGACGCTGTGATGGGCGAGCTTGGCATTCTCCATCCGCTGCGGCCCGAGATAGACTTCCAGCTTCTCGGCGAAGTCGTCGAACGCCGGCGGCTCCTCCGCGAAACAGACGAACAGCGCGCCGGATACCTGCCGGAGGTGCAGTTGTCGCAGACCGTGCTCGGCCTTGTCGAAATCCTCGCCCATCCGCATCGCGGCGAACAGCGATCCGTCGAGGTCGTAGGTCCAGCGATGATAGGGGCAGACGATCTTCGGCGCGGTGCCGCTGCCCGGCTGGCACAGGATGGAGCCGCGATGCCGGCAGCTGTTGTGGAAGGCGCGGATCTCGCCGTCGCGGCCGCGCACGATCAGGATCGGCCAGGTGCCGATCATCTCGGACAGGTAGCTGCCCGGTTTCGGCAGCTCGCATTCGAAGCCGATCATGATCCAGCTGCGGCCGTAGATGGCCGTCATGTCGAACTCGAACGCCTCGGCGCCATTGTAGAGGCCCTGCGGCAGGCAGTGCCCCTCGCGCCGTTCGGCCACCAATGCGCCTATCCGATTCAGATCGATCATGCCGCCAGATCCTCGCGAGCCGGCCGCTTGGGTGCAGGAAGTGGCCCGCGCCAGCCAATCGGATTTGCTCATGCCCCCATGTGATAAACTGCGGCTGGGGCACCACTGCGAGAAAGCCGCGCGTTTCAGCCACTTCGTCGAGGCTGCGGCCCGTCAACAATCTTCGCCGCGCGAGTGGATTTCACAAAAGCATCACCATAAGCTGCCCGTCGGGCACCGCCGGACCTTTCCGCCGGGCTCGAACCGGATCGGCCCGCGCGTGGATCGGGACGGCACCAGGGGGCAGGTGACGCATGGCAGGCATCAACGTCGCGACCATGGGATCGGCACCTGCCGAAGAGAACACCGCATCGCCCGCGCTGCGCTGGTACGTGCTGTTCGTGATGATGCTCGCCTACACGATCAACATCGCCGATCGCTACGTGATGTCCACGGTGCTGGAAGAGATCCGGCTGGAACTGCACCTGACGGACGGCGGCGTGGCGTTCCTCACCGGCGTGTCGCTGGCCCTGTTCTACGTCGGCATGGGCTTCCCGCTCGCCTGGATCACCGATCGCTACAGCCGCCGCAACGTGCTGGCGGTGTCGCTGGCCGTATGGTCGTTGATGACGACGATGTGCGGCTTCGCGCGCAGCTATACCCAGTTGCTGCTGGCGCGCATCGGCGTGGGCATCGGCGAGGCCGGCGGATCGCCCGCCTGCACCTCGCTCGTCTGCGATTTCTTTCCCGCCGCGCGGCGTCCGATGGCGCTCACCATCTTCTGCCTGGGCGCGCCGCTCGGCGCCTGGCTTGGCGCGGACGTGGCGGGTGCGGCGGCCCACGCCTATGGCTGGCGCGGCGCGTTCCTGGTCCTCGGCGTGCCCGGCGTCCTGCTCGCGCTCGTCGTGCTGTTCACCATCCGCGAGCCGAAGCGCGGCTGCCTCGACAAGATCTCGCCCGAGGAAACGCCGAGCGTCATGGAGACGCTGCGCTTCATCTTCAGCCAAAAGGCGGCGCTTCACGTCTTCATGGCAAACGGCGTGACGACGCTCTGGGGATGGGGGCTGATGTGGTTCACCCCCACCTTCCTCCAACGCTCCTACCATCTCGACGTCGGGCAGGCCGGAAGCCTCGTCGGCCAGATCTACCTGATCGCGGGCGTCGCCGCATCCTTGCTGACCGCATGGATGCTGGCGCGGCCCTTCTTCGTCGACCCCCGGCGCATCCTGTACCTGCTCGCCGGCATCAACGCGATCGCCACCATTCCGTCGATCATCGCCTACTCGACCGACTCGCTTCCCGTGACGACGCTCTGCCTGTGGCTGTTCATCCCGGCGGTCTACATGATCCTCGGGCCGCAATGGGCGCTGACGCAGAACCTGTCGCCACCCAAGATGCGGGCGATGTTCAGCGTGGTCGGGCTGCTGATCGCCAACGTGTTCAACCTGATCGTCGCGCCGCAGGGCGTCGGCCTGCTCAGCGACTATTTCGCGGGCCCGGGCGGCGCCGACGCGGCGTCGCTGCGCACCGCCCTGATGTTCCTCGCGCCGACCGGGTTCTGGGCGGCGATCCACTATGTGCTGGCGGCCCGCACGATCGTCGCGGACCAGAGGCGGGCGATCGGCGGCGCCTGATCGGCATGGAAAGGGTTTGACCGGATTTCGGCCGGCGGGCAGACTGAAGCCCTTCCGGGAGACGCAGCGATAGCCTCCGACCGACCGATCAATCGCCGCTGGCTCCCCCTCAACGCCCTGCGCGCGTTCGATGCGGTGGGCCGGCACATGAGCTTCACGGCGGGCGCGCAGGCGCTCACCGTCACCCAGAGCGCGATGAGCCGGCACATCGGCACGCTTGAGGATCTGATCGGCAAGCCCTTGTTCGAGCGCGGACCGAGCGGCCTGAAGCTCACCGCGGCCGGCAAGACCCTGCTCCCGGTGGTGAACAAGTCGCTGGATCGCATGGAGTTCGCGCTCAACGGCATCCGCGACGAGCAGATCGAGACCCGCCCGCTGCGCGTGCATATCCCGCCATCCCTGCTGTACCAGAACGCGATCACGCTGCTGCGCGATTTCCACGCCGAGCATCCGGACATCCGCATCGACGTCCTGACCTCGAACGTCACCGGCGAGCCGCGCACCGACGTCGACATGGCGATCGTGTTCGATCGTCCGCGCGTGGACGACAAGGTCGCGGATCTGCTGCGGCTGGTGCGGGTGGCGCCGTTATGCTCGCCTGCCACGGCGGCCACGGCGGCCGACAAGTCGCTCGAACACTTCCTCCGCGACGGCGAACTGCTGCACGTCAAGCTGGAGGGCGAGCCGCGCTGCCTGCTGTGGAGCGCCTATGCCGACCAGCAGCGGCTTGATATCGACACGGCGGGCGGCATGGCGTTCGATACCGCCATCTCCGCCGCGCGCTACGCGATGGTCGCCACCGGCGTGGTCCTCGCCGATATCGACATGTTCGCGCAGGAGATTGCGGCGGGCCGGCTCGTCATGCCCTATGATCGGGTCTCGGCGGACGGGTTCGGCTATTATCTGAAGACCAACGTCGAGGATCTGGCGGACCCCGCCATCGTCCTGTTCCGTGACTGGATCATCCGACACTTCCGCGATCGGCCGCTGGACGCCTCGTCCCTCTAGCGACCGGCCGGGTGCCGCACCGGCTCCTTGGCGCGGAAGGCGAAGCGGCGAAGCACCTCGCCATACCCCCGATAGACATAGCCGCCGTTGATCCTGCGCCAGTCCGCACGGCGCTCCCGATAGGCGCGCGGCAGCGCATACCAGGGCAGCCGGGGCTCGGCATGATGGACGGAATGCAGATTGTTGTTCAGGAACAGCAGGCCCAGCCACGATCTCTCGACGATCACGATCCGATGCGCCGGCCGCTCCGCCCAGCGATGTTCGCAGAAAGACCGGACGGCGAGGATCGACAGCGCCAGATAGGCCGCGAGCAGATAGGCCCAGGCCCACATCGCGAAGCCCAGATGCACGATCGCGGCGACGATCGCGAGCCCGATCGCATGATGCGCCCAGGCCAGACGATCCCGGCGCCGCGCCTGGGGATCGGCCCGCCGAGACAGCGCCTTCATGTCCGCCCACAGGAAGGTCGCTGCCCCGATGAGGGGACCGATGACCATCCGGACGCACAGCATGTTGTTCCATGCCAGCAGCCTGCGCACGATCCACGGCAACCGCCGCCAGTCGCTGTGAGCCAGATAGAAGCTTTCCGGATCGTCGAAGGGATCGGTCAGCCGCTCGTCGACATGATGCAGCAGGTGCAGCGTGCGATAGCGGCGATAGGGGACCAGCAGACCGAGCGGGAGCCACACCAGCGCCTCGTTCCAGCCGGCCGATGGCGTGGGATGGCGGTGGATCGCCTCGTGCTGGAGCGAGGAGTGCAGCACGATCGTGATCGCCAGCAGCACCACCGACAGGAACGGCACCGCCGCGTAGAGCAGGCCGGCGACGAGCCACATCGCATGGCAACCGACGATCAGCCCCAGCGTGGGCCACTCGATCGCGGCGACGGCGACTTGCCGGCGGTTCGTGGGTCTCGCGTGCTGCGTGAGTTCGTACATGGTCGCTCGAAGGTCGCAACGTCTCTCCGTTGCATCAACGTGTCTATGGTGACGGGCCGTTGACGATGCGCATCGGGACGATCATCCTGTGACAATAGTCATCAGAGGTGATCTTTGGACAAGCGCGACCTTGCCGGGATATTCAGCCAGCGGCTCACCACGCTGTTCGACCGTTCACGCGGCAGCCAGGCGGCGTTCGCGCACTCCATCGGCATCGATCGTTCCGCATTGTCGCTGCTGCTCTCGTCCAGAACCGCGCGCCTGCCGCGCGTCGAGACGCTGCTGCACATCGCCGAGCGCCACGCGGTCACGCTGGACTGGCTGCTCGGCCTGTCGGAGGACGAGGGCGTCACCGGCGCGATGATCGCGAGCGGGGCGATCGAGACGGGCGAGGATGACGGCGCGAGCCTGCTCATGCGCTGGCATGCCGAGGCGAGCGGCATGAAGATCCGCTACGTTCCGGCCCGCATCCCCGATCTGCTGCGCACTACCGACGTGATCGCCTACGAAGCGTCGGCTTCCCACCAGAGCGCGGCGACCCAGGAGGAGGGGGCGGTCTTCCGGCTCGACTATAATCGCGCACCGGGCACCGACATGGAATCCTGCATGCCCTACCAGACGCTCCAGCAGTTCGCCGACGGTTCGGGTATCTGGAACGGGCTGTCGCCGGAGGTCAGGCGGGCGCAGCTGGACCATATGGCCGCTCTGATCGATGAGCTGTATCCTTCGTTCCGGCTCTTCCTGTTCGATGGACGCGCACGCTTCTCCATCCCCTATACGATCTTCGGATCGGCCCGCGTGGCGGTGTTCGCCGGGCAGATGTATCTGGTGCTGAACAGCGTGGAGACGATCCGCACGATGCAGACGCATTTCGAGGGACTGATCCGCCACACCCACATCCACGCCCATGAGGCGGCGGAGTTCGTGCGGTCGCTCCGTGTCGGCTGAGGCGGGGCCGGCGGGCCGCCTCGTCAGCCTTGCGATGTATGTCGATCCGCCGGCGGTGCGCGCCGCGACCCGGGCATTGTGGGCGCACCTGCGGGATGCCCTTCGGGCAGCCGGGTTCGCCGACGTTCCCGATGCGGCGGACGAGGCGATCGCCTACGATGCGGCGTGGCTCAGCCCCAATCTGCTCCTCGCACAGACCTGCGGCTACCCCTTTGCCACCCGGCTGCGCGGGCGCGTGCGGCTGGTGGCGACGCCCTGTTACGATCATCCGGGCTGCAGCGGGGCCTATGGCGGTAGCTTCATCGTCGTGCGGGCGGAGAACCGGGCCACGTCCGTGGCGGATCTGGAGGAGCGGCGTGCGGCGATCAACGATCGGGCCAGCAACAGCGGCTACAACCTCCTGCGCGCGACGATCGCGCCGTACGCCCGGAACGGCCGCTTCTTCGCCGATGTGATCGAGACGGGCGGACACGCCGCGAGCCTCGCCGCGATCGTGGACGGCGTTGCCGACGTTGCCGCGATCGATTGCGTCACATGGGGCAACATCCGGCGGCACGCGCCCGACCGGCTGGCGCCTCTCCGCATCCTCGCGGAAACCGCGAAGACGCCGAGCCTGCCGCTGATCACCCGCGCCGCCGCCAGCGACGCCGAGGTGACGGCCCTGCGCACGGCGCTGCATGGCGCGGCAGCCGATCCCGCGATGGCGGATACCTGCGCCACGCTCGGCCTGCGCGGCTTCACCGTGCTTGGCGACGCCGATTACGACGTCGTCCTGCGACTGGAGCGGGACGCGATCGCGCTGGGCTATCCCATCGTCGCCTGAGGCATCGCGGCCCGCAGGCGGTCACGTGACCGGTCGGCAGACCATCTACAGGCCGAGGGAGGCTATGGCCGCGGCTCGGTTGGCGTCACAAAAGACGATTTTCATGTTCTCGGCGAGCTTGGGCTCGGTCATGTCGAACATGCCGTTATTGCCCGAGACCCACTGGAAATCATGCTTGATGCGATTGATCTTCCACTCCTGGTCGACGCGCGTGAAATACACGTCGTACCAGCCATGCTGGTTGTACTCGGACGCACCGAGATCGCTCGATTTCCAGTGGCGCGCGGTCATGTAGACGATGGCGAACGCCTTGTCCCCGTCCACGCTGATGTCGAAGTTGGTGAAGACATGGTGTCGGCGCACGGGGGACAGGATCAGCTCGGCGAAGCGGGTCCAGTCGTCCGCATCCACCTGGATCTCCTCGAAACTGGTCAGCCGCTTGAAATCGATCAGGACCAGGTCGGTGAAGGTGGAGCGATAGAGCGGCCAGTCGCCGGTATCAAGCGCGCGGCCGAAGTTCAGCATCGTCTTGGTGATGGCACGCTCGTCCCAGATGAGCGCGAGCTTCTCGGCGTCGGTCATGTCAGTCCTCGATGGTCTTGGGCGTGAAGCGGACGTCGAGCGCGGGCAGGTAGCAATAGTCGCCCCCGCCGAACGCGAAGGGCGGAACCGGCTCCCCGATCGACAGATCGGGCAAAGTGTCGAGCAGCTCCTCCAGCAGAACCTTCAATTCCATCCGGGCGAGCGCCGCGCCGGGGCAGCTGTGGATGCCGAAGCCGAACGCCATGTGCCGGGTGGAGGCGCGATCGATATCGAAGCGGTCCGGCGCCTCGAACTGCGCCGGATCGCGGTTGGCGGCGGCCCAGCCCATATAGACGTCATGACCGGATGGAATGTCCACGCCGTTGACCTCGACCGGGCAGACCGTGCGGCGGAAGAAGCCGTAGAAGGGCGGGTAGAGCCGCAACGTCTCCTCCACCGCCTGCGCGATCAGGCTGCGATCCGCGGCGATGCGATCGCGCAGCGCCGGATCGGAGAAGACCGCCCACACGAGGCTGGCCATCGCCGACGTCGTCGAATGATGCCCCGCGCCGAGAAAAGCGGCGAACAGGACGACGAAGTCCTCGTCGTCCAGCACCCTGCCCTCGACCTCAAGGCCGACGAGGGTTGTCAGGAAATCGTCGCGCGGGCGGGCGGCGCGTTCGTGCACCTCGGTGACGGTCAGCGCGCCGAACGCGGCCTGGCGGTGGCCGAACAGCTCCGGATCGCCCTGCGCCGCGAACATCTCGATCGCGGCACGGCGGATCGCCGGCACCATCTCCTCGTCCACGCCGACGAGATGGCAGATCGTCTCGGCAGGGACGGGCTCGCACAATTCGGCGACGATGTCGCAGCCGCCCGAGGGCGCGAGCCGGGCGAGATGGCGCCGGATGTCGGCGCGGACGAACGGCTCCATCCGCACGTCCGTGCCGGGCGGCAGCGCCTGGCTGAAGATGGCCCGCCACGCGCCGTGGCGCGGCGGATCCATCTCCAGCGCCGGGATCGCCTTGCGCGGCAGCATGGGGCGCAGCACCTGCGGCTCGGACGAGAAGCGGCGATGGTCGGCCATCGCCTTGCGCACGGCCTTGTAGTCCAGCAGCAGGGTGAAGCCGTCATGGGCGTCGCTGTGCGCGACCGGGCAACCGCGCGCGGCCTCGAACAAAGCGAGGCTGTCGGCCGGGGTGGCGGTGTAGCAGCTCCAGTCGCGGAAGCCGGCGGACGTATCGTTCATGTCAGGCGACCGCCACGCCGGCCATCTCGGCCTGCGCGTCGCCCCAGCGGCGATTGCCCTCGACCACCTCGGCGAACACCTCCGCCTGATCGAGATAGGCGCGCTGCTCGCACAGAAGGCGGCCGCGCGTGCGGATCACGTCGCAGCACGGGACGGTGACGACCTTGCCGTCAAGCCGCTCGTAATCGACGTTCGCCTCGACGAAGATGAACTCGCCCGCCTCGGTAAGCCGCCAGATATTGTGGCGCAGCCGCCCGATCATCGTCCAGAAATGGTTGACCACGACGCGGGCATCGTCCTTGCCGATCACCGGCGGTCGCGCACCGAACACGAACCGGTGGTCGTCGGTCAGCATGTCGATGAACCCGTCGATATCCTTGCGATCGACGGCGCGGAACCGCTCCAGCACCCAATGATCCGGCACCATGTCGCTCTCCTGTCTCAGGGCGCGCGGTCCGCTCGCTCGGCGGCTCGCGCGGAGGTTCGGTTCACCAGGCGCGCACGCCGCCATCCACCGCCACGTCCGCGCCGGTGACGTAGGATGCATCCGCGCTGGCGAGAAAGGCGACGACGCTGGCCACCTCCTCCGGCTGGCCCATGCGGTTCATCATCGCGCGGCCCAGCTGCACGCGACTCCACTCGGCATCGTCGAGGATCATGCGCGTCTGGTTGGTCTCGATCGTGCCGGGCGATACGCTGTTGGCGCGGATGCCGTGGTGTCGGCCCTCCATCGCCAGCTGCCGCGTCATCGCCAGCACGCCGCCCTTGGCCGCTGCGTGGGCGAGGCCCGGCAGCCGCTCGATCCCCGCCCACGCGGACAGGGACGCGACGTTGACGATCGCGCCGCGGGTCTTGACCAGTTCCGGCCAGGCCGCCCGCGTCATCAGGAAGACGATGTCGAGTTCCTGGTTGATCGTCTTGTGCCAGGTCTCGTCGTCGATGGTGTCGATCCAGTCGAAATACGCCATCGCGCCATTGTTGAAGATCACGTCCACACCGCCGAACGCCTCGACCGCGGCGGCGATCACCCGCGCGCACTGGGCCTTGTCGGTCAGGTCTGCCGGGTGGATCGAGATCATCGTGCCGCCCCCCGCCTCGACCTGCGCGAGCGTTTCCGCCGCGCCCGCCGCCGCGATGTCGCAGCCGACCACGTTGGCGCCCTCGGCGGCGAAGCGCAGGCAGCTGGCGCGGCCGATGCTGCCGCCGGAGCCTGTGACGATGCAGGTCCTGCCCGCGAGACGCCGGGTGAGGTCCATCAGATCGCCACCTGGAACAAGGGGGCCATGTCGATGACGATCCACAGCCGATCGATCCTGCCCTCGCCCACCCGGCGCAGCTGGCTGGCGACCGGCATCGTCACCTCGCTGCCGTCGTGCCGCTTATACGTGACCTGGCTGAACTGCGCCGCCATCGCGCCATCGACGACCAGACATTCGCGGCCGTGGCGCATCCCCGAGATCGACGACCAGAAGCCGCGGAACGCCTCTTCGGCAGCGGCCTTGCCGACGATCGCCGGCGCGTTGCCGAAGCGGACCTCGACATCGTCGGCGAACCAGCCGACCAGCGTCGGCAGATCGAAACTGTCGGCATCGCGGAAAAAATCCGCCGCCCAATCGTCGGCTAGCACGGTCGCCATCGTCAGATCTCCCCGTCGCGCACCATCTGCCGCACGCGATCGAGCGTGGCGGCGACCGCGCCGATATACGCGCCCTTCATCTCGTCCCCCTTGGCCTTCTCGGCCGCCGATCCGGGCTCGGTGCCCGGGAAGTTCAGGCCGAAGGTGAAGGTGAGCTGCAGGCCGGCGTCGGAATCCGAGATGGTGTTCTGGATGAAGCCGTTCTCGCCCACCCGCTCGAACTGCACCTGCACCGGCTTGTGCAGCAGGATCTTCTCGCGATGCGAGTTGCCGGCGAACGTCACGTCGCGCAGGATCATGTCCTCGCCGCGCTCGACGACCTCGCACTTCGACATGCCGGGCACGAAGGGAAGCGCATTCTCGGCCTTCATCTCCAGCCCGCGCCACACCTGATCGCGGTCGAGCGTCGGCTCCGCCCCGGGCGGGTTGACGGGGATGGCGTGGGAGAGAGCGTACATGGGCAAGCCTCCAGTCAGATCGAGAGATAGCCGCCGTCCACGGCGATCGTGGCGCCGTTCACGAACGACGCCTGGTCGGACAGCAGCCATACCACCGCATCGCCGATTTCGCTCGGCTGGCCGAAGCGATGCATCGAGTGACGCAGCTTCAGCCGCTCGAACGTGGCGGCCAGTTGCGGGTCGCCACTCAGCCGTTCGATCATCGGGGTGGCGGTGATGCCGGGCAGCACCGCGTTCACGCGCACGCCGCGCGCGCCATAGTCCGCGCCCGCGGCGCGGGTCAGGCCGATCACGCCGTGCTTGGCGGCGCAATATTCGCTCGCCCCCGCCAATCCCACCTGGCCCAGCGACGACGCGGTGTTGACGATCGCGCCGCCACCGCCGCCCAGCATCGCCTTCACCTGATGCTTGATGCACAGGAACACGGCGGTCAGATCGATGCGGATCGCCAGATCCCACTCGTCCAGCGTCAGTTCGTCCAGCGGCTTGTTCCGCTGCTCGACGCCGGCATTGTTGAACGCGCCGTCCAGCCGCCCGTACATCTGCACCGTCTTCGCGACCAGCGCGGCGATCGCCTCCTCGGACGCGAGATCCGCCGCCACGAACACCGCTTCCCCGCCCGCGTCGCGCACCGCCTGGGCGGCCGCCTCACCGCTGGCGGCGTTGACATCGCTAAGCACCAGTCGCGCGCCCGCGGCGGCCAGCACCAGCGCGGCCGCCGCGCCGATCCCGCCGGCCGCGCCGGTGACGATGATCGCCTTGCCGTCCAGCGCGCCCATCAGAACTTGAACCCAGCGCGGACGCCATAGGTGCGCGGCGAGTCCAGATAGGCGGTCGCCGGGCCGGGGATGCCGGCGGCGGCGGTGGCGGCGATCACCACCTTGTCGGTCAGGTTGCGCCCCCAGATGCCGGCGTTCCAGCGGCCATCCTCTGAGTAATAGGTGATGCTCGCGTTGATCTTGGCATAGGCATCCTGCCGGGTGCCGGGATTGTGGACGAAATCCGCGAACCACTTGCTCTCGTAGCGCGCGTCCGCTTGCGCGCGGACATAGCCGGAGGTGAAGTGGAAATCGTGGCTGATGCCGCCGTTGATGGTCCAGTCCGCCGCATAGGGGCCGGACAGCCCGTTGTAGCTCACGCCGTCCGGCGTCACGAAATCCTTGTTGCGGTTCCTGATGTAGCTGACGGACAGGTTCAGTCGATCGTCGACCGTCGGCTGCCACAGGATGTCTAGCTGGTTGCCGGGGATCGTCACCTTGCCGGCGTTGAAGATCGGGTTGAACAGCTTGCTGGCGTCATAAGCCTGCTGCGCCAGGTTGCGATATTCGGAGTAGAAGATCTCGTCGTTGATCTGCAGCGTATTGTCGAAGAAGCGCGCCTTGAAACCGCCGGCGATCGCCTTCAGCGTGCCGGTGCGAACGCGGTTGGGCCGTCCGGGCAGATCCGCCACCTCGTTGAAGGTCTGCGGCTGGTAGCCGGTCTGATACTGCACGTAGAGCATGATGCGCGGCGCGACATCATATTGCGCGCCGATCTTGTAGTCGAAGCGCTTGATCGAATCGTTGAAGCGATAAGGTGTTACCTGATCGTCCAGCGCGATGCCGTTCGCATTCACATCGTCGATGCCGTAGCGGGCGCCGCCCGTCACGCGCAGCTGGTCGGTCAGCTCGTACGTCACCTGCCCGAACACCGCCGCGCCGCGCAGCCGGTTGCGCAGCACGTTGCTGGAGTGGAACGGGAACGGCGTGCCGGGGATCGCCGGCCCGCCCGGGCCGACGGCGGTGCCGACCAGCGCCTCGCCGCTCTGCACCGTGCGATAGCCGTAGAGGCCGACGAGGTAGTTGACCCGCCCGATGTCGCCCGCAAGCCGCAGCTCGTGGGTCGTCGCGTGATAGATGTCCTGCTTGTAGGCCGGCAGCACGCCCAGCCAATAGACGTTCACGGTGGAGTTCAAATAGAAGAAGCTGGGTATGTAGGTGAGCGTTGCGCCCTCGCCCAGCTTCACGTCCAGCTGCCCGCCCGTCACCCAGTTCTTATAGTCCTGCGTCGATGGCGTCGGCTGCCCGAACGGCGCGGTCACGGCGAGCGGACCGGGCCGCGAATCGTCGTACGGGTTCGGCCGCAGGAAGGCGTTCTCGTCGTAGGTGAAGCCGGTCAGGTTGCCGGCCGCATCGTAGTTGGGCCGCGAGCCCTTGTTGACCAGGTTGGGCGTATTGCCGTTCTTCTCGGCCGTATAACCCCAGACGTAGAGGGAAACGTCGTCGGTCGGCTGCCACAGGGCGCTCAGCCGCGCGGAGAAATCCTTCCGCGAGTCCGAGCCGCTGGTCATGTAACCGTCGCGATGAGTGTAGTCGATCGCGGCGCGGAACGCCAAGGTGTCGCTGGCGGCCAAATTGCCGACGACGGTGCCGTGGTAGAGATCGTAATTGCCGGCCTCGAACACGCCGCTGACGCCGTTCTTGAATTCGGGACGGGCGAAGCTGACGTTCACCGTGCCGCCGATCGCGCTGCGGCCGTAGAGCGTGCCCTGCGGGCCTGGCAGCGCCTCCAGTCGGTCGATGTCGTAGAGGCCGACGCTGGTGCCCTCGCGCGGGATGAAGATGCCGTTGAAGTTGAAGGCGACCGACGGCTGGACGTTGGCGAAATCGAGGTTCGAGCCCACGCCGCGCAGGAACACCTGCACGGTATTGCCCTCCTGATGGAAGCGCGCGGCGGGCACCAGCTCCTGCGCGGCGGCCAGGTTGGCGATACCGCGCTGGGTGAGTGCGATGCCGCTGACGGCGGTGACGGCGGCGGGGGTCTTCTGCAGGCTCTCGCTGCGCTTCTGCGCGGTGACGACGATGTCGGCGATGCCGGTATCCGCGCTGGCCGGCTCGCCGCCGGCATCGGTGGCGGTCGGCACCGGATCGGCGACGGGGGCGGCGTTGCCGGGCTGCGCCATCGGACCGGCGGTGGGCGGCGCCACGGCCGGCCCCTGCGCTACGGCCGGTGCCGCGGCAGCGAGTGCGCCGATCGCCGCCGTGCCGGCCAGCATGCTTTTGGCGGTGAGTCTCATGCCTGTCTCCCCTTCCTGAACCACGCTCGTCCACGGCGCGCTAAGTGGATACACGTCTGAGGCTTCCCAGTGTGCCTGTCAATATAGGACTTATACGCCCCTCCGCTTTTTCAGACGTGGCACCGTGCGAGGAAGTGGACCAAGCCGGACCGTAGATGCCGACGTAGCTTCGATCATCGGGGAGTTGCCAGCCGCCGCGTCGTGTGAAAGGAAAGCCGGCAAAGGTGTATCCAGCAGGGGGGAGTGATGCGGAACTTTGTATATGCGTGCGCGGTGATCGGATGCGGCACGGCGGCATCCGCGCAGCCATCGGGCGGGGCTGCGGACGCCGCCGCGCAGCAGGGCAGGGTGCCGGCCGAGCAGGTGCCGGCGAGCGACGCTGACGGCGGCATCCAGGACATCGTCGTCACCGCGCAGCGCCGCGCCGAGAATCTTCAGGACGTGCCGATCACGATGAGCGTGCTGGGCGCATCCGAATTGCAGGCCGCCGGCATCGCCAATGTCGAGCAGGTCGCCAGGCTTACGCCGGGTCTGTTCGTCGGCAAGTTCGATACGCTCCGCCCGCAAGTCTATCTGCGCGGCGTCGGCAGCCGCGTGTTCGATCCGGGCTCGGAAGGGTCCGTCGGCATCTTCACCGACGAAAGCTATATGGGCCGCTTCTCCGGCTCGCTCACCGACGTGCTCGATGTCGAGCGGATCGAGGTGCTGAAGGGCCCGCAGGGCACGCTGTACGGCCGCAACACCATCGCCGGCGCGATCAACATCATCACCCGCGCGCCCACCGACACGTTCGAGGGCTATGCCGAGGCGAGCTACGGCAATTACAACCAGTATGACGTGCGCGGCGCGGTGTCCGGCCCGCTCAGCGACACCGTGCGCTTCCGCATCGCCGCCCGCACCGGGCACCGGGACGGCTTCTCGCGCAACACCGCCAGCGGCCGGCGCGGCAACGGCGACGACGGAGACGTCATCCGCGCCCGTCTCGCCGCCGATGTGACGGAGCGTCTGACGGTCGACCTGATCGGCGAGTATCAGCATGCCAGCCTGCCCGGCCTGCTCCAGGAATCGACCGGCTCGCGCCAGTTCCTGCAGGCGGCGTCCTCGCCATCCTACACGCCGACGCCGGACAAATATTCCGAGGCCTATAATATCGACGGCTACAGCCGCCGCAGCATCTACAGCGGCGTCGGCAAGATCGCGTGGCGGGGCGATGCGGTGACGCTGAACAGCATCACCTCCTATCGCCGCAGCACCATCGGCCAAGCCTACGATCTCGACGCGACGCCGCGCAATATATGGACCTTCGACTATCGCGAACGCTCGCGCCAGTTCAGCCAGGAGGTGCGGCTATCCTCGTCCGACGACGGCGCGGCGACCTTCGGCGGCGCGATCGACTGGGTGCTGGGCGGCTATTACTATAACGAGCAGACCCGTCGCGCGGACCACTTCAATCTGGGTGCCGACTCGATCTTCGCGACAAACCAGGCCGCGACCGAGGTGAACACCTACGCCACGCGCATCAGCACGAAGAGTTATGCCGCCTTCGGGCAGATCACCGCGAACCTCACCGACACGCTGCACATCACCGCCGGCGGCCGCTACACGCACGACAGGAAGGCGGCGGTGATCACCACGACCACGACATCGACGATCCCGCCAAGCTACTATCCCGGCTTCACGGTGCGGCCGGGCAAGAGCTGGTCGTCGTTCGATCCGAAGCTGACGATCGATTACCAGCTCTCGCGCCGGATACTGGCCTATGCGACCGCAAGCCGCGGGTTCAAGAGCGGCGGCTTCCAGTATAACAGCACCAACGCCGCGCTGGCGGCGGTGGTGTTCAACCCGGAGCGTGCGTGGACCTATGAGGCGGGCCTGAAATCCCAGTTCCTCGACAACAAGGTGCAGTTGAACGTCGCCGCTTTCTATTACGACTACAAGAATCTGCAGCTGCCGCTGTTCGTGCTGCTGCCGCCACCCGCGCCGGCCGGTTCCGGCAGCAACGTGATATCGAACGCCGCCAAGAGCACGATCAAAGGCATCGACGCGACGACGCTGATCGCGGTCACGCCCGAGTTCACGCTGAGCGGCGGCGTCTCCTATCTCGACGCGAAATATGATCGCTACGTCACCGGCACCGCCAATTATTCGGGCAACCGCATGATCCGCAGCCCCAAGTGGCAGGCCAACGCCGCCGCAAGCTACGAGACGCCGCTGAACGATGCGCTGAAGCTGAAGCTGCGCGGCGACTGGAGCTATACCAGCCGTATCTTCTTCGAGGCGGACGAGGGCGCGCGGCCGTTCACCAGCCAGGAAGGCTTCAGCCTGTTCAACGCGCGCGTCGGCCTGGCGGAGATCGACGATCGCTGGGCGGTGGAGGGCTGGGTCAGCAACATCGCCGACAAGCACTACGTCAACACCGTCTTCTCGGTGCCCGTCACCGTGCTGCAGGTGTGGTCGCTGCCCCGCACCTATGGCGGCACGGTACGCTATCGCTTCTGAGCCGGCCGTCCTCGTCGTCGCCGGGCTAGGCCCTCGGCGACGACGGAGTCCCGATCAGAACGGCCCCTTCGGCTCCAGCCCGAAACGCTCCTGCCCGACCAT
This sequence comes from Sphingomonas profundi, assembly GCF_009739515.1. Lineage (NCBI taxonomy): Bacteria > Pseudomonadati > Pseudomonadota > Alphaproteobacteria > Sphingomonadales > Rhizorhabdaceae > Alterirhizorhabdus > Alterirhizorhabdus profundi. The sequence continues at coordinate 3,796,598 of NZ_CP046535.1, forward strand.
CGCGTAGATGGCGGGCACGTCGAGGCTGGCGTGGCGCGCAGCCGCGTTGATGTCGCGCCAGTATCGCTGGATCGGGCTGTCCAGCGCCGCCGAAGCCGCGCCCGCCCCCTCGAACAGCAGATTGACCGCGTCGGAGGCGGCGCGCGCGGCGAAGGCGATGTCGCGACGGATGCGGATGCGTGCGGCGTCGCTCGGCGCCTCGCCCGCCGCGACCTGCGCCTCGAACGGCGCGAGATCGGCGAGGAGCAGCGCCATCGCCGCATCGATCAGCGCCGATGCCTGCCCCACACGCTGCTGCGCGTCCTGTCCCTGCGCGACGCCGACCGGCGCACCGGGCTTGAGCGAGGTCTTCACCTTGGCCTTCATCGCCTCCACGAACCAGTCGAGCGCACCCTGCGCCATGCCCAGCAGCGGTGCGACCAGCGTCACCGCGCCCAAGGTGGTGAAGGCGAACTCCGCCATCGGATTGTCCGGCACCGCGCGCCCCGGCATCGTCCGCTTGACCACGTCCGAGAACAGCAGGGTCCGCGCGGCGGGCACGAAGACGGGCGCGTCGGCGACCAGCGTCTTGCTGCCGGTTCCCTGCATGCCGGCCACGTGCCAGCTGTCCTGATCGATGGACAGGGCGTCGCGCGGCACCATGAACCAGCCGACGCCCTGACCCTCCGGCAGCAGGGCGGAGACGAACAGCCAGTCCGAATTGTCGCAATTGCTGGCGAACGGCCAGCGCCCGCTGATCGCGTAGCCGCCTTCGACCGCCGCACACGAGCCGGTGGGCACGAACGTTCCGGTGACGAGGTGATCGGGCGCGCGGCCCCAGATCGCCGCCTGCGCCTCGAGCGGCCAGTAGCAGGCGAGCCACGCGTTGACGTTGGCGATCGAGGTGCACCAGCTGGTGCTGCCGCACCCGCGGGCCAGCTCGAAGCCGACGCGCAGCATCGCGCTCGGCCCATGTTCGTAGCCGCCGAAGCGCTTGGGTTGGCCCAGCCGCAGCAGTCCGGCCTCGCGCAGAAGCGCGATCGTATCCGGCGATACGCGGCGATCGCGCTCGGTCTGCGCGGCACGCTCCGTCAGCACCGGGCGCAACGCGGCGGCGCGCGCGACGAGCTCGTCCACCGTGGGCACGTCGATCTCGATCCGTCGCATCACGTTCATGGCATCCTCCGCATCACATGTCCGAAGACGAGAATGACGCACATGCGGCGCGCTGAAAAATGCGTCGAGCCGATCGCAGCATCGGCAATCTCGATGATTGAGCCGGCTGGCATCGTCGTACAGAATGGCTCGTGGCTGATTTCGATCTCAACCTGCTCCGCCCGCTGGACGCGCTGCTGCGCGAGCGCAGCGTCACGCGCGCGGCGCACCTGCTCGGCATCAGCCAGCCGACGATGAGCGGGATGCTGGCGCGGCTGCGCGAGCAGCTACAGGATCCGCTGCTGGTGCGTGTCGGGCGCGCGATGGAGCTGAGCCCGCGCGCGGCCGGGCTGGCCGACGAGGTGCGGCAGACAATGCTGCGCGTCGGCCAGCTGACCACGCCGCTCACGCCGTTCGACCCGGCCGCGGCACGGCGTCACGTGCGGATCATGACGTCCGAGTTCGGCCTGTTCCTGGTGTTGCCGGACGTGTTCGCCCGCGCGGGCACGCTGGCCCCCGGCGTGACATTCGAGACCGTGCCGATCGATCGCCCGGTGCGTAGCGTCTTCGCCGGCGAGGTCGACCTGTGCCTCACCGGCGACATCCTGCAGGAGGTGGCGGGCGAGATGGCCGACGCGGTCCGCACCCAGGTGCTGGCGGAAGATCGCTTCGTCGCGGTCGTCGACGCGGATCACCCGCTGGACGGGGCCGCGACCCTCGATCAACTGCTCGCCTACCCGCACGTCGCCACGCAATTCCCGGGCAGTCGGTGGACGGTCGAGGACATCGGCATGAGCGGCCTGTCCGAACGGCATCCGCCGCGGGTGCGCGTCGCCAGCTTCCTGGCGATCGGGCGGATGGTGCGGGGGACGGATGCCGTGGGCATCATCCCCGCCCGCCTGGCCGATCTGGCGTTGGCCGGCGGCGGCCTGCGCACGGTGACGCTACCCGCCGGCTTCCGCGGCGTCTCGATCCGGCTGCTGTGGCACGCGCGCCTTGATGCCGATCCCGCGCAGACGTGGTTGCGCGGCCTGATCGTCGCGGCGTGCGCGAACCTCACACGATCGGCGTGATCAGCCTGCCGAGGCCGGCGATCTCGATGACTACCTCGTCGCCCGGCTTCAGATATTCGGGCGGCTTGCGCCCATGGCCGACGCCGGCGCCGGTGCCGGTGGCGATCACGTCGCCGGGCAGCAGCGTCATGATCGCGCTGAGATGCTCGATGATGGCGGCGACGCCGTAGATCATGTGGCGCGTGTTGGTGTCCTGCTTGGTCACGCCGTTGACGGTCAGGTGGACGTCGACATTCTGCGGATCGGCCACGAACCGCGCGGGCAGCAGATAGGGGCCGAACGGGCAGAAGCCGTCGAAGGCCTTGTGGCGCACCCAGTCCACGCCGATCGGCGGACGGCTCGCCAGCCAGTCGCGTGCCGACAGGTCGTTCAAATTGGCATAGCCGGCGATGACGTCCAGCGCCTCGGCCGCGGCCACGTGGCGGCATTCGGTGCCGATCACCACCGCCAGTTCGGCCTCATAGTCCATCAGGCTGACGCCGGGCGGCCTGGCGACGGGGTCGCCGGATCCGCGGATCGTGGTGTTGGCGGGCTTGAGGAAGGCGTAGGGATATTCGGGCACCATCGGGATCGGCATCTCGGCGACGTGATCGTGATAGTTGGCGCCGATGCAGACGATCTTGCCCGGCAGCGCCAGCGGCGCGCGGAACTTCGCCTCCCCGGCGGATCGGCCGCCCGAGAAGTTCGCCGCCGCCACCGCCGCATCCAGCGCCTGCGACGCCGCCGTCCAGTCCTGAAGCAGCGGCATCAGGTCCGTCCCCGCAGCCAGCGCGCCCGCATCCGCGCCCAGCACTTGTGCGAGCGGCAGCAGCCGCCCGCCTTGCTCCACCACGGGCAGCGCGACGCCGCCGTCTTCGATCACGGCCAGTCTGTAGACGTCACTCATATCGCTCCCCCCAAGCGCGCGGTCGCGTGCCGCCGCGCGTGTCTGCGTTCACGGCGGTCAGCCGTCGGCCTTGCTCTTCAGCCCGATGCCCCAATGCTGCGGCTCGACCTCCGTCAGGATCACGCGCACCGACTGTTCCGGCACGCCCAGCGCGTCGATCGCGGCCTGCGCCAGTCCGCGCATCAGGGCGCTCTTCTGATCCGGCGTCCGCCCGGCGAGGAGTTGCACGTTGATGAGTGGCATGGCGTGCTCCCTCAGGCGATGTGGCGCGCGGCGAGCGTGGCGACGTGGCGGCCGAGGAAGCGCGCCCCGTCGAGATCGGCGCTGCCCGGCATCCGGCTGCCGTCCGTATCGGACAAGGTGGACGCACCGTAGGGGCTGCCGCCTTTCACCGCCTCCAGCCCCATCTGCCCCTGGAAGCTGTAGGGCAGGCCGCTGACCATCATGCCGTGGTGCAGCAGGGTCGTCAGGATCGAGAACAGGGTCGTCTCCTGTCCGCCATGCTGGGTGGCGGTGGACGTGAAGGCCGCACCGATCTTGCCGACCAGCGCACCGCGCATCCACAGGCCCCCGGTCTGATCCCAGAATTGCGCCATCTGCGCGGGCACCCGCCCGAAGCGGGTGGGCGCGCCGACGATGATCGCGTCATAGTCCGGCAGTTCGTCCACCGAGGCGAGCGGGGCGGCCTGATCGAGCTTGTAGTGCGACGCCTGCGCCACATCGTCCGACACCAGCTCCGGCACGCGACGCACGTCGACCTGCGCGCCGCCTTCGCGCGCGCCGTCGGCCACCGCGCCGGCCATCGCCTCGACGTGCCCGTAGCTCGAATAATAGAGGACCAGCAGCTTCACCCGACGACTCCCGATAAGTGGACGCACTTTTGCGATGTCGCCTCCGGGCTGTCAAGGTGGCCACGAAGGCGATTCGCCAAGGTTCGGGATACAGAGCGACGATACCCCCTGCCGGTGCTTGACCGACGTGCATCCAGTGGTAGGGTTCTTGCCATGCCGTTGGGACCAGACATCCTCCAGCCGATCGACCGCGCCGACCGCCGCCGCACCGCCGTCGAGGTCTATGAGGCGCTGCAGTCGTCGATCCTCGCCGGGCGGCTGAAGCCTGGCACCGTGCTCAGCCAGGTCGAGGTCGCGCGCCTGCTCAACGTCAGCCGCACGCCGGTGCGCGAGGCGATGCGGATGCTGCAGGAAGGCGGCCTGCTGGTCGGCGAGCCGAACTATCGCAGTCGCGTTCTCGGCTTCGATCCCGAGGACATCGAGGCGCTCTACATGAAGCGCGTCGTGCTGGAGGCGATGGCCGTCTCGATCACGACCCGGCGGATGACGCCCGCCCTCCTCGCGGACCTGAAGGACGTCGTCGCGCAGCTGGAAAGCGACGAGGGCCACGAGGATTTCGAATGCTGGCAGCAGCTGCACCGCCGCCTGCATCATCTGATCGTCTCCGAAGCCGGCACGGCGCTGGTCGAGGAGCTGGCCTCGCTGGAACTGCGCAGCGGGCGCTACCAATCGGCCAGCAAGGGCGCGCACCTGCCGGGCTGGTGGATGCGTGGCGAGGCGGAACACCGCGCACTGCTCGATGCCATAGCGAAGGGCGATGCACTGGCGGCGGGCGAATTGTCGGCGCGTCATCTCGCGCGCACCGCGCTGGAACTGCTGGCCGCGCTCGCCCCGGAATATGATTCGTCGCGGCTGCGCGAGAGCCTGCGTTTCGCGATCAGCGGTGCGGCGGCATCGGGCAAGCGCCACTGAGATGAAATAGGACGTGCACGCACTTTCCAGTTGCGGCCTGCCGTGATGGGACGTATACAACCATTCACGAGAGGGAGAGGTATCCGATGGCGACCAAGACCGCCGAGCCGCCGGCCCACAGCCGTGTTCCGAACGGGCCGACTCTGCTGCGCAACTATATCGGCGGTCGCTTCGTCGATGGCGGCCGGCCGTTCGATGTCGTCGATCCGGCGACCGGCCGCGTGCACGCCATCGCGCACGAGGCGGATCAGGCGATCGTCGATGCGGCGGTGGCGGCGGCGCGCAAGGCGGTGGAGGGTGAGTGGGGGCGGATGACGCTGGCCAAGCGCCGTGCGATGCTGAACGCCGTGGCCGACGGCATCGAGCGCCGCTTCGACGACTTTCTCGAGGCCGAGATCGCCGACACCGGCAAACCGCACGAGCTGGCCCATCATCTCGACATCCCGCGCGGCGCGGCGAATTTCCGTGTGTTCGCCGATGCCATCGCCAACCTCTCCACCGAGACGTTCGAGATGGACACGCCGGACGGCGGCAAGGCGCTCAACTATGCGGTGCGCAAGCCGCTGGGCGTGGTGGGCGTGATCTCGCCGTGGAACCTGCCGCTGCTGCTGATGACGTGGAAGGTGGCTCCCGCGCTCGCCTGCGGCAATGCCGTGATCGTCAAGCCGTCGGAGGAGACGCCGTCCTCCACCACCCTGCTCGGCGAGGTGATGAGCGAGGTCGGCATGCCGGACGGCGTGTTCAACGTCATCCACGGGTTCGGCCCGGAATCGGCGGGCGAGATGCTGACCAGCCACCCCGGCGTGCGCGCCATCACCTTCACCGGCGAGACGCGCACCGGCGCCGCGATCATGCGATCGGCCGCTCCGAGCGTGAAGGCGCTGTCGTTCGAGCTCGGCGGCAAGAACCCGGCGATCGTGTTCGCCGATGCCGACATGGACGCGGCGCTCGCCGGCCTGTCGCGGGCGGTTTTCCTCAACACCGGGCAGGTCTGTCTCGCGCCCGAGCGCATCTATGTCGAGCGGCCGGTATTCGATGCCTTCGTCGCCGGCATGAAGGTGCGCGCGGAGGCGATGAAGCCGGGCCTGCCGCACGACGCGGGCGTCAATTTCGGCCCGCTCATCTCCGCCGAGCATCGCGACAAGGTGCTGGGATATTACAGGTCGGCGGTCGAGGACGGGGCGACGGTCGTCACCGGCGGCGGCGTTCCCGATCTGGCCGGCGAGGCGGCCGGGGGTTTCTTCGTCCAGCCGACGCTCTGGACCGGGCTGGCGCACGACGCGCGCGTCTGTCGTGAGGAGATCTTCGGCCCCTGTGCCGCGATCATCCCGTTCGATGGCGAGGAAGAGGCGGTCCGCATGGCCAACGATACCGAATACGGCCTCGCCTCCTCGATCTGGACCACCAACTTGTCGCGCGCCCACCGCGTCGGCAAAGCGATGGAGGTCGGCATCTCGTGGGTGAACTGCTGGTTCCTGCGCGATCTGCGCACGCCGTTCGGCGGCGCGAAGATGTCGGGCGTCGGCCGCGAGGGCGGCGAACATTCGATCAACTTCTATTCCGAGCCCACCAACATCTGCATCAAACTCTAGGAGACGGCGCGATGGCGACGATCACCGAAGTCCCGGCCAAGGCCGAACCCGTGCTCAAGACCACGCTCTATTCGCACGCCACGCTGGAATGTCGCGACATCGCGCGCACCCGCGCCTTCTTCGACGAGTTTCTCGGCTTCGAGACGGTGCAGATGGCGGCGGTGTCGTTCTGGGCGCGCAAGGGCGGCGACCAGATCATCGTCGTCGTGCAGAGCCCGACCAAGAACAAGGAGACGATGCCGTTCCTCAACCATAACGGGCTCGACGTCGGCACCGAGGCGGAGGTCGACGAGGCGTATCAGCTGGTGAAGCGCGATGCCGAGAAGTGGGGCCTGCACAAGATCACCAAGCCGGTGGTCCAGCACGGCACCTACTGCTTCTACTTCTGGGACATGGACGACAATGCCTGGGAGATCCTCTCCAATCCGCCGGGCGGCTACTCGTGGGGCTTCAAGCTCGGCGACCAGGAGGGGGTCGGCCACATGAGCCGCAAGTTCCAGCGGCCTGAATCCACGCTCACCAAGGGCAGCTGACATGGGGGCAGACCTGCACGACATCCGCTACGTCCGCATCGGATCGGAGGATCTGGACGAGAGCGTGCGCTTCGCGACGGAGATGCTCGGGCTGGAACTCGTCGGCCGCGATGCGAGCGCCGCCTATCTGCGCGGCGACGATCGCGATCACAACGTCGTGTTCACCAAGGGCGGCCGTTCGGGCCATGTCGTCGGTTTCGAGCTGCCGACGATGCAGGCGCTCGACGATGCCGCCGCCCTGTTCGAGCGCGCCGGCGTGGCCGTTCGCCACGGCACGGCCGACGAGCGCGAGCAGCGCCGCGTCCACGGCCTCATCACGATCCAGGATCCGACCGGCAACGTGATCGATCTGGTCGCGCGGCCGGCCGCCAGCGGCACGCGCTACTTCGGCAGCCGCGATGCGGGCATCACCTCGTTCAGCCATATCGGCCTGCGCACCGCCAGCCCGCGGGACGACGAGGCGTTCTGGATCTCGATGCTCAGCGCGAAGGTGAGCGACTGGATCGGCGAGGCGGCGCTGCTGCGCATCGACGAGGTGCATCACAAGATCGCCCTGTTCCCGTCGAGCTATGCCGGCATCCAGCACGTCAACTTCCAGGTGGAGAGCCAGGACGACATCATGCGGTCCTTCTACTTTCTCCAGAAGAACAACGTGAAGATCGTGTTCGGTCCGGGCCGCCATCCTACCTCCGGCGCGCGCTTCCTGTATTTTCAGGGGCCTGACGGGATGATCTACGAATATTCCACCGGCGTGCGGCTGATCACCGCCGAGGACGAGAAGACCTACGTGCCGCGCCAGTTCCCCAAGGCGCAGTCCAGCTTCTGCATGTGGGGGTCTGAACCGGATATTCCCGAGTTCCGCGTGCCGGCGCAGGCAGCGGACGCCGACCTGGCCCGTGCCGCCTGATCCTGCCCGCACGATGCGCCTGGCCGCGCGGGCGATGGGTCGGCACGGTCTCGCCCACGCCTATGGCCATGTCAGCACCCGGCTGGACGAGCAGCGCTTCCTCGTCTCGCCCGCGCAACCGCTCGGCACCGTGCCGGTCGACGCGCCCGGCGTGATCGTGGCGCTGGATGGCGAGTTGCCGGCCGGCGCGCTGCCGGAGGTGCGCATCCACCGCGAGATCTACCGCCGGCGACCCGCGATCGGCGGCGTCGCACGCGTGCAGTCCCCGGCGGTGGTCGCGCTGTCGGCGCTGGGCGAGACACCGCGCGCGCTGCACGGTCTCGGCACCTATTTCGCCCCCGCTCCGCCGCTGTGGCCCTCCGTCGCGCTGGTCCGCGACGACGCGGCGGCGACGCGCGTCGTCGAGATGATGGGCGACGCGGCGGCGATCGTGCTTGCCGGCAACGGCGAGGTCACTGCCGCCGAAACTCTTGAAGAGGCCGCCGCGCTCGCCTTCTTCCTCGAAGACGCCGCGCGGATCGAGCTGGCGCTGCTGCCGGCGCGCGGAGCGGGCCTCGACCCTCGCGAATATACCGCCGACGAGGTCGCCCGCCGCGCCATCAAGGCGGGCGGGCTGTTCGAGCGGATGTGGCATTTCCTTTGTGACGGAGACCCCGAATGGCCAGCCAGCTAGTCCTCGATCAGCCCGTCGGCGGGATCGAGGCGCACGCGGAACGCCTGCGCGCCTGCTATGCCGACGGCCGGCCGATGCCGCCGATCCGAGAGGCATGGCCCGAAGCGACGATCGCCGACGCCTACGCCATCCAGGCCGCCAACACCGCCTTCTGGGAAGCGGAAGGGCGGAGCGTCGTCGGCGCGAAGATCGGCCTCACCGCCAGGGCGGTGCAGGCGCAGCTGGGCGTCGACCAGCCCGATTTCGGCCAGCTGTTCGCCGACATGGCGATCAACGACGGCGACACCGTCGCGCCCGGTCGACTGCTGCAGCCCAAGGTCGAGGCGGAGGTCGCGTTCGTGCTCGGTCGCACGCCCGATCCGGCGCGGCTGACCACGGCCGAGCTGATCGACAGCGTCGCCTATGCGCTGCCCGCGATCGAGATCGTCGACAGCCGCATCGCCGACTGGAAGATCGGCATCGTCGATACCGTCGCCGACAACGCCTCCTCCGGCCTGTTCGTGCTTGGCACCAGCCCCGTGCCGCTCGCCGCGCTGGACCTGCGCCTGTGCGGCATGGTGCTGGAAAAGAACGGGGAGCAGGTTTCGTTCGGCGCGGGCGCGGCCTGCCTCGGCAATCCGCTGCACGCGCTGGGCTGGCTGGCGGCCAAGCTGGCCGAGGTCGGCCGGCCGCTCGCCAGGGGCGACGTCGTCCTGTCCGGCGCGCTGGGGCCGATGGTGGCGGTGGCGCCCGGCGACACGGTGGAGGCCCGCATCGCCGGGCTCGGCACGGTTCGCGTCCGCTTCGGGAAGGAAGACGCATGAAGACGAAGGTCGCGATCATCGGCTCCGGCAACATCGGCACCGATCTGATGATAAAGGTGATGCGCCTGTCCGAGGTGCTGGAGATGGGCGCGTTCGTCGGCATCGATCCCGAGTCCGACGGCCTGAAGCGCGCCGAGCGGCTGGGCGTGCCGATCACGGCGGGCGGGCTCGACGGGCTGCTGGCGTTGCCGGGCTTCGCCGACATCGCGATCGTCTTCGACGCGACGTCCGCCGGCGCGCACCAGCGTCACAGCGAGGTGCTGCTGGCCCACGGCAAGCGCGTGATCGATCTCACGCCGGCCGCGATCGGGCCCTACACCATCCCGCCGGTCAACGGCGACGCCAACCTCGATGCGCGCAACGTCAACATGGTCACGTGCGGCGGGCAGGCGACGATCCCGATCGTGGCGGCCGTGAACCGCGTCGCGCCGGTCCGCTACGGCGAGATCGTCGCCTCGATCGCGTCGAAGTCCGCCGGGCCCGGCACGCGCGCCAACATCGACGAGTTCACCGAGACGACGAGCGACGCGATCGTGAAGGTGGGCGGCGCGGAGCGCGGCAAGGCGATCATCGTGCTCAACCCGGCCGAACCGCCGCTCATCATGCGCGACACGGTCTACTGCCTGTGCGACGATGCCGACCGGGACGAGATCGCCGCGTCGGTCGACGCGATGGTGGCAGAGGTGCGCAAGTACGTGCCCGGCTATCGCCTGAAGCAGGCGGTGCAGTTCGAGCATATCGGCTCGAACCGCCGGCTCCACATTCCCGAGATGGGCGGCAGCTTCACCGGCCTCAAGGTCACGGTCTTCCTGGAGGTGGAGGGTGCCGCGCACTACCTGCCCGCCTATGCCGGCAATCTCGACATCATGACCTCGGCCGCGCTCCGTACCGCCGAGAAGATCGCGCTGCGCACGCGCGAGAGGATCGCGGCATGAGCTTCGATCCCGCCACGACCAAGCTGTACATCCAGGATGTCACGCTGCGCGACGGCATGCACGCCATCCGCCACCAATATGGCCTCGACCACGTCGTCGCGATCGCCAGTGCCCTCGATCGCGCGAAGGTCGACGCGATCGAGGTGGCGCATGGCGACGGCCTGTCCGGGTCGTCGTTCAACTACGGCTTCGGCGCGCACACCGACTGGGACTGGATCGGCGCGGTGGCCGAGGTGCTGGAGCACAGCATCCTCACCACCCTCCTGCTCCCCGGGATCGGCACCATCCACGATCTCAAGCGCGCGTTCGATCTCGGCGTCCGCTCGGTGCGTGTCGCGACCCACTGCACGGAGGCGGATGTCGCCCGGCAGCACATCGAATATGCCCGCAAGCTGGGCATGGACGTTTCCGGCTTCCTGATGATGAGCCACATGAGCGAGCCGGAACCACTGGCACGGCAGGCGCTGCTGATGGAAAGCTACGGCGCGCACTGCGTCTACGTCACCGACAGCGGCGGCGCGATGACGATGGATCAGTATGCCGCCCGGTGCCAGGCCTATGATCGCGTGCTGAAGCCCGAGACGCAGCGCGGCGTGCACGCCCACCACAATCTGTCGCTTGGCGTCGCCAACTCGATCGTCGCCGTGCAGAACGGCGCCATCCGGGTCGACGCCAGCCTGGCCGGCATGGGCGCGGGCGCGGGCAACGCGCCGCTGGAGGTCTTCATCGCCACGGCGGATGCCTATGGCTGGCAGCATGGCTGCGACCTGTTCGCGCTGATGGATGCCGCCGAGGAACTCGTCCGGCCCTTGCAGGACCGGCCGGTGCGGGTGGATCGCGAGACGTTGAGCCTGGGTTATGCCGGCGTCTATTCCAGCTTCCTGCGCCACGCCGAGAAGGCCGCCGAGGAGCACGGGCTGGATACGCGCGCCATCCTGATCGAGCTCGGCCGGCGCAAGATGGTCGGCGGGCAGGAGGACATGATCGTCGATGTCGCGCTCGACATGGCGAAGGCTCGGGAGGGACAGCATGCTTGAGGTGATGGATATCGCGACCCTGCTCGACGATGCCGCCCGCTACGCCCGGGCCACCCCGCAGCTGGATCAGCCGCTGACCCTGGAAGACGCCTATCGCGTGCAGGCCGCCTCGCTCGGCCGTCGCTACCAGCGCGGCGAGATCCGCGTCGGCATCAAGATGGGCTTCACCAGCCGCGCGAAGATGGCGCAGATGGGCATAGACGAGATGATCTGGGGTCGCCTGACCGATGGGATGCTGGTGGAGGACGGCGGCGCGATCGACTTCGCGGCCTATGTCCACCCCCGCGTGGAACCGGAAATCGCCTTCCTGCTCAAGGCCCCCCTCGCCGGGCGCGTCACGCCGGCCGCCGCGCTGGCGGCGGTCGGCGGCGTCGCACCCGCGCTGGAGATCATCGACAGCCGTTACGAGAATTTCAAATTCTCGCTGACCGACGTGGTGGCCGACAACAGCTCGTCCTCCGGCTTCGTGGTCGGGCCGTGGGCCGATCCCGCCACCGATCTGTCGAACCTGGGCATGATCATGGAGATAGACGGCGAGCCGCGGCAGATCGGATCCTCGGCGGCGATCCTGGGCAATCCGATCCGCTCGCTCGTCGCCGCCGCGCGGCTGGCGGACGATGCGGGGGAGGCGCTGAAGGCCGGCGACGTGGTCATGGCGGGGGGCGCCACCGCGGCGGAGCATCTCGCGCCCGGCAACCATGTGCGCCTGGTCGTCCAGACCCTCGGCCGGGTCGAGTTCAGGGTGCGGTCGGGCGCTTGAAAACGGCGGCGGTCCGCGCAACTGTGCCCGACCAAGCGCAGGAAGCTCTCTCGGACATGGATGCCATCGCGGAACGCCTGTCGCACTTCTCCCTGCTGGACGCGCCGGGGCACCTGCTGCGGCGCAATCACCAGAGATCCTATGAGATCTTCGCGCGCATCGTCGGCGACGACGTCACCCGCCAGCAGATCGCGCTGCTGATCGCGCTCGGCAAGCATCCGGGCGCCTCGCAGCGCGAACTGGTCGATCGCACCGGCATCGACAAGAGCACGATGAAGGAGATGGTCGGCCGGATGATCGCGCGCGGCTGGATCGCGCGCGAGAAGGACCGCACGGACAGCCGCGCGTGGACGATGCGGATCACCGAGGAGGGCGGCGCGCTGCTGCTCGATCGGCTGGAGCGGGTGGAGATCGCGCAGCGCGAGATCGTGGCGCCGCTGGACGAACCGGATCGCGTGACGTTCCTGCGCTGCCTGCGCGTGCTGGTCGGCCTCGACGGGTGCAGCGACGACGGCGTCGCCGAACTGCTCGCCACACCCTGACATCAGAGGATCAGCCTTGGCCTTTCTGCAACCTGATCGCCGGCTGCTCGGCATCGTGTCACCGGCCCGCGCCACGCATGGTGATGCCTTCAGCGCATGGCGGGTCGGCCGGTCGGAGCTCGGGGCGCAGGGCAATCCCTTCTTCAATCTCGACCATTTCTCCATGCGCGGCCCCACCTTCCCGCCGCATCCGCATGCCGGCTTCTCGGCGGTGACGTACGTTCTGCCGGAAAGCGCGATCGGCATGACCAATCGGGACAGCCGGGGCGATCGCAGCGCGATCCCGCCGGGCGGCCTGCACTGGACCGCCGCCGGATCGGGCATCGTCCACGAAGAGGTGCCGGACCTGCCCGGCGCGATGGTGGAGGGCATGCAGATCTTCGTCCGCCAGCCGCAGGATCAGGAGGTCGCGCCGCCGCGCATCCACCATGTCGACGCTGACGCCATCCCGCTCGCCTCGCTGCCCGGCGGCGGGTGGCTCCGCATCCTCGCCGGCCGCTACGAGAGCCTGCAGGCGGCGTTCGCGCCGCCCAGCCCGCTGGCGCTGATCGACGTGAAGCTCGCGCCCGGCGGCGGGATGACGTGGCCGGACAGCAGCCCGCAGGCGGCACCCGAGGCCCGCATGCCGTGGACCCTCCTCGTCTACCTGTTCCGGGGCGCCCTCGATCTCGGCGAAGGCTATCCTCGCGAGATCCGCGCTCCCGCCATGCTTATATGGGAGACCGGCCTGTCGCCCGTCGCGCTGCACGCGCTGGAGACGGACGCCCGCTTTCTGATCCTGAGCGGAGAGCCGCTGGATCAGCCGTCGATCGCCAACGGACCGTTCGTCATGTCCTCCGAAGATGCGCTGCGCGACGCCGTCAGCCGCTTCAAGGCCGGGGCGATGGGGCGCATCTAGCCGCTCGCCGGCCGCGCTTTCCACTTCGGCCGATCGCCGGACAGTTACAGCCAAGAGGGGCTTCGTATGATCGATTTCTACTATAACACCGGCCCCAACCCGATGAAGGTGGCGTTGTTGCTGGAGGAGCTCGGCGTGGCGTACCGGCCGGTGCCGGTGGACATGCTGCGCGGCGAGCAGTTCGATGCCGGCTTCGCGCGGATCAACCCCAACAACAAATTGCCGGCGATCGTCGACGAGGACGGGACCGCCGTCTTCGACAGCAACGCCATCCTTCTCCATCTCGCCGACAAGCATCGGCGGTTCGTACCTGTCGGCGTGGCGGAGCGCGGGACGATGCTGTCGTGGCTGATGTTCGTGGCGAGCGGCGTCGGCCCTTATTCTGGCCAGGCCGTTCACTTCCAGCATTTCGCACCCGAGCCGAAGGACTATGCGGTGACACGCTACCTCTTCGAGGCGAGGCGGCATTTCGAGATACTCGACAGGCGGCTGGCGGACAGCCAGTGGATGCTGGGTGACGATTACTCGATCGTGGACATGGCGGTGTGGGGATGGGGCCGCGTGATGGCGCGGCCTCTGGGCGACGATGCACCGGCGCGCTTCCCCAACGTCGCACGCCTCGTCGCGACGATCGATGCGCGCCCGGCGGCCGCCCGCGTCGCGACCCTGCGGGACACGCACGCCTTCTCGCAGCAGTTCGACCAGGCGGCGCAGCAAACCCTGTTCCGCCACCTGGCCCCTCGCGCCGACTGAACCTTCGAACGCTGCACTAAAGCTGTGTGACGGCGGCATTCGGCGGTAGGGCGATCGCATTGCGGACCGATCCAGGTCATCTCCCGGCTACAGCAGGCACCGCGCATTTCGTTTAAGACATCGCCTGTTCATGGCCACGCTCAGTCTGAACCAGGATCGACCGACGTTTCGAAAGTCGAAACAAAATCCTCTATATTATAGTATGACTTCTCCAGCATGTCGCGGAACTGCTCCTTTTCCGCCTCGGAGAAGCCGCCGACCGCCACCGCCTGAAACTTCGCGCGCATCTTGGCGACCTGTTTGCTGGCGGTCTTCCCCTTGCTCGTCAGAAAGACGAGCGCCTTGCGTCGATCCGTCTTGTCCTTCTTCCTGATGACGAGGCCGGCCCTCTCCAGCGCGTCCAGCGCCTTTCCGATCGCGGCGTCCTTGAGGTTGAGCCTGAGGCCCAGTTCGCGCTGGGACATGCCGTCCTCCAGCTGCAGGACGGTCAGGGGATACCAGGCGCTCAGCGAAAGGCCGATGGGCGCGAGCATGAGTTCGACGGCATATATCTCGCGCATGCGGATCATGCGGATAAGATAGTCGATCTCTCGGCGGAACAGCGGGTCGAGCGCCGAGCTGGCCGTCTTGTAGTCGTGCGGCTCGCGGAAGGCGCCGTCTGCCGGCGGTTTACGGAGGTTCGCCATGTTCACCGCACTTTCTTCGCCCCGCCGAGGCACGGCCAGATCCTGCCCGCCCTCTCCCCAAGGTGACTGGCGGGACATGCTCCTCTATCAGGAAGCGACAGCCCCGCAAGGCGGCGCGCCATCCGCGAGACGCAAGGGTCAGCGGGCCGGATCGACGTCCGGCCACGGATAATCCGCCGCGTTGCGCACCCATCGCCGCTTGGCGGAAAAGTCCGCGCGCGGCGGAGCGAAGATGTCGATGAGCCGTGCGTTCCCCGTCGACCAACTGGTGGTGTGGATCATGCGCGGCGGGATGACGACCAGCGAGCAGCCGGCGCATTCGAGGAACCGGTCGGGCCGCCAGGCGGATCGATCGGCCACCCAGGGCGTACGCAGGTAATGGACGAAGCTGCCTCCGAGCGTGAGCGATCCCTGTTCGAAATCGGCATGCTCGTGCGGGCTGAGCCTCGAAAGGTCGCGGGCGGCGGCCGACGGCTCGAAGATGTTGACCATCAGGTTGCTCGAACGAAAGATGCGGCCGAAGCCGACATCTTCGCTGTAGTCGCGCAATCGGTACAGGCGCAGGCGGTAGCCGTCGGGCGGCGGGGGGAGCGGCGTCAGCGGCGCGACATCGTCGACCGCGCCATAGTCGGCCGCGTTGACGGCGAGCGCGGCGAACGGCTCGGCGCGGATCGAGAAGATGCGCACGATCACGCCGCCCGAAGCCGCCACGATCCGCGTATCGCCGGGTGGAAGGATCGCCAGCGCCTCCTCCGTGACCGTCGCCTCATCCCCTGCCGCCGTGATGGCGACCGCGACGGCAGGCGTCAGAAGGAGCATCGATTCGTCGGGAATGCCGTGATGCGCCACGATGTCGCCCGCTTCGACCCGGCTCGCCGCGACGACGAAGTTCGCGCCGCGCGCGATCCACGTCGGGGCGCCGTTCGGCTCGATGCGCTGCGGCTCGCCCTCGAGCAGCTGGGCGAAGGAGGCCAGGCGGCACGGCCTCGCCAGCGAAATGTCGCGGTTCTGGCCGAAGCCGTCGTTCGCCGTCATCCCCTTCCTCCCGCTTGTTCCACCGCACGGAAGGCGCCCAGCTCCGCCACCGCCGCCGTGCGCATCAGGCCCTGGTCCGATCCGACGACGAAGGCGGTGACGCCCAGATCGAGCAGCCACGCGCCCGCCGCCACGCTGGGCGCGGTCGCCATCACCGCCTTGCCCTGCGCGTCCGCCGCGCGGCAGACCTTCTCGGCGGCGGCGCGCAGCACGTGCTGGGCGGGGAAGGGCTCCCCCATGGCGACGGCGAGATCGCCGAGGCCCAGGAACAGCGCGTCGATGCCGTCGACCGCGGCGATCGCCTCGACGTTCTCCAGCGCATCGGGATGCTCGATCATCACAGCCACCGAAACGCCGGCGTCGGCGCGCGCGACATAGTCGTGCAGCCCGACCGCGCCATAGTCGCCCGAGCGCGGGGAGGGCGAGCAGCCACGGGTGCCCCCGCGAAACCGGGCAGCCGCCGCGACCGCCCGCGCGTCAGCGGCGCTATCGACGTGCGGCACGAGGATGCCGTCAGCACCCATATCCAGGGCGGCAAGGATCGAGGCGGGGCCTGCCACGCGAACCATCCCTGCGATCTGGCTCGCCCGCGTCGCCAGCATCAGCAGATCGATCGTGCCGCGGTCAAACGGCCCGTGCTCTTCGTCGACGATCACGAAGTCGAAGCCGATCCCGCCCAATATCTCGATCGCATGGACGCTCGGCGTCTTGATGAAGCTGCCGAGCAAAGGCAGGCGTGCCGCAAGCTGCTCCCTGAACGATCCGAACCGCTTCGTCACCCTGGTTCTCCGGTTCAGAAGAAGGTCGTCAGGTTCTTGAACAGCATCTTGCTCTGATCGAGGAAGATGGAGCGTTTGCGGATCAGGAAGTCACCGCCGTGCGGGCGCAGCACGTCGGTCCGCTTGCCGATGAATAGCCGCACCTCCTCCTCCCGCCGGTTCACGTACACGAGGAAGCGGCACTTGACCGTGATCTCGGCGTCGCTCGCGGCGACGATGCGCAGGTTGGTGACCATGTGCGTACTGCGCGACAGCGGCTCCTCTGCCCAATGGTCGCCACCCTGGAGCTGCATGATCCGCTGGCGCAGCGTCGCCTTGCCCTCGTCGAACCAGGCGGCGTCGACGCCGGGCCGGCTATATTCATCCTGCGGACGGCCATGCTCGAAATTGCGGACCAGCGGCATCCAGTAGTGGATGTCCTCGTCCAGCAGATCCAGCCACGCGTCGAAGCGCCGCTCGTCTAGCAGTTCGGCCTCATGGGCGAGAAAATCCTCGACCCGCTCCTTCAGTGTCGGCGCGGTGGCGACAGCGGTGTCGGCTGGAAGGATGTTCTGACTTGCCTCGCTGGTCATTCCGCCGCCTCCTGCCGGAATGCCTGCGGCGTACCGCTCATCATCTCGGCCCAGCGATCGTAGAAGATGCGCTGGGCATGTTCGGACACGCCCTCGTCCACCAGCGCGCCTTCGCCGATCCATCGCTCCGGCCAGGCCCAGCGAGCATGGTCGCCGAGGCGAAGCTGGTAGTTCATCGGCAGCCGCCGCGCGAGAATGCTGTTCGCCCCGACCTGAGCGGAACCCCAATTCTCGAAATCGTCCTGCTCAACCATGCCGGCGGGGCCGGTGTAGCGGAGCAGGTAGTTGCGCATCGCGTCCTTCACCGCCTGCGGCGCCTTCTTCGGCACGAAGATCCACTTCCACACTTCGGTGCGCGAGGGGCCGCGCGGGATCCAGCTGGTGATCGAGGTGCGGTTCGCGGCGTTGTAGACGAAGTTGGGGAAGACGATGCCGCCGCGGTTCAGCAGCCGCTCCTTCTCGCCCAGCCGCTTCTGCCGCGCATAATGGGCGTCGCGGAAATAGGCGTCCACTTCCGGATCGGCGGCCCATTGCGACTGATAGTCGCGGCCCGGATTTTCGTAGAGGTTGCCGCGCACCGCATGGCCGCCCGCCGGAAAGGTGATGTTGAGCAGCTTGAACTTGGCGGGATCGGCGTCCCACGTGTGCCGCCCGCGCAGCTTGGTGAGCGCAAGGCCGACGCGCTGGACGGACTTGTGGCTGACATCGTGATAGAGATCGCCGGCCGCATTCTCGGCACCGAACTTCCAGTTGCTCGGGATCTCGCACTTGAGGATGCCGTCGACCACCTCCAGCCCGTCATCCTCACCGTCGGGCGCCATCATGAATTCGCGCAGCCAGAAGGCCATGTCTCCCAGGAAATCCTCGAAGCTCGGCGCGGCTTCGTCGAACGTCGCCCAGATCGAGCCGTAGTAGCGCGCGACCCGTGCCTTGATCAGGCCCCACTTGGATCGATCGAGCTGGGCGCCGTAGCCTTCGGCGCGCAACGGCACGCCGGTCAGGTCGCCGTTATTGGCGAAGGTCCAGCCGTGGTAGGGGCAGGTGAAGAGCTTCGCATTGCCGCGATCGTAGCGGCACACGGGCATGCCGCGATGGGTGCAGATGTTGAGGAGGACGTTCACCTCGTCCTTGGCGTCGCGCGTGACGACCACGGGCTCGCGGCCGAGCTGGGAGAGGAAGTAGTCGCCCTTGTCCGGGATCTGGCTCTCATGGCCGACGAACAGCCACGATTTCTCGAACACCTCGGCCATCTCTTTGTCGTAGATTGCCTGATCGGCAAAGATCGCCCGATCGACCAGACCCGAGTCGGTGTCGATCAGGCGCCTGCCCATATCCTCGTAGATCATCTGCCTCCCCTTCGTGGGACCGCCGCCGGCCTCGGCCGAAGCTGTATTGCCATCAGAAGATAAGTTATGCTAGCGCAGCTTTTATTGTCAAGCCACGACGGGAGAGGAACGATGCCGATCGTCGCGGGAGCGGGGCTGAGCTACTCCCCGCTTCTCTATCGGTCGCGCGACGCCTGGCCGCAGGTGGCGCAACTGCTGCGCGGTGACGCGATCCAGCCCCGGCGCGCGGCGGACGAGGACGCAGCGCTGCTCGACGGCTACGCCGCCCGCATCGCCGATGCGCTCGGCACGCTGGACAGGCATATCGCAAGCGCCGCGCTGGACGCGCTGATCCTGATAACCGCGGATCGCGGCAGCCAGTTCGACGTGGCCAACGTGCCGCAGCTTCACCTGCTCTCGGGCGGCGAGGCCTGGGGCGACCCCGCGCTGACCGCGCTTGGCGAGGCGCCGCGACGGACGAGCTTCGCGTGCGAAGGGCCAGTCGCCGCCTTGCTGCTCGAGGAATTGGTGCGCGCCGGCTTCGACGTTGCGGAGGGCAAGGATGTTTTCGCGCCGCAGGGAGATCCGGCGCAGGGCGTTACGCCCGCCGCCGTGGAGGCCATCGCCCGGCTTGCCGGCGGACTGCCGATCATACCGAT
Organism: Sphingomonas profundi; assembly: GCF_009739515.1. Taxonomy (NCBI): domain Bacteria; kingdom Pseudomonadati; phylum Pseudomonadota; class Alphaproteobacteria; order Sphingomonadales; family Rhizorhabdaceae; genus Alterirhizorhabdus; species Alterirhizorhabdus profundi. The sequence continues at coordinate 3,815,943 of NZ_CP046535.1, forward strand.
CAGCATCAACTGTCATGTCGCCCCGCTGATCCCCGGCAAGCGGCTGCTCCGCTTCGGCGAGGCACTGGCGGCCGCCGCCGCGCTCACCGACAAGCGCGTGGGATTGCTGGTGAGCGGCGGCCTTTCGGGCGAGCCGGGCGGCGCGATGGCGGGATGGATCGACGACATATTCGACCGCTGGCTGCTGGCCCGGATCGAGCGCGGCCAGGCAGCGGACATCGCGCGCGCCTGGGCTCTCCCGTCACGCAACCTGCTCGCCGGCACCGCCGAGGCGCGGCTGTGGATGACGGCGGCAGCCGCGTTCGAGCGGGCGGGCTGTCGCGCCCGTGTCCATGACTATCTGGCGGTGCATCATGCCGCCGCCGGTCTCGGCTTCGTCACGTGGGAGGACGGCACATGCCGCTAGTCGCCGGAATGGCCTCGTCGCACTCACCGATCCTCTTCCAGGATACGTACCGGGGCTGGACGCGCTGGTTCGACCTGATCAACCGCGATCTGCCCCGGCCGGCGGCGCTGGCACGGCAGGACGAGGCTTGTGTGACGGCGTGGATCGCGCGCCGCCGCGGCGCTTTTGCCCGGCTGCAGGCGGCGCTGGAGGCGCACCGGCCGCAAGCGCTCATCATCGTCGGCGGCGACCAGTTCGAGTGGTTCTCGGCCGCCAACAATCCCAACATCATGGTTCACGCCGGCACCGAGGATCTCGTCGGCTTTCACAATTACGGCGACTTCGATCGCGAGCCGCTCGCCAAGTTCTGGGAGGAGCCCGATCGCTTCGGCGTGCGCCTGAAGGTGCACAGCGCCCTTGCCGAGCACCTGCTCGGCGAACTGGTCGGCCGTGGCTTCGACGTATCGATCAGCCGGCGGCAGAACCCCGAGGGGCGGCCCCATCTACGGGTGCCGCATGCCTTCACCCGGCCGATCCCGCTGCTGATGCCGAAGCTCGACATTCCCGTGATCCCGCTCGTCATCAAGACAACCGAGCGCACTTCGGCCGCCTTGTCGGGGGACCGCTGCGTCGCATTGGGCCGCGCGGTGGGCCGGATCTGCGCGGATATCGACGTGCCGATCGCGATCTACGGCAGCGGCGGCATGTCGCACGATCCGGAGGGGCCGCTTTCGGGTTGGGTGGACGAGCCGCTGGACGCATGGGTGCTGGACTGTCTGCGCGCCGGCGATCTCGATCGGTTGGACGCACTCTTCTCCTTCCGGTCGGCGGCGACCGATTCGGGAACGGGCGAGCTCCGCACCTGGCTGGTCGCGGCGGGGGCGATGGCCGAAACACGGCCGGCGCCACGCTGCGATGTGGTGGAATATTTTCCCGCGCACATGGCCACGGTGGGCGCGGGATGGGTGCTATGGGACACCAACGCCACTAACGCTATTATAGCATAACTTATGTCTTGATAATTAAAGTTGTCCGGTTCAGGGTGAGGCTCTGGCAAGACAGGGCGCAGGTCGCGGACAGCGGCCGCGCGACAGGGGAGAGCGGAGATGGTGCGAAGCGGGTTTCTGGTGTCGAGCGCGCTGTGGACGATCGTCGTGGCGGTGCCGGGTGCGGCCTTCGCGCAGGCGGGTGAGACGGCGGCGGAGACGCTTGCGCCCGACGAGATCGTCGTCACCGCGCAGCGCCGCGAGCAGAGCCTGCAGGACGTGCCGATCTCCGTGCTGGTCGCCACCGGGGACAGCCTGCGCCAGTCGCAGGTGACGGAACTGGGCGACCTCGGCAACCGGTTGAGCGGGGTGAAGGTCAACAAGGCGGGCGCGTCCGATTCGCTCAACATCCGCGGCATCGGATCGGGCTTCAACATGGGCTTCGAGCAATCGGTGGCTCTGTTCGTCGATGGCGTCTACCTGCCGCGATCGCAGGCGACGCGCGCCGGCTTCCTCGATCTGGAGCGGATCGAGGTGCTCAAAGGTCCGCAATCGACCTACTTCGGCAGCAACGCGATCGCAGGTGCGCTGAGCGCCACCACGCGCAAGCCCACCCAGACCTTGAACGGCTATGCATCCGCCCTCTACGCCTTCACCGATGGCGAATACGACCTGCAGGGCGCGGTGGGCGGCCCGCTGTCCGAGCAGCTTTCCGGGCGGATCGCCGCACGCGTCTCGGGTATGAACGGCTATATCAAGAACCGCCGCTTCGACGAGAAGGGACCGAATAACGACGATGTCCAGGGTCGCGTGGCGTTGCGCTACGAGACGCCCGGCGTACTCGATATCAACCTGAAGGTGGACTACGCCAAGTTCGACGACACCAATTCCGAACTGCAGGAGGTGCTCAACTGTCCACCCGCGCCCGGCTATCCGCTGCGTCCGGGTTGCGCGTCGGTGATCGCGGCGGGCAATGCCGACAACCGGCTGAACTACAAGACGAGCACCGGGCGTTCTCAGTTCAACCTCGAGTCGGTCAGCAGCGCGCTCAACATCGCGCTGACGCTGGGCGACCATACGCTGACCTCGACCACCGGCTTCTACCATCACCGCATCCGCCGCTTCACCGGCAGCCCCCTGCTGGTCAACGCGACCATCCTCGGCCTGGGATCGTCCAGCGGCCTGCCGATCACCCAGCGCGAGCGCTTCCGCTCGATCAGCCAGGAACTGCGCTTGGAATCGGACAAAGGCGGCTTCCTGGAATATACGCTGGGCGCCTATTATGACGACTCGCGGCTGAACGGCGGGCTGTCCTACGGCTTCTACTTCTCGCCCTTCGCGGCGCTGGTGCCTCCGCCCGGCACGATCGCGGCGGGTACTCCGATCGCCGAGCGCGTCGGTGCGATCCAGAACCAGGCGAACCGGTCTGTGTTCGGCGCCGCCACGCTCAACTTCACCAAGGCGCTGCGGCTCAATCTCGGCGCGCGCTACAGCTCGATCCGGAAGACCATCGCACGCAACGCGCTGGTCGGCGTGGGCGACGATTTCGGCGAGATTGCCGCCGGGCGACAATTCTCGCCGACGGCGCAGGCGGCATTCGCCGGCAGCGTCGGCTTTCCGCTTGGGGAATATCCCGTCACGCGGCGTACCGACGACAAGTTCATGCCTTCGGTCAACGTGCAATATGATCTCACGTCGAGCGTCATGGCCTTCGCCTCCTACACCACCGGCTTCAAGGCGGGTGGCTGGGCGATCGGCAACAGCCGCGACGTGTTCGGGCCGGAGACGGTGCGGTCGTTCGAGGGCGGGATAAAGGCGGGCTGGTTCGGCAATCGGCTCACCACCAACGTCGCGCTGTTCAACAGCCGCTACAAGGGGCTGCAGGAATCGACCACCATCGTCACCGCCGCAGGCGTGCCGCAATCGGTGATCGCCAATGTGGGCCGGGCGCGCGTGCGCGGCGTGGATTTCGAGCTGACCGCCCGGCCGGTACGCGGCTTCGACATAACGGCGACGGTCGGCTACCTCGACGCCATCTACCTGGAATATCCCAACGCGCCGTGCACCCAGCTGCAGCTGGTGACGACGCCTACCGGCTGCCGACAGAACCTGTCGGGGCGGACGAAAGCCTATGCTCCGGAGTGGAGCGGCAGCGTCAACGCCAACTACGGCTTCGACGTGACGCCGGATATCCGCGCCAAGCTGGGCTCATGGGTGTATTTCAGTTCGGGCTATTATCAGCAGGCGAGCATCGATCCGCTGTTCTACCAGCCCAACTACGCCAAGCTGGATCTTCGCGCGGCGATCAGCGGGCCGGGCGATCGGTGGGAAGTGGCGGTGATCGGCAAGAACGTGACCGACAGGGTCACCGCCGCCTATCGTTCGGTGATGACCGCCTCGAACGCGGTGACTGCGATCACCGATCGCGCGCGCTCGGTCGCGGTCCAGGTCTCGACCAAATTCTAGGGGCGCAGCGATGCCGAAACGGGAGGCGAGCGTGAACTTCACGGCCGAGATGCGCGACGGGCCGTTCCGCCCGCGGCAGGCGCTGGCGATCGCCGTGCTGGGCCTGCTAATCCTGTTCGACGGAATGGACACGCAGATGCTGGGGCTGGTGGCGCACGATCTGATGCGCGATCTCGGCCTGCCGCTCGCCCGCTTCGGCTTGATCTTCTCGATCGGTCTGCTGGGCGGCGTGATCGGTGCGATGGTGATGAGCCCGCTGGCGGATCGGGTGCTGGGGCGCAAGGCGATCACGGTGGGGGCGATGACCGTCGCCGGGATCGCGACTCTGGCGACGCCGCTGGTGGGCAATCTCCCTGAGCTGATCGCCGTGCGCCTGCTCGCGGGCATGAGCCTGGGCGCGGTGATCCCCAGCATCTTCACGCTCGTGTCCGAATATTCGCCGCAGCGCTACACGCGGCCGATCACGGCCGGGCTGGTGGCCTTCATGCCGCTGGGGTCGTTCATCGGCGGAGTGATCGGGCGGGCGGTGGTGCCGGCGTTCGGCTGGCAGGCCCTGCTCTACGTCGGCGGCGTGCTGACGCTGGGCCTGGCGCTGCTCGCGGCCCTCGCCGTGCCCGAATCGGTTCAGTTCCTGCTGCGGGTGAAGCGCGATGTGCCGCGCGCGCTGGCGATCGCGCGGCGATTGCTGCCGGACCGTCCCATCGCCACCGTCACGATCGACGACGAGGGCGCGGGCGAAGGCAAGCAGCCGATCGTCGCACTGTTCGTCGACGGGTTCTGGAAGTTCACGCTGCTGATCTGGGGCGCCTACGTCATCAACCAGGCGATCATCTATTTCGTGCTGAGCTGGACACCCGCCTTGCTCGCCAGATCGGGCATGGCGACCACGGCAGGGATGGACGCGGCCGCCACCTTCGGGATCGGCGGCGCGCTCGGCACGGCGGCGCAGGGCTGGCTCGCGTCGCGCTTCAACATCTACCGGCTGATGCTGATAGAGATGGCGCTCTACATGGCGGCGATGCTGGCGCTGCCGCTGCTGCTGGGCGACGCCTTGCTCGCGCCGGCGGCGGTATTCTTCATCGCCTTCGGCATCTGCGCCTATCAGTCGGGCTATATCCTGATCCTGGTCGAGACCTATCCCAACCATATCCGCACCACCGGCTTCGGCTGGGCGTTCGGCATCGGCCGTATCGGCGCGACGAGCGCGCCGGTGATCGCGGGCGCGCTGGTGGCGGCGGGCTGGAGCGCGGGCCAGATTTTCGTCGCGGCGGCGCTGCCGGGCGCGCTCAGCGCGCTGGCGCTGATGATCATCGCGATGCTGCTGCGCGCCCGCAGCGCGAGCGAACCCGCCGCGCCCGCCGCCCGCCCCGTACCGGCGCGCTAGGGTCCGGGCGATGCGTGACGCGCCGATCGTGGAAACGGACCAGGGCCGCGTCGTCGGCGCGTCCGCCGCGCCCGAGTGCTGGGCCTATCTCGGCATCCCCTACGCCGCCCCTCCGGTGGGACCCGGGCGGTGGCGCCCGCCCGCGCCTGCGGCGGCGTGGACGGGCATCCGCGACGCGACCGCCTTCGGCCCCGATCCGATCCAGCCGCCGGGCCTGCGGCGCTCACGCGCGCCGGCGATGGACGAGGACTGCCTGTACCTGAACGTCTGGACGCCCAAGGAGCGTCGCACGGGCGGCTGGCCGGTTCTCGTCTGGTCGTGCGGCGGGGCCTTCACCTTCGGCAGTGGCGCCTTCGCCGAGGAGGATCCCGCCCGGCTTGCCGCGCGCGGCGCGGTGGTCGTCTCGTTCAACGTGCGGCTGGGCGTGTTCGGCTTCCTCGCGCATCCCGCGCTCAGCGCAGAGGCGGCGCACGGCACGTCGGGCAATTACGGCCTGATGGATCAGGGTGCGGCGTTCGGCTGGGTGCGACGGAACGTGGCCGGCTTCGGCGGCGATCCCGATCGCATCACCTTTTTCGGCGAATCCGCAGGCGCCACGATGGGGGCGCTGCTGCTTGCCTCGCCGCAGGTGGCGCGGCCCTACGAGCGGGCGATCCTGATGTCGCCGGGATCGTTCAGCGCCTTGCTGCCGCGCGAGGAGGCCGAGCGTCACGGCGCAGGGCTGGGCGCGACCGCCGCGGAGATCCGCGCCATCCCCGCCGAAGCGCTGGCCGAGCGCGCGCGGGGCCTCGCGCCCGTCTCGCCCAGCCTGTGGCTCGCCCGGCCGCTCCGCCCGATCGCCGACGGTTGGTTCCTGCCCGCGGGGACGCGGTTCGCCGCCGGGCGCTTCGCCGCAGTTCCCGCGATCATCGGCACGAACGAGGACGAGGGGCATTTCTTCGGCCCGCGCATGGCGATCCGCACCGTGGCGGAGTATGAGGCGTTCGTCGCCGCGATCTTCGGGCGCAACGCGGGCGCGGCGCTCGCTTGTTATCCGGTGGCGAACGACGCCGAGGTGCCGGCGATGTTCGCGGCGCTCTACGGCGACCGCGGCTTCACCTATCCGGTCGATGCGCTGGCGCGCGCCTTCGCCGCCGAAGCACCGGTCTTCCGCTACGTCTACGCCTACCGCCACGGCCGGAGCGATCGGCCGCCGACCCATTCGGAGCAGACCGGCGTGCTGCTCGACACCCTGCCGCACGAGCGGCCCGAGGATGCGACCATGGCCGATCTGATGGCGCGATACTGGCTGGCCTTTGCTGCGGGCGGCGATCCGAATGCGCCCGGCCTGCCATACTGGCCGCGCTATGCCACCGGCGCGGAAGATCATCTCCGGCTGGACGCGCCGCCGTCGCGCGGGTCGGCATGGCGGGCGGAGGCGGTGCGGTTCATCGCCACGCACGCGACGGATCAGGGAGGGGAGGCGTGATGATGCCACGGCGGGATGTGCTTGCCGGCGCGGGGGCGATGGCCGCATCGGTCGCAACGGGGATGCGCGTGGAGGCACGCACGCCCGATCGCCGGGCGATCGCGGCGCTGCGCGGCCGCCTGTCGGGCGCCCTGTTCCTCCCGGGAGACGCCGCCTACCCCACCGTCCGGCAGGGCAAGGGCACGACGCCGGTGGAGGATCGCCGCCCGGCGGTGATCGTGCAGCCGGATAGCCCTGCCGACGTCGCCCGCGCGCTGGAGTTCGCGCGCACGCAGCAGCTCGGCGTGGCGGTTCGTTCCGGCGGGCACGATCTGCTCGGCGCATCGACGCCGGACGGGGGAGTGCTGATCGATCTGGCACGGCTCGACCGGCTTGCGCTCGACCCCGCGGCCCGCACGCTCCACGCCGGCGGCGGAGCGCGAGCGGGCGCGCTGACCGCGGCCGGCGCGCCGTACGGGCTGGTCCCGACCCTTGGCATGAATCCGAATGTCGGCATCGGCGGGCTGACGCTCGGCGGGGGGGTGGGCTGGCTGAGCGGAACGTGTGGCGCGACCGTGGACAATCTCCTGTCGGTCGACCTTGTCACCGCCGACGGGAGACTGCTGCGTGCGGATGCGGATGAGCATCCGGACCTGTTCTGGGCGCTGCGCGGCGGCGGCGGCAACTTCGGCGTGGCCACCGGCTTCACCTACCGGCTGCACTCCGTGCCGCAGGTGCTGGCGGGCGATATCGGCTTCCGGGCCGATCCCGCGGCGCTCCTGCGCTTCCTGCGGGACTATCTGGCGCGAAGCCCCGACGCGCTGGAGATCGGCGTCCTGTTCACGCTGGGCAAGACCCCGATGGCGATCGTGCGGCTGTGCTGGTCCGGCGAGCTTGCGGCGGGGGAGAAGGCGCTCGCGCCGCTGCGCGCCTTTGCGCCCGCGGTGATCGACACGGTGAAGGCGCAGGGCTTCGCCGCTTTCGCGGGCGCCGCGCCGCGGTTCGACACGATGTTCCTGCGCGGCGGCGAGTTCGCGGGGCTGAGCGAGCCGGTGATCGAGACCTTCGCCGGGATCGTAGCCGCAGGGGGGCCGCAGGACTGCATGATCGGCGTGCTCCACTACATCCATGGCGCGCTATGCCGCGCGCCGGCGGAGGCGACGCCGTTTCTGCGCGCCGAGGGCAACATCCTCTACAACATCGTGGCGCCGTGGCAGGGACGTGAGGCCGTACCCGACAAGATGGCCTGGGCGATCTCCGCCTCCGAAGCGCTGCGTCCGGTGAACGCCGCGCGCATCTATCCCAACTATCTGAGCTACGACGGGGAGGATTATGTGCGGGCGGCGTTCGGGCCGCATTACGACCGGCTCCGCGCGGTGAAGCGCCGCTACGATCCCGCCAATGTCTTCCGCAACAACCGCAACATCCGGGCCTGATCCGAGGAGCATGCCGTGAAGCTGAACGAACAGGACGAGGCGACCGCCACAGCGGCGACGCTGCTGATCGACGGCGCGTGGCGCGAAGCGGCGTCGGGCCAGACCTTCGCCAGCCTGAACCCCGCCGACGAGCGGGTGATCGGGCATGTCAGCGCCGGCGACGCACGCGACGTGGACGCCGCCGTCGCTGCGGCGCGCGCTGCCTTCGAGGAACGGCGCTGGCTCAGCCTGCCGCCGCCGCAGCGGGCGCGCATCCTGCACGCCGTCGCCGACCGGATCGAGATGGAGCTGGACACGCTGGCCGAGAACGAGGTGCGCGAGAACGGGATGCCGCTGACGATGGCACGCGCCACCATCGGTGGCGGCGCGCAGGCTTTCCGCTACTTCGCGGGCTGGATCGGCAAGATCCACGGCCAGACGGGCGAGATGGCCCAAGGCGAGCAATATTTCGGCTACACGCTGAAGGAGCCGGTGGGCGTGGCGGCGCTGATCGTGCCGTGGAACGGGCCGTTCATGATGGCCTGCCACAAGCTTGCGCCCGCGCTCGCGGCCGGATGCACCACCGTGCTGAAGCCGGCCGAGGATACCTCGCTCAACACGCTCAACCTGGTTCGGATCGTCCTGGACGCGGGCGTGCCGGCGGGTGTGGTGAACCTCGTCACCGGGCTGGGATCGGTCGCCGGCGCCGCGCTGGTCGCGCACCCTGATGTCGACAAGGTGAGCTTCACCGGCTCGACCCCGGTCGGCCGCCAGATCGTGCAGGCGGCGGCCGGCAACTTCAAGCGGGTAACGCTGGAGCTGGGCGGCAAGTCGCCCGTCATCGTGCTGGACGACGCCGATCTGGCGCTCGCGGTGCCGGCGGTGCTCAACGGGATCATGGCCAATTCGGGCCAAGCCTGCGTGGCAGGCTCGCGCCTCTATGCGCAGCGCGGCATCTACGACCGGCTTATCGCGGCGGTGGCGGAGGCCGCCGGCAAGCTCGTGATCGGCGACGGGCTGAGCGCGGGCACGCAGATGGGGCCGGTCATATCGGCGAAGCAATTCGAGCGCGTCATGGGCTATATCGAGGGCGGCGTCGCTGAGGGCGCGGAGCTCGTCTCGGGCGGCAAGCGCCGAGGCGAGACCGGCTTCTTCATCGAGCCGACCATCTTCTCGCACGCGCCGCACGACGCGACAGTGATGCGCGAGGAGATTTTCGGCCCGGTACTCTCCGCCACGCCGTTCGACGATCTGGGCTGGGCGATCGCGCAGGCGAACGACACGCGCTACGGGCTGGCAGGCGCGGTTTATACGCGATCGCTGGAGAAGGCGCACACCGTGGCGCGGGCAGTGCGGGCGGGCAATCTCTGGATCAACTGCTACAGCGTGCAGGATTTCTCGCTGCCGTTTGGTGGGTACAAGGAATCCGGCTGGGGCCGCGAACGCGGAGCGATGGGGCTGGAAGCGTTCATGGAGAACAAGTCGGTCGTCGCGCGCCTCTACTAGCGGCCAGTGCGGCGTCCGGCAGGGCCGCGACGCCGCGTTATCCGATCAGCGCATTTCCTGCCGGATCAGGCGGTCCAGCACGCGCCGTGCGAGGATCGCGCCGCTGTCGTTCGACAGGACCAGCGGCTCCATCTCCCAGAAGCCGCGACCGCCCATGTTGGCCTGGACGTCTTCCAGCATCACGCCGTCCTCGCTCTCGAACACCTTGAGCGCGAGCTGGAGCATCTGCTTGCGTTCCGCCTCGCCATTTTCGAAGAAATAGTGGGTCGTTCTGGCGGTCTCCGGCGTCATGATGTGCACGCCGGCTTTCTTCTTCAGCGATGCGGGATCGCCCGCCAGCTGCACCTCGTTGCGGATGATCATCACGCCGGCAGGATACCAGCTCACCTCGAAGCGGGTGTGGACGTCGGCATGGTCACGCAAGGGCCGCTGCAGCACCATGCCCTTCCCCTCGAACGCCCACTCGATGGTCACGGCGTCCCCGTGCAGCCGCGCCTTCGCCGGCGAACCCGCGAGTTCGCCCGCGGTGCCAAGCGTTGCGTGGTGCAGGAAATCCGAGTGGCTGAGATCGAGGATGTTGTCGGAGGCGAGTTGGTAGTTGGCCGGCGTGAGCAGATAGCCGGGGGCGCGATCCGCGGGCGACGGCGTGTCGAGAAACGAGAGGTCCGGAATGCTCGCGGGATCGGCCGCCTCCGCGTCACCCGGCCAGATCCACAGTGCGCCGTGGCGCTCCACCAGCGGATAGCTGTGGACCCGCGCCCGCTCCGCGATGCGGCCGTCGCCGTGCGGGTTGAGCACGCACCGGCCGGCCATGTCGAAGCGCAGACCGTGATAGGGGCACTCCACCAGCCCGTCCTGAAACCGGCCGGCGCTGAGCGATGCGAAGCGATGGGGGCAGACATTGCCGATCGCGGCCGCCCTCTCCTCCTCGTCGCGCATCAGCAGGATCGGGCGATCGAGCAGGATGCGCTTCATGTGCGTGCCCGGCGGAAGTTCGCTGCCCCAGGCCGCGACATACCAGCAGTTGCGCAGGAACGCAGGCGCCGCACCGTTGGCGTGCTTGGCGGAAGGTTGGTCTTTCATGTCCATGGCCATCGACTCGTCCGGGATTAGGGATGCCCGCGTCTGCGGGGGTGGATAAGGATGTGCGATCAGTCCTTGGCAGGGCTGCAGCGACGCTCTCGCCGTCGCCGTCGCGGGTCATGATGCTCGGTCGCGGGATTGCTCTTCCGTTCGCGGTCTTGCGGTCATGCCGCCGCTTCTTCGATCAGCATCGCGGCCAGCTCATCCGGCCGATCGATCATCACCTCATGGCCGCAATCGATCGTCCGCGTCCGCCAGTCGGCGCGATCCACGAGCGCGGCGTGGATGTCGCCCGAGCGACGGCGGGCGCGCAGGGCGTGGATGTAGGTTCGTGGCAGCGTCGGACCGCCGGCATGCTGGAACGATAGTGGCTCCGTGCAGGTCGCGAGCGGCTGCGCGGTCGTCAGGCTGTCTACCCAGGCGCGGTCGTCCGCCTGCTCGATGCCGAAACCTTCGGCGGAAATCGGCGGCACGCGATAGCCGTCCCCCTGCGCCCGCGCCTGGGCGATGACGGCCGCACCATTGCCCATCAGATCGAGGAAGCTCTGCCCGTGCTCGGGAACCGCGGCGTCCAGATAGATGAGACGCCGAACCCGCTCCCGCGCCCGATCCGCCACGCCCGTGATGACCATGCCGCCATAGCTGTGCCCGCACAGGACCGCATCGGTGATCGATTCCCACCGCAGCACATTGACGATGTCGTTGATGTGGGTGGTCAGATCGATGCCGGGCGCGAGCAGGTGAGACCGCTCGCCGAGGCCGGTCAGCGTGGGAGTCCAGACGCGATGTCCATGCCCGCGCAGGATGTCGGCAACCCTGCTCCAGCACCAGCCACCATGGAAGCCGCCATGAACGAGGACGAAGTCAGCCACGGCGGCGATGCTCCACCGTGATCGCGACAGCGGCGGACGCTCGGGCATCCGGCACGTCGAACAGGCGGCATGCTGAAAGGATCGGCATCATCTCCCTTTCTTTCTAGATCACTTGGTCGACCGCGATCTTGGCGTTCATGGTCCCTTCGATGGTCCGCTGCACGCCGGTTGGCACCGTCGCCGGGTGAACGACGCCGACCTCTTGCCGGCCCCGGCTAGCTGCGCATCAGCGCCGCACCCCAGCTGTTCAACGTACGCTCCTCATGCACCCAGTTCTTGATCGGTCTGGCGGCCTCGAGCCGCTCCAGCTCCGCCGAGAATTCCAGCCAGTTCCCGTCCGGATCGTTCACGAAGAAGAACAGGTTGTTGCCGGGGCCATGCCGCCCCGGGCCCCAGCGCAACTGCACGTGGTGGCTTGCGAAGCGATCGGCCCAGTCACGGATATTCGACCACGCCTCGATGTCGAAACAGAGGTGGTCCATGCGCTTGGCCGGTGCGCGGAACAGGGCCAGGCTGTGATGCTCCGGTCCGCAGTTCAGGAACGCTGACGTCAGATCACCGCTCGCGTCGCGTACATAATCCGACGCGGCGAAACCGATCACATCGCAGTAGAAGCGAACCAGATCGACCGTCGCATCGCTCGCGAAGACGATGTGCTGCAAACGGGCGGCGCCTCGCTCCTCGCCTACGGCCGGCGAGGCCGCTGCATACGAACCGAACAGCAGCCGGTTGCCGTCCGGATCGCGGAGCGCGATCGCCGCGCCGAGCCTGTCATCGGCCGCAATCTCCTCGAACGGGATCGACGCGTTCGCCAATCGGCCTCGGAGCCGGCCGACGCCGTCCGCTTCGGAAAGGGCGAATGCGACATGGTCGATGGTGTTGGCACGCCCCTCGACGATGGAAAGCCAGCGGCCGTCCATCCACCCGATCCATCCGCCCTGGTTCCATCCGCCCGAATATCCCATCACCTCGACATAGAACGCCGCTAGCCGCGCGATATCGGGCGAGGTAAGCGCGACGCCTGCGACATGGGCGGACAGGATGGGAGTGGTCCGGCCCGGCAGATCCGCCGCGATCGACACGCCTTCTTCGACCCTCATTCCGCTCTCCCTCACCGCGAACCGCGGCGCTTGACACTATTCACTCTGCTAGCATAACTTATGGCTTGGATGCAATGGTGTGTTGGACACCGATGAGGAGGGGCAAGGGTGCGCTACGCGACAGTGCTTATAGAGGGTCAGGCGCGCTGGGGACGTGTCGTCGACGACAAGATCCTTCTGCTCGATGCGCTCCACCCGACGCTGAAGGCGGCGATCGCCGCGGGGGCGCTGGCATCCGGCGAACTCGATCGCGCGGCGGGCGAAGCGATCGACCTGTCCGCCGTGCGCTTCCTTCCGCCCATAACAGAGCCCGGCAAGATCCTGTGCATCGGCTTGAACTACGAAAATCACCGGCGGGAAACCGGCAGAGCGGAGGTGGCCCACCCGACCGTGTTCACCCGCTTTCCGGATTCGCAGGTCGGGCATGAGGCGGCGATCCTGCGCCCGCCGGAATCGATCAAGCTCGACTATGAGGGGGAGCTCGCGGTCGTGATCGGCAAAGGCGGGCGGCGGATCGCCGCCGTCGACGCGCTGGACCATATCGCCGGCTACAGCTGCTACAACGACGGCTCGGTGCGCGACTGGCAGGCGCACACGATACAGTTCACGCCGGGCAAGAATTTCCCGCAGACCGGCGCGTTCGGCCCCTGGCTGGTGACGCCAGATGAGTTCGGCCCGCCGGCCACGCAGACCTTGCAGACGCGGCTCAACGGTCAGGTGATGCAGCATGCGCGGCTGGCCGACATGATCTTTCCGATCGATCAGCTGATCGCATATTGCTCGACCTTCACGCCGATCGCTCCCGGCGACGTGATCGTGACCGGAACGCCCGGCGGCGTGGGGGCGAAGCGCGATCCGCAGGTTTTCATGAAACCCGGCGACACGGTCGAGATCGAGATCGACGGTATCGGCGTGCTGGCGAACGTCATCGCCGACGAACCCGCCGCCAACTGACACGGGCGACGCGCCGGCCCGAGCGCCAAGGAAGGACTCCGATGTTTCTCCGCAACTGCTGGTATGTTGCCGCCTGGGCCGGCGATCTGCCCGACGCGGGACTGCTCTCCCGCCGCATCCTCGACCAGCCGGTGTTGCTGTACCGCACGAGCACCGGCAGGCCCGCGGCCCTGCTGGATCGATGCCCCCATAGGCTGGTTCCGCTTTCCGCCGGCAAGCGCAGCGGCGATCTCGTGCGATGCGGCTATCACGGGATGACGTTCGGACCCGATGGCGCGTGCGTCCACATTCCCGGCCAGTCGACGATCCCGCCGGCGGCGGCGGCGACCGCCTTCCCCGTGATCGAGCGCTTCGGGCTGATCTGGATCTGGCTCGGAGAGGCTGCCGCCGACGCAGAGCTGATCCCCGAAGTACCCTGGCTCGATTCGCCGGGCTGGGCCGCCTCGCGCGGCTACACGCACGTGGCCGGTGACTATCGCCTGCTCTCCGACAACCTCCTGGATCTCAGCCACGAGAACTACATCCATCAGTCGACGATCGGGAACGAAGAGGAAGAGCCGATCGCCGACTACCCCGTCCGCGTGAGTCTGGACGACAAGGTCGTCCGGGCGCACCGCGACATGCCGGACATCGTGCCGCCCCCGTTCTTCCGCCTCCTTACCGGCAGCGACGCCCGGATCGATCGCTGGCAGACCGCCATCTGGACCGCGCCGGCGATCAACATGACCGATGTCGGCGCACGCCCCGCCGGTCGTCGGGACGGCGCGGCCCTGGTGTCCCGCATCCTCCATCTGCTCACGCCCGAAACCGGGTGCAGCACCCATTATTTCTGGGCCCATACGCGCAATTTCCGGCAGGACGACCACCAGCTGACCGATCAGATCATCGCCGCGCACTATCGGACGTTCGACGAAGACAAGGAGATGATCGAGCTTCAGCAGAAGGAGCTGGACGCGACCGGCTCGTCGGTGCCGAAATTCGCCCTGCGTGTGGACGACGCTCCGCTCCGGGCGCGTCGCCAGTTGACGGGCCTGATCCGGGAGGAGCGCGAAACCAACGGCTCCGTGCTTGCCAAGCGCCAGACACTTCTTCCCAGAGCGGAGACGCCGTCGTCCGTGAACGCCTGACGATCATCTCACTTGCCTGTGACGAACAGGCACGGAAGGCTCTCGCCTGCCGGGTCTTTCGATCGACGTGCCATTCTCCACCAGCCGGGCGTGAGCGGCGGTTGAACGCGCAATGCCGGCATGGCGGCCGCCCTGAAGGAGCGGGCGCACGCGTGAAGACCGCGCTTGAGTTTGACGCGTACAATCTGGAAAAAGGCACTCTCGATCGAGGGTGACGAATGTTCGATGAACTGAGCCTGCCCATCCTCCTTGCGATCTTCGCCGCCTGTGCGGGGGTGATCTGGGTCGCCGGCGTGAAACTCGCCGACACTACTGACATCCTGTCGTCCCGCCTGCATCTCGGCACGGCGCTCGGCGGCATCGTCGTGCTCGCCATCGCGACCAACCTGCCCGAGATCGCCATCACCGTCAGCGCGGCGGTGGCGGGTAATCTCGGGGTCGCGGTCGGCAACATCCTCGGCGGTATCGCCATCCAGACGCTGGTGCTGGCGGCGATGGACGTCGCCATGAAGGAGAAGGTGCCGCTGACCTACCGCGCCGCCAGCCTCACGCTCGTGATCGAGGCGGTGCTAGTGGTGGCGGTGCTGATCGTGTCGATCATGGCGACGCAGCTGCCCGGAACCCTGATCGCGGCGCGATTGACCCCCGGCGCGGTAATGATCGCCCTCCTGTGGCTGATCGGCCTGTGGCTTTCCAGCAGGGCGAGCAAGGGCCTGCCCTGGCACGACGCGAGCGGCACCGCGCCCGATGGACAGGAGGAGCCCAAGGGCCACTCGCAGACGAAGAAGGACGGCGCCTCCAGCACACGCGGCGAGAGCACGGTGCGTGTCGCGCTGATCTTCCTCGCCGCCGCCATCGCGACGCTGGCCGCCGGCGTGCTGCTTGAACTGAGCGGTGACGCCATCGCCGACCATATCGGCCTGAGTGGCGTCCTGTTCGGCGCCACCGTGCTGGCGGCCGCCACCTCGCTGCCGGAACTGTCGACCGGGATCACGTCGGTCAGGATGAAGGACTATCAGCTGGCGGTCAGCGACATCTTCGGCGGCAACGCCTTCCTGCCTGTGCTCTTCCTGCTCGCCGTGGTCATCTCCGGCAAGGCGGTGCTGCCTGACGCGAAGGCAAGCGACATCTATCTCGCCGGTCTCGGCGTGCTGCTGACCTGCGTCTATGCCGCCGGGCTGATCTTCCGGCCCAGGCGGCAGATCCTGCGGATGGGCATCGACTCCCTTGCCGTCCTTATCCTCTATGTGCTGGGCGCGGCCGGCCTGTTCGCGATCTCCAGTACGCACGGCGGCTGACGGGCGGAATACGGCCTCTCCCAATCGTCCGGCCCTAACCGAAACTGAACGATCACCGGAGCCCAGGAGCCGCGATCAGGCTGTGAGTGGCAGAGTTCGGCTCTATCAAGCCGTTTTGCGCCCGCCGCCGCTCTAGCTGGAAGCAACCACCCGCACGGTGCGTTCGGACGGGTCCATGGGGTCGAGAAAGAACGCGCCCGCCTGGCGCTGCGCGACGAGCCAGTCGACGTGCGCGATGGTGATCCGCTGGCCGGGAACGAGGCGTGGAACTCCAGGCGGAGCGGGCGCTATCGTCTCGGCTGCGATGCGCCCGGCGGCATCCTCGATCCGTATCGCTTCGGTCCGCCCGGCAAAGGCACTGCGCGAATCCATCGCCATGTCGATGTCCAGCGTGGCGAGGCCGGGAGCGGTTGGCGCGAGCGGCAGGTCCGTGGTCCCGGCCGCGAGCCCTGCGACCATATCCTCCAGCGCGCGGGTCAACGCCCGCACGTCGGCGCGGCGGGTGCCGAGCGAGACCACCAGCAGCAGATGCCGCGCGTCCGACAGGCCGACGCTGACCCGATGCTTCGCCACCAGCCAGTCGTCGATCGCATAGCCCGACACGCCGAGTGCCGACACGTCGACCAGTATCTTGCTTGCGTCCAGCTCCGCGCCCGTCGGCACGTCACCTGCGTCGAATATGCGCAGGCCGTCGATCGCCGCGAGCCGGCGGCGCAGGTCGGCGGCGATATCGAGCACGTCCGCCCACAGTCGCTCACCGCCGAGCGCGTGGTCCCGCCGCGTGGCGTCCAGCGTGGCGAGGATCGGCACCGATGGGCTGGTCGTCTCGAACAACTCGTAAGACAGCGCCAGCCGCTGGAGATCGAGCACGCCTTTCCTGGCCAGGATCGCCGATCCTTGGGCGAGCGCTCCCATCGTCTTGTGCAGGCTGTAGACCGCCACGTCGGCACCCTTGGTCAGCGGGTCAGCCGGCAGTCGTTCCGAGAAGAAGAACGCGCCGCCCCAGGCGGCGTCGCAGATCAGCGGGATGTCGCGCTCGTGGCACAGGTCGGCCAGCGCCGCGATGTCGCTCGTCACGCCGAAGTAGGTCGGGCTCACTAGCAGGAAGGCCTTGGCGTCCGGATGGTCGGCAAGCGCGCGGGCAAGCGCCTCCGGGCGGACGCCATGCTCGACGTCCCACGCCGCGTCGATCGCGACCGGCACGATGCCGACGTTCAGCCCGCCCACCAGCGCATATGCCCGCTCCGCCTTGTGCGCGTTGGCGGCGAACAGCACCGTATCGCCCGGCCCGGCGACCGCCGCCAGGACGGTATGCAGGCTCTGCGTCGATCCGCCCGTGACGAAGCGGCAGAAGTCCGCGTTCCACGCCTCCGCCGCGATTTCATGCGCCCGCTGCAGCACGTGCGCGCCTTCGGTGCGGTCATCGAGACCCTTCGGCGTCAGTACGTCGGCACGGAACACGCGTTTGCCGAGCAGCGCGCGCGTCCCGCCCGGTATCGCCGCCCCCTGGTGATGCGCCGGCGCACCGAACCCGATCGGCGGACGCCGCTCCATCGCGGCCAGCGCGTCGAGGATCGGGGCTTCGTTCTGGTCCATGCGAATCAAGCGGGTGGCGCGTGCGATCGTTCCCGTGTCTAGCGGCCGACCCATCCGATCCGCGTCTGCGCCGGTCGACGTGTCTCGAGGCGCTGCAAGGCCTCTTCTCGTTCGGTCCGGACGATGGCATGTGCCGCCGGTGCCCCGCCGCATTCCCCAGCTCGCGCACGATCATGCTCCGGCCGGCACCGCGATCGTGCGCGTGGAGCGGATGTCGCCGGCCTTCATCAAATATCATCTCGACGATGGCCGCGCGCTGCATCGGTTCGTCCGGCCCGAACCCCACGCCCATCCGCACGACCACCCCTGGTCGTTCGAGACCACCATCCTGTCGGGCGGCTATATCGAGGAGGTGTTCACGTTCAACGCCGACGGCGGCTGGCAGAGCGCGTTCGTCGAACGGCAGCCGGGCTCGCGTCACCGGATCGAGGCCAGCCATATCCACCGCATCGTGGCCCTGCCGCAGGAGGAGTGCTGGACGATCGTTCGGGCCGGTCCGCATGAACGGAAAACCCTGTTCTGGCGCTTCGGCGACACGGTGCAGCGCCGCGCCTGGAACGTGAGGCGATGGAGCATCTGTCGGCGCCCTCCACGGCAGCATGCGACGGCGAGTGTCCGTCCCTGACTTTCCGGCAAAGGGACTGCCGGGTGACGCGGCGTCGTTCAGACCCGAGCCGTTTCAGGCTCCTATGCCCGTCGGCGCCATCGCGGCCTCTGGAGAAAGCGGGCGTGTTGACGCGCCAAGCGGTTTACCTCACGATCTCGCAATCGCAGCATGAGGATGCCGATTGCGGATCGTGATCGTCGACGACAGCGAATTGCGGGCCACGATCCTGGAGGACGGGCTGCGTGAAGCCGGTTACGGCGACATCAGCGTCGTGGCGCCGCAGGGCGGCTTCGTCGTCCGGCTGGAGCGGATGGCGCCCGACGTGGTGTTCATCAACCTCGGCAACCCCAGCCGCGACACGCTGGAGGAGATGCTCACCGTCAGCCGCGCTTTGGCGCGGCCGATCGCGATGTTCGTCGATCAATCGGACGAGGCGATGATCGGCGCCGCGATCGATGCCGGCGTGTCCGCTTATGTCGTCGACGGGCTGCGCAAGGAGCGGGTGCGCCCGGTGATGGAGCTGGCGATCCGCCGCTTCAACGCCTTCGCCAAGCTGCGCCATGAGCTGGACGAGGCACGCTCCGCCCTCGCCGAGCGCAAGACGCTGGACCGGGCGAAGGCGATCCTGATGACGTCGCGCGGCCTGTCCGAACCCGACGCCTATGCGATGCTGCGTTCCGCCGCGATGAACCAGGGACGCAAGCTGGTGGACGTGGCCGACGCCGTGATCTCGGCAAGCGCGCTGCTGGCGCCGCCCACCGGAGGATCGACGTGACGCCGCTCTCCATCGCCTTCCTGCCGCTGACCGACAGCGCGGTGATCGTCGCCGCGAAGGAGCGAGGATTCGCCGCTGCTGAAGGGATCGATCTCGCGCTCGTGCGCAACACGTCATGGGCCACAGTGCGGGATCGTCTGGTGTTCGGGCAGGTGCAGGCGGCGCACATGCTGGCGCCGCTGGCGGTAGCGGTGACGCTCGGCCTCAGCCAGCATCAGGCGGCGATCGCGGCCCCGTTCAAGCTGAGCGTGAACGGCAACGCGCTGACCCTCGCGGCCGATCTGGCCGCCGCGCTGGATCCCACACCCGCCAACCGCATCGCCGACCCGGTGGCCACGGCGCACGATCTGGCGGCGGCGATCGGGCTGCATCGCCGCAAGCCGGTGATCGGCATCGTCCACCGCTTCTCCAGCCACGCGCTGATGCTGCGCTACTGGCTGGGCTTCGCCGGGATCGATCCGGACCGTGACCTCACGCTGCGCACGTTGCCGCCCTCGCTGATGGTGGAGGCGCTGCGCAGCGGCGAGATCGACGGCTTCACCGCCGGGGAGCCGTGGGGCAGCGTGGCCGTGGCGGCGGGGCTGGGGCAGATGGTGTCGGTCGGCGCGAACATCTGGCAGCGCGGCGTGGAGAAGGTGCTGGGGCTGCGGGCCGACTGGTGCGACGCCAATCCCGATATCGTCGATCGGCTGCTGCGCGCGCTGGCCGCGTCCGCTGCCTGGTGCGAGGATCCGGCCAACCATGCGGCGCTGGCGGCGATGCTGGCGGACGACCGCTATGTCGGCCAGCCGGCCGAGATGATCCTGCCGGCGCTCACCGGGCGTCTGGTTCTGAGCCCCGGCGCGCCGCCCACCGCGGCCGCCGATTTCCTGCTGTTCCACCGCGAGGCGGCGAACTTTCCGTGGCGCAGCCAGGGTCTGTGGATCTATTCCCAGTTCGTCCGCTGGAAGATGATCGAGGCGGGCGCGGCCGCTGAAGGGGCCGCCGCCGAAGTCTTTCGATCCGACATCTACCGCCGCGCACTGGCCGGCACGGGCGCGGCGATGCCAGGCGCCAGTTCAAAGGTGGAAGGCGCGCTCGCCGCGCCGCAAGGCGTTGGATCGCGCGAGGGCGGGCTGACACTGGGTGCCGATCGCTTCTTCGACGGCCGCATGTTCGATCCGCAGGCGATCGCCGACTATGTCGCCGGCTTCGCCCCGGCGGCGGAGTAGATATTTTGCACTTGCGAACAAGATCGGGATAGGACAGACAACAGCGTCCGCGAAGATCGCGGACGAATATCGCTGGTGATTCCATCGGAGGAACCGCCGGCGCCAAATACAGCAAAGCCGCTGTCCGGTCGTCGCTACCACGCGATGGACTGGAACGCGGCTTTTTTCGTGTCTGCGCGCCGCGCGGGCCGGGGGAACCATGATGTCTTGGGGCTGCGATAAGGGATGGGAGACGTGTGCGCCCGGCGTTGAGCCGCTTCGTCCGTCAGGCCGCGCGCACCAGCGTGACGAGCAGGGCGATCGCCAGGGTCAGCGCCACGCCTTGCCAGAAACGCACCGGATGCCGCTCGATCAGGGGCGCGGCGCGGCGCACCGGCGCGGCGCGGGTGCTGCCCTGTTCGAGGCCGTGGATCAGCTCATCGACGTCGCCGAACCGATCCTTCGGCACCCTGGCGACGGCGCGCAGGATGGCGGCATCGAGCCAGGCCGGCAGATCGGGCCGAAAGCGGCTGGGTGGCGCCGGTTCACCGAATCTCGGCCGGCTGAACGCCTCCACCTCGCCGTACGGATAGCGCCCGGTGAACAGGCGGTAGAGCGTGACGCCCAGCGCATACTGATCGGTCGCCGCGTCCCCGACGGCGCCGTCGAACATCTCGGGCGCCATGTAGCTGGGCGTGCCGGGCCGTTCGGCCTCGGCGAAATCCTCGACGCGCGGCAGGCGGGCGACGCCGAGATCGATCAGCCGGCAGCCCGCGTCCGCGCCGACGATGACATTGTCCGGCTTGATGTCGCGGTGGACCAGACCCAGCCGGTGCAGCGCCGCCACGCCGCGCGCGATCTGGATGGCGATCGCGGTGCCGGCGGCGATGCCGATCGGGCTGCGCACCAGCCGCTGCTCCAGCGTCTCGCCGGGGTAGTAGGGCATGGCGATGTAGAGCCGGCTCTGCCGTTCAGCGGGCACCGCGATCGTGCGACCGACGAACGGGCTATCGATCCGCCGGCCGATGAAGCTCTCGCGCAGGAAGGCGGCGCGCGCGCCATGTTCGGACAGCAGGGCCGGCTTGGGGAACTTCATGACGATGGTGTCCGCCCCGTCCTGCGCCACGAACAGGCGGGTGTAGCGGCCGTCGGCCAGCAGGCGATCCAGCCGGTAGCCGTCGATATTGTCGCCGGCGGCGGGCGGCGGCAGGATCGGCAGACGCTCGGCCTCCGCGCCGATGATGTCGTGGTCGATCGCGGTGACGGCCACCACGTCGATCACGATCGCGGTGGCATTGTCGCGCGTGCCGGCAGCGCCCGCCGCGGCGACGATCGCGGCGGCATCGGCCCCGGCGCTCTGCCGCGCCGCCAGCAGCCGGCCGAGCGCGCGATCGTTCAGCACGCCGTGCACGCCGTCGCTCGCCAGCAGCAGGCGGTCGTGCGGCTCGATCGGATGACTGCGCACGTCCAGCCGCACGTCGCGCTCGATGCCGATCGCGCGGTAGAGGACATGGGCGAGATCGGGCTGCGGCAGCACATGATCCTCGGTCAGCCGGGTCAGCACGCCATCGCGGAAATGCCAGCAGCGGCTGTCGCCGACATGCGCCACCACCGCCTCCCGCCCGCGCAGGATGGCGGCGGTGAAGGTGGTGGCGGCGCCGCGCATCTGCGGATCGATTCGGCCGCGCTCGTGCAGCCAGCGATTATAGCCGCGCGCGGCGCGCGACGCTCCGGCGGCAATGCCGATCACCGGGTTCTGCGCACGATAGCCTTCGACGAACTCGCGCACGGCCAGCTCCGCTGCCACGCGGCCGGCCATAGCCCCGCCGACGCCGTCCGCCACCGCCGCGACGACGCCCTGCAGCGCGCGCTCCGTCTCGGTGCCGAGATGGACGCCGCCGAAATCCTGGTTGTCGGGCCGCGGCCCGCATGCGGTGGCGAAGCCGGCCGCGATCTCAAGCCTGCCGTCGCCCATCGCCGTCCTTCCGCTCGCGTCCGTTGTGCGCGGGCCGTCCATGTCGTCAAGTCGTCGGGGGAAAGAGCATGAACAAGAGTTTCTGGAACGCCGGCCACAGGCCCACGCTGATCGCCGCCTTCCTCTACTTCGATCTCGCCTTCATGGTGTGGGTGCTGCTCGGCCCGCTCGCGCCCGACATCGCCAAGGCGCTGGACCTGACGGCGGCGCAGAAGGGCCTGATGGTGGCGACGCCGACCCTGGCCGGCGCGATCCTGCGCGTGGTCAACGGCCTGCTGGTCGATCGCATCGGGCCGAAGCGTTCGGGCGCGATCAGCCAGCTGATCGTGATCTTCGGCCTGCTCTCCGCCTATGTGCTGGGAGTGGACAGCTTCGGCGGCACCCTGGTGCTGGGCGTGATCCTGGGCTTCGCCGGGGCGAGCTTCGCCATCGCCCTGCCGCTCGCCAGCCGCTGGTATTCGGGCGAGCATCAGGGAAAGGCGATGGGCATCGCCGGCATGGGCAATTCGGGCACCGTCTTCGCCTCCCTGTTCGCGCCGACCCTGGCCAAGCTGTTCGGCTGGAACGCCGTGCTGGGCCTGGCCGTGATCCCGCTGACGATCGTGTTCCTGATCTACATGGCGATGGCCAAGGATGCGCCCGGGGCGCCGCCGGTGAAGACGTTCGGCGCCTATCTGGAGCCGCTGCGGCAGGCGGACGCCTGGTGGTTCATGCTGTTCTACGCCGTCACCTTCGGCGGGTTCGTCGGGCTGGCGGCGTCGCTCTCGATCTACTTCACCGATCAGTTCGGCCTGACGGCGATCACGGCCGGCTACTGCACCGCCGCCTGCGTGTTCGCCGGATCGCTGGTGCGGCCGATGGGCGGGGCGCTGGCCGATCGTATCGGCGGCATCAAGACGCTCTCGATCGTCTATGTCGTCGCCGCCGCCGCGCTGGTGGGGGTGAGCACCGAGCCGAGCCACCTGGCGGCGGCGCTCGGCCTGTTCGTCGTCGCGATGCTGGCGCTGGGGACCGGCAACGGGGCGGTGTTCCAGCTGGTGCCGCAGCGCTTCCGCGCCGAGATCGGCGTGATGACCGGGCTGGTCGGCTTCGCCGGCGGGATCGGCGGCTTCTATCTCGCCTCCTCGCTCGGCTTCGCCAAGCAGATCACCGGCGTGTACCAGTCGGGCTTCCTCATCTTCGCCGGCTTCGCGCTGCTGGCGCTGGTGGGCCTCACCGCCGTGAAGCGCCGCTGGCGCACGACGTGGGGCGCCGCGATCCAGGGCGTGCGCATCTGAACCGACGTGTCGCCCTCCCGCCAAGGCGGGAGGGCCTGAGGGGGACGTGAAGATGAGATCGCGATATCTGCTGCCGGCGGCCGCCATGGTCGCCGCCGGGCCCGCATGCGCGCAAGGGATCACGCTGAAGCCGCTGGTCGACGCCCGCCTGCGCTACGAGACCGTGGATCAGGACGGCCTGGTGCGGAATGCCGATGCGCTCACCCTGCGCGTGCGCGGCGGCCTCTCCGCCGCCACCGGCCACTGGTCCGCCATCGTCGAGGGTCAGGGCACGCTGGGCATCGTCAACGACTATAATGATGGCCTGCACGGACCGGCCGACCGGCCGATCGTCGCCGATCCGCAGGATATCGCGCTGTACCGTGCGCAGATCCAGTACAAGTCGAAGGCGCTCACCGTCACGGCCGGGCGGCAGCGGATCGCGCTGGACGACGAGCGCTTCGTCGGCATCGTCAACTTCCGCCAGAACGGCCAGACCTACGATGCGGTGCGGGTGGAGCTGACGCCGCTCGCGAAGCTGAAGGCGGATGTCAGCTACGCGTGGAGCGTCCGGTCGATCTGGGGGATCGACGGGGCGGGCACGCGCCAGCAGGCGATCTCCGGCGACAATGTGCTGGCCAATCTCAGCTACCAGATGCCGGTCGGCACGCTGACGGGCTTCGCCTATCTGGTGGAACAGGACGAGGCGCCGGTCTTCGCCTTCCGCCAGTCGAGCCAGACCTACGGCGTGCGTTTCGCCGGCGCGCGGCCGCTGTCGAAGACGGTGAAGCTCTCCTACCAGGCCAGCTATGCGCGGCAAACGGACTATCACCGCAACCCGAACGACTACCGCGCGGACTATTATCTGATCGACGGCGCGCTCGATATCGCCGCGCTGCGGCTGAACGCCGGCTACGAGGTGCTGGGCGCGGCGGACGGGCGATCGGGCGGCGTGGCGCTCACCAGCTTCCAGACGCCGCTCGCCACCCTGTTCAAGTTCCAGGGCTGGGCAGACAAGTTCCTGACGACGCCGGCCAACGGCGTGCGCGATCTCTACGGCGGGGCCACCTACGGCTTCAGGAAGGTCGGGCCGATCGACCTGCTGTCGTTCCAGGGCGTCTACCACCGCTTCGACAGCGACAGGCTGGACCAGCATTATGGCACCGAGATCGACCTGCTGGCGAGCGCGAAGCTCGGCCGGTACGTCGTGTCGGCGCGCTATGCGGACTATCGGGCGAGGCGCTTCGCGACCGACACGAAGAAGGTCTGGCTGACGTTGGATTATGCGCTGTGACGGCCATGCTGCGCTGCGATAATCGATTGCCGGCGTCTCTGGATTGCGGCATGGTCTCCGCCGATGCACGCGACGCTGCGCGCATCGAACCACGCCGCGCCGCTTCACCGCCGAAGCAGCCGGCGCTCCGCCCCGCCAGCCGGGGCACAAGGAGCAGGCAGAGCCGCCACAGATCGTCCGCAAGGGCGATCCGGGCGGCTTTTTTCGTGTCTGGAGCAGATGCATGACGGGTTCCGACGACAGGCATAAGCGCGAGGTGTGGCTGGTCGGCGCCGGGCCGGGCGATCCCGAACTGCTGACGCTGAAGGCGGCCAGGCTGATCGCGGCGGCGGATATCGTGTTCCACGATGCGCTGGTGGGGCCGGCGGTGCTGGCGATGATCCCACCGGCCGCGCGTCGCGTCGCCGTCGGCAAGCGATCGGGGCGCCATTCGAAGGACCAGCGATCGATCAACGACCTGCTGGTGGAGGCGGGCGTGAGCGGCGCGCGTGTCGTGCGGCTGAAGGGCGGCGATCCTTCGGTCTTCGGCCGTTCGGGCGAGGAGATCGCGGCATTGTCCGCAGCCGGCATCACCGTGCGGATCTGCCCAGGCATCACCACCGCCTGCGCAGCGGCCGCGGCGGCGGGCGCATCGCTGACACTGCGCGGCCTCTCGCAGCAGCTCACCTTCGTCACCGCCCATGCCCGCGCCGGCGAGCCGCTGGAGCTGGACTGGGCGGCGCTGGCGGCGGAGCGATCGTCGCTGGCCATTTATATGGGTCGCGCCGCCGCGCCGCAGGTGGCCCGCGCATTGATCGCGGCGGGGCGTTCGGGCGCCACGCCGGCGATCGTCGCGGTCAACGTGTCGCTGCCGGACGAGCGGACGATCCATACGCGGCTGGATGCGCTGGCCTTCGCAGTGGCGACGATCAGCGGCGATGCGCCGACGATGCTGCTGGTGGGCGAGGCGTTCGGCGACGTGCCCGTCGTCGCCGCCGCGATCAGGCAAGCGGTCGGGGCCTGAGCGCGATGCGCGCCACCGATACCCACTGCCCCTATTGCGCGCTCCAGTGCGGCATGACGATCGTCGAGAGCGACGCGGGCGAGTGGTCGATCGAGGCGCGCGACTTCCCCACCAACAAGGGCGGCCTGTGCCGCAAGGGCTGGACGTCCGCCAAGCTGCTCACCGCGCCCGACCGGCTCACCACGCCGCTCGTCCGCGACGACAAGGACGGCGCGCTGCGCCCCGCCGGCTGGGACGAGGCGCTCGATCGCATCGCCGCCGGCATCATGGCTATCCAGCGCGCCAGGGGCGTGGATGCGGTGGCGGTGTTCGGCGGCGGCGGGCTGACCAACGAGAAGGCGTATCTGCTCGGCAAGTTCGCGCGGCTGGGCCTCGGCACCGCCAACATCGACTACAACGGCCGCTTCTGCATGGCATCGGCGGCGGCGGCGGGGCTGCGCGCCTTCGGCATGGATCGCGGCCTGCCGTTCCCGCTGGAGGATATTCCCGGCGCGGGCGCAGTGCTGATCGTCGGCGGCAATCCGGCCGAGACGATGCCGCCGATCATGCAATATTTCGAGGCGCAGCGGGCGAACGGCGGCAAGCTGATCGTCGCCGATCCGCGCCGCACGCCCACGGCGGAAGCGGCGGACCTGCATCTGGCGCTCACCCCCGGCAGCGATGCGGCGCTGGCGCTGGGCCTGCTCAACGTGGCGATCCGTGATCGGCTGATCGACGACGCCTATATCGCCACCCGCACCAGCGGGTTCGAGGAGGTGCGCCGCATCGCCGCCAGCTACTGGCCGGATCGGGTGGAGCGGATCACGGGCGTGCCGGCGCCGCGGATCCACGCCGCCGCGCACATGCTGGGCGAGTCATCGAGCGCGATGATCCTGAGCGCGCGCGGGCCGGAGCAGCAGAGCCACGGCGTCGACAACAGCCTCGCCTTCATCAACCTCGCGCTGGCGCTGGGCCAGCCCGGCCGCCCGAACGGCGGCTGGGGGTGCCTCACCGGCCAGGGCAACGGGCAGGGCGGTCGCGAGCACGGCCAGAAGGCGGATCAGCTGCCCGGCTACCGCAGGCTCGCCGACCCGGCCGACCGCGCCGCGGTCGCCGCCGTGTGGGGGGTGGAGCCGGACAGCCTGCCGCAGCCGGGCCTTTCGGCGAGCGAACTGCTCGGTGCGCTCGGCGGCCCGATCGGCGGGCTGATCGTCATGGCCTCCAACGTCCTCGTCTCCGCACCCGATACGGACCGGCTGCGCGAGCGGCTGAAGGCGCTCGACCTGCTCGTCGTGGCCGACATCTTCCTGTCGGAGACGGCGGCCCTCGCCGATGTCGTGCTGCCGATCACGCAATGGGCGGAGGAGGACGGCACCACCACCAATCTGGAAGGCCGCGTGATCCTTCGGCGCAGGGCCAAGCAGCCGCCCGAAGGGGTGTGGAGCGATGCCGCGATCCTCGCCGCGCTCGCCGAGCGGCTGGGCACGGCGGATCGCTACGGCCGGCTCGGCACCGCAGCCGCGTTCGACGAGCTGCGCCGTGCCTCGTCCGGCGGGGCGGCCGATTATGCTGGGATCAGCCATGCGCGCATCGCCGACGAGGACGGCGTGTTCTGGCCATGCCCGGACGAGGACCATGCCGGCACACCGCGTCTGTTCGCCGATCGCTTCGCCTTTCCCGATGGCCGCGCCCGCTTCCATCCCGTCCGCCACGGCGAGCCGGCGGAGAGCCCATGCGTCGATTATCCCTTCTGGCTCACCACCGGGCGGGTGATGGCGCAGTATCAGTCCGGCACGCAGACCCGCCGCGTGGCCGACCTGAACGATGCCGCGCCCGAGCCGTTCGTCGAACTGCATCCCGATGCCGCCCGCACGCTCGGAATCGCGCCGGATGTGCTGGTTGAGGTGACGACCAGGCGCGGCACCGCCGTGCTGAAGGCGCGCTACAGCCGCAAGATCCGCCTCGATACGCTGTTCGTGCCGTTCCACTGGGGCGGGCGCGGCAACGCCAACATCCTCACCTCCAACGCGGCGCTCGATCCGGTCTCGCGCATCCCGGAGTTCAAGGTTTCCGCCGCCCGCCTCGCCAGGGCGGCGGCCCCGTCATCCCCAACGAAGGAACAGCGACATGATCGAATCCACGCCCCGGTTCGTACAGGGCATCTTCGCCTTCACCGGCGCCGGCTACGAACGGCCGACCGCGCTGTCCGGCTACACCGTCGCGGCGAACAGGCGCGCGCAGCCCGTCTATCTGCGCGCCGGCAATTCCAGCGACGAGCTCGTCGTGCTGACCCTGAGCAAGGACGGCGCGCCGATGCGGCTGTTCCCGATCGGGGCGCGCTCCGCCGCGCATGTGCCGCTGGCCGTGGTCGAGGACATCGATCCCGACAGCCGCCTCGATGTCGCGATCGCCGGCCCGGCCGGCAGCAGCGGCACGATCATCCTCGATTTCGGCCTCGTCGAAGTCTGATCCCACACATCCAGCGGCAGGAGCGCGAGATGAAGCAGAAGCTCGTCGTCATCGGCAACGGCATGGCAGGCGCCCGCGCGGTGGAGGAAGTCCTCGCCCGCGGCGGCGCCGATCTGTTCGACATCGTAATGTTCGGTGACGAACCCTATGGCAACTACAACCGCATCCTGCTGTCGAACATCCTGAGCGGGGCGCAGGACGCGGCGGACATCTTCATGAACCCGCTGGACTGGTATGCGGCGAACGACATCGTGCTGCACGCCGGCGAGCGGGTGGTGGATATCGATCGCGCGGCGCGGCTCGTCCTGTCGGACAAGGGCACGCGGGCGCATTACGACGTGCTGCTGATCGCCACCGGCAGCCGCGCCTTCATCCCGCCGGTGCCGGGCATCCTCGACGGCGACGGGCTGCGCGCGGGCGTGTTCGGCTTCCGCACGATCGACGATTGCGATGCGATCGTCGCCGCGGCGAAGCAGGCGAGGAAGGCCGTCGTGATCGGCGGCGGCCTGCTGGGGCTGGAGGCGGCGCGCGGCCTCATCAACCATGGCTGCGAGGTGCATGTCGTCCATCTCGGCGCGCATCTTATGGAGGCGCAGCTGGATCAGCCGGCCGGCGCGATGCTGCGCAAGGGGATGGAGAAGATCGGCGTCACCGTCCACCTCGCCAAATCCACCACCGAGGTGCTGCATGGGCCGGACGGGCGGGTGAACGGGCTGGCGTTCAAGGACGGAAGCACGCTGGACTGCGATCTCGTCGTCGTCTCCGCCGGCATCAAGCCCAATGCCGAGATCGGCCGGCAGGCGGGCCTCACCGTGGAGCGCGCGATCGTGGTGGACGATCATATGCGCGCGCTGGACGATCGCCGCGTCTATGTGGTCGGCGAGTGCGCCCAGCATCGCGGGCGCGTCTACGGTCTGGTGGCGCCGCTGTGGGAGCAGGCGAAGGTGTTCGCCGAGCACGTCACCGACACCAACCTCGATGCGAGATATCACGGCTCCAAGCTCGCGACGAAGCTGAAGGTGATGGGCGTCGAGCTGGCCTCGATGGGCATCACCGAGCCGGAGCATCCGCACGACGAGCTGATCCAGTTCACCGAACCCGCCAAGGGCACCTACAAGAAGCTGATCGTGCGCGACGGCCGGCTGGTCGGCGGCATCCTGATGGGCGACATCTCGAAGGCCGCCTATCTGATGCAGGCGTTCGACCGCGACTCACCGCTGCCCGAGGAGCGCCTGTCGCTGCTGTTCGATCTCGGTGCGCCGGCCGAGGCGGTGACGTTGGACGAGATGCCCGCCGACACGCAGGTGTGCAACTGCAACGGCGTGACCAAGGCCGCGATCGGCGCGGCGGTGACGTCCGGCTGCAGGAGCGCCACATCCGTGATGAAGGCGACGCGCGCGGGCATGGGCTGCGGCAGCTGCAAGAAGCTGGTCGGCGAGGTGGTCGATTTCTTCTGCGGCGGCATGGCGGAGGAGGATCCATCGATCCATTACTATGTGCCCACGGTGCCGTTGAAGAAGCCCGACCTCGTGGCGGCGGTAAAGGCGCTGGGCCTGCGCTCGGTCTCGTCCGTGTTCCGCGAGCTGGGCGGCGGCATCGAGGATCCGATCGCCAAGCCCGCGCTCGCCTCGCTGCTCGCGACGATCTGGGCGGCGGACTATGATGACGAGCGGGACGCCCGCTTCATCAACGATCGCGTCCATGGCAACATCCAGAAGGACGGCACCTTCTCCGTCGTGCCGGAGATGGCCGGCGGGGTGTGCACGCCCGACGAGCTGATGCGGATCGCCACCGTGGCGGTGAAGTACAAGGTGCCGCTGGTGAAGCTGACCGGCGGGCAGCGGATCGATCTGGTCGGCATCGCCAAGGACGATCTGCCGGGCGTGTGGCAGGAGCTCGACATGCCGGCCGGCTCCGCCTGGGGCAAGAGCTACCGCACCTGCAAGAGCTGCATCGGCGATGCGCATTGCCGCTTCGGGCTTGGCGACAGCATGGGGCTGGCGCACAGGATCGAGAAGCGCTTCCGCGGCATCGACAGCCCCGGCAAGCTGAAGCTCGCCACCGCCGGCTGCCCGCGCAACTGCTCGGAGGCGATGGTGAAGGATGTCGGCGCCGTGGCGATCGGCGACGGCAAGTGGGAGATCTATATCGGCGGCGCGGCCGGCGCGCATATCCGCAAGGGCGATGTGCTGTGCACGGTGGAAGGCGAGGACGCGGTGATCGCCGTCTCCGGCCGCTTCATGCAATATTACCGCGAGAATGCGAAGTGGAAGGAGCGCACCTACGATTTCGTACCACGCATCGGGCTGGAGACGATCCGCGCGATCGTGATCGACGATGCCGAGGGGATCGGCGCGACGCTCGACGCCAACATGCAGGCCTCGATCGACGCCGCCTACGATCCCTGGAAGGAGGCGCTGGAGCCGAAGACGGCCAACCAGTTCGCCTCGCTCATATCCGAACCGGCGGAAGCGTGATCATGCAGGATGGCTATGACATCGGCCCGCTTGCCCAGATACCGCCGGGGGAGGGCCGGAACTTCTCGGTCGGCGGCACGCGGATCGCCGTCTTCCACACGCAGCAGGGCGAGGTTTACGCCACGCAGCCCGATTGCCCGCACCGCAGGGGGCCGCTGGCGGACGGCCTGCTGGGCGGAACGACACTGATCTGCCCGCTTCATGAGCGCGCCTTCGATCTGCGCACGGGCGAGGAAGCCGGCGCGAACTGCCGGATCCTCACTTACAGCGCGGAGGTGCGCGAGGGTTCCGTCTTCGTGAAAGTATAAGGCAATTATTGTGGAGTGACGCGATCTATAGTCGATTTTTGGCTTATGTCGTACTCGCTTATCGACGGAGGAAATTTAGCTCGTCGGCTTTCTTGTCTTGGCTCGGATAACTGGTGTGGAGTTCTTGTTGCAGCTGGAATTATCGATGCGTCGCCCCGCTCCGATCGAAGTTTCGACGGGGTCGACCGAGAGGCAGTTCGATCTGGCGGAACAGTCGCCGCAACGATGAACACGCGGGAGGTCGGCTCCGCCAGCTTGCCGCGCTTGCGCGGGCGCCTCTTTTCGGTCGCGCACATTCGCCCGTGGACGATGATGCCGACGCCTGGCGGTCACGACTCTCGATGCGCCCCACCTTGCCGCGCGCTTGCCGGAGGGCGCACGGCGAAGCCAGTGCACGCCCGCCTGTCCGCGCGAAGTGGCTGCGCAGTATGCTGCCAGCGGGAATGGTCTCCCTGCGGCTGGCGCTTCGAGCAGGCGGTGACGCGGCTCGGTGCCGGAGCCTCTGCCTCATGCATGTCCGAACGCCGTATGCATCGGTTTTAAGAAAGAAGAACCGGAGTAGTTAATCGGAATGCACATATTGTATAACGGTCGCATAACTCCTTAATTCACGATTATACCTGTATGATAGTCGATACTCTATCTATCTCAAGCAAAAGAGCCGCAACGCAACGCGGAGCATGTGATGATCGGGGTCAATCTTTCGGGTGCCGAGTTCGGCAAGATCGGGCAGAAGTACGGCTACGGCTATGTTTACCCTTCAGCCAGCGATATCAAGTTCTATGCCGATAAGGGCGTCGAACTGTTTCGTCTGCCGGTCAAGTGGGAGCGTCTTCAGCCGACCGCTGGAGGTCCGCTCGACCAGGCCGAGCTTGGTCGCCTCGTCAAGTTCCTGAAGGATGCCGACGCCGCCGGCACCAAGGTGATCGTCGACATCCACAATTACGGCACCTATAGCGGCGACAAGCTGGGCTCGGCCGATCTGCCGAACAGCCAGTTCGCCGATTTCTGGCAGAAGCTGGCGTCCGCGATCAAGGACATCCCGTCCGTCACCGGCTACGATCTGATGAACGAGCCGCACGATCTTGGCGGGCACGACGTCTGGCCGGCCGCCGCGCAGGCCGCGGTGGACGCGATCCGCACGGTGGACACCAAGACCGCCATCTACGTGGAGGGTTCGGGCTGGGCAAGCACGCGCAACTGGAGCTCGAACAACGACAAGCTCGACATCAAGGATCCGTCGAACAACATCGTCTACGAAGCGCATCTGTATTTCGACAAATATGGCGCCGGCATCTACCAGGGCAGCTACGATGCCGAGGGCGCGAAGCCCGACATGGCCGATGCCATGCTGGCGGACTTCGTCAACTGGCTGGACGCCAAGGGCGCCAAGGGCTTCATCGGCGAGATCGCCGTGCCGGACAACGACCCGCGCTGGCTGACCGTGCTCGACAACGCCTACAAGGCGATGGAGAAGAACGATCTGGACAGCACCTACTGGGGCGCCGGCCCGTGGTGGGGCAACTATCCGATGGCGCTGCGCAACAAGGACGGCAGCGACAGCGTGCAGCTGGCCGTGCTCGACAAGGCGATCAAGGCCGAAGCGGCGGCCACCGCCGCCGCTGCTGCCACCAAGGCCGCCGCTACCGATACGGCGGCGACGGTGACGGATCTGGTCCTCACCGGCACCGACAAGCATGACGTCATGCATGGCGGCGCGGGCGACGATCGCTTCATCTTCACCCTGGGCAACGACACCTATGACGGCGAGGGCGGCATCGACACGCTCGATCTCTCCGCCCAGACCGCTTCCGCGGTCGTCGATCTGGCGGCAGGCACGATCAGCGGCGCCGTGGGCAAGGGCGTGGTTCGCAATGTCGAGAACGTCATCGGCGGCGCCGGCGCCGACCGGCTGACCGGAGACGACAAGGCCAACGTGCTGATCGGTGGCGGCGGCGCGGACACGCTGGACGGCGGCAAGGGCGCGGACCGGCTGGTCGGCGGCACCGGCAACGACATCTACGTGGTCGACGATCTCGGCGACGTCATCGTCGAAGTCGATGGCGAGGGTACGGATACCGTCCGCTCTTGGGTGAGCGGCTATACCCTGCCGAACTTCGTGGAGAAGATGGTGCTCATGGGCACCGAGGCGCTGAACGGCACCGGCAACGCGATGGACAACACGCTGACCGGCAACGATGCCGCCAACATCCTCTACGGGATGGACGGCAACGACACGATCGACGGCGGCGCCGGCAACGATCAGCTCTACGGCGGCAAGGGGGTCGACATCCTGCGCGGCGGCCTCGGCGACGACCTGCTCGACGGCGGCGATGACAATGACACGCTGG
Organism: Sphingomonas profundi; assembly: GCF_009739515.1. Lineage (NCBI taxonomy): Bacteria > Pseudomonadati > Pseudomonadota > Alphaproteobacteria > Sphingomonadales > Rhizorhabdaceae > Alterirhizorhabdus > Alterirhizorhabdus profundi. The sequence continues at coordinate 3,849,246 of NZ_CP046535.1, forward strand.
ATGGCGGCGAAGGTGCCGACCGGATGCTCGGCGGTGCGGGCAACGACATCTACTATGTCGACAATGTGGGCGATGTGGTCGTCGAGCTGCTGAACGAAGGCAAGGACACCGTGCGGTCCAGCCTTGCCACCTACACGCTGGGCGCGAACGTCGAGAATCTGGTGCTGCTGCGCGATACCGGCGCGACCGGCATCGGCAATGCGCTGGACAACGTGCTCACCGGCGGCGACGGCGACGACATCCTCTACGGCATGGACGGCAACGACTCGCTGAAAGGCGGGCTGGGCAACGACCGGCTCTACGGCGGCACCGGCAATGACAGCCTTGACGGCGGCGCGGGCGCGGACACGCTCTACGGCGGCACCGGCGACGACATCTATTATGTCGACGACGTCAACGACAAGGTGGTGGAGCTGCTCAACGAGGGCAACGATCAGGTGCGCAGCACCGCCGCCAGCTACACGCTGTCGGCCAATGTCGAGACGCTGATCCTGAACGGCACCGGCGATATCGCCGGCACCGGCAACGAGCTTGCCAACACGATCACCGGCAACGCCGGCGACAACGTGATCCGCGGCATGGGCGGCAACGACAAGCTCGACGGCGGCGCCGGCAACGACAGGATCGACGGCGGCGAAGGCGACGATACGATCATCGGCGGCCTCGGGCAGGACTGGCTGACCGGCGGCACGGGCAAGGACGTCTTCCGGTTCGCCACTATCGAGGACTCGACGGTGCGCGCGCCCGACACGATCACCGACTTCCTCTCTGGCACCGATCGCATCGACCTGTCGGGCATCGACGCGAGCGCCTCCAAGACCGGGAACCAGGCCTTCACCCTGATCGGCACCGGCGCGTTCACCCATGTCGAGGGGCAGCTGCGCTACGAAGTGGGGCGTGCGGCGGACGGCCACAGCTTCACGACCGTCCAGGGCGACGTGAACGGCGATGGCGTGGCGGATTTCGCCATCGTGCTCGACAACTTCAGCGCCGGGCTGAAAGCCCTCGACTTCGTCCTCTGATGTCCCATCGGCCGCCGTCGCAACGCTTGACATACCGCAGCGCAGCGAAGAATGACGGGCGGCGGCCAAAGGACCAGAACGGATGAGACTCGTCGATCCCGGCAACGGGCGCGTGCCGGAAGCGGCGATGGCTCCCCCTGCTCCACCACGCCGCACCTCGCTGAAGCGGGATGCGGCGTGGACCGCTATCGACACCATCGTCTCCGCAGGGCTCGCCTTTCTGTTCCGGCTGGTGATGGCGCGCTTCCTGGTGCCGGCCGAGTTCGGCGTGTTCGCGATGGCGCTGACCACCTTCGCGGTGGTGCAGGTGATCAACGAGTTCGGCATGGCCGCCACCGTGATCCAGCGCGCGGAGGACAAGTTCACCGACGCGGTGGTCGATACCGCCTTCGCCGCCTCCACCTTCGTCTCGCTCGGCCTGTTCGTCATCAATCTGGCGGTGATCGCCCCGATCTCCGCCTGGGTATATGGCAGCGAGCGGGTGGGTATCGTCACCGCGGTGATCGGCATCTCCTTCCTGTTCACGCCCACGGTCAGCATCGCGCGCGCTTTGCTGTTCCGCCGGCGGGACTATCGCGCGGTCACGATCGCCCGCATCGTCTCCACGATCGCCAGCATCGTCGTCGCCTCGATCGTGCTGGTGCTGCTGCGCAACGTGTGGGCGCTGGCGGTGCAGGTTGTGGCATCGCAGGTGTTCCTGGCGATCGCCATGCACTATGTCGGCAACTGGCGCCCCCGCTTCCGCTTCTCCCGCGGCGCCTTTCGCGAGATGATCGGCTATAGCGGGCTGGTGTTCGCGAACGATCTGTTCGTCTCGGTCGCGCGCAATTTCGACGTCATTACGCTGGGCCGGATGCTCAGCCAGAGCCAGGTGGGTCTCTACAGCCTCGCTTTCTATATAACGGACGTGGCGCGGCAGAACCTGATGTCCGTGCTCAACCGCGTCATGTTCACGCACTACGCCACGATCCAGAACGATCCGGCGGCGATGCGCTTCTATTACGTCCGCTCTCTCTTCTATAACTGCCTCGTCCTCTTTCCGGTGATGATTGCGATCATCCTGTTCGGCCCGAGCCTGACGGTGCATTTCCTCGGCGCGAAATGGCAGGCGATGGGCGTCACCCTTCAGATCCTCGCCGTCTCGGTGATGATCCACGCCTCGGGCGGAACCACGTCGACGGTCTACAAGGCTCTCGGCAAGCCCGGCCTCGATCTTGCTCTGTTCGCGCTTACCTCGGTCGTGTTCCTCCTGCCGGCCTTGATCGCGGGCACCTATCATGCCGGCATCATGGGAGCGGCGATCGCGATCGCCAGCAACAAGCTGGTGGCCACGGTCATTCGCCAATTCTACCTGAACCGACTGCTCGGGACGACGACCCACAAGGTCCTCCGCGCCGTCGCCCTGGCTCTTCTCTTCCAAGTGCCGATCGTGCTCCTCGCGCTGATAAGCCGGGCGGCTTGGCCATCCGGAGATTGGCTGCGCGAGCTGCTCGTCGGCGGCGTGGCGCTCGGCGGATATTTCGCGGCTCTTGGGGCCTATCTCTACCGCGCCAAGGGACGTGCCAATGCTTGATCTGCTGCTTGACCAGGCGCGGATCGCCTCCACTCTGCAGCACGCGTCCGGCGCGCTGCTGCCCGGTCGCAACGGTGCCTATGGCCATCCCGAAACGCCCGTACGCAACAGCGCGCACTGGCTGCTGAGCTTCTGCCTCGCGCATCATGCGAGCGGCGAGGCATCGTTCCGCGCCAATGCCGAGCGCGCGTTAGCATTCCTGCTCGCTTGCGTCGATCAGGTTCCGGGCGGCGTGCCGGTGCGCCACGCGCCGGGCAAGGACGTCACGAACGGCGTGCTCGGTCAGGCGCATGTCGTCGAGGCGCTGTTCTATGCCGCCGTCGTGCTCGGCCGGCCGGAGGCGTGGCAGGCGGGAATCGATCTGATCCAACGCCATCGCTTCAACCCGGCATGGCAGGGATGGGATCGGGTGACGCCATCCGGCAAGTATCTGACGCCCGACGACACGTTCAACCATCAGCTATACTTCGCCGCGACGATCGCCCTGTTCGCGATGCACGAACCTTCGCTCCGGCCCGATCTCGACCGTTTCGTCGCGGGGCTGCGCACGAGCCTTCGCATCAGGGACGACGGACGGATTGCGCACATGCTGCTCGAGTCCGGCGGTCTCGCCCGGCAGGCCAAGCGGCGTTTGCGCGAGCCGGCGCACGCGCGCGCCCTCGCGAGCAAGGAGGCCAACTATCACCTCTATAACATGTACGCCTTCGCACTCCTCGCGAGCACCGGCCTGCCGCTGCATCTGGAGGGACGCGCCGACTGGCTGCGCGCAGTGGCGTTCGTCGATGGCGCACAGGTGGCCAAGAGGCTGACGACGGCGATGTGGGCGGATGGCCTTCCCTCTGGCACCGAGACGGCGGCGGCCGACCTCGCTTTCTTCCGCCAGACGTTCGGCGATCCGGCATCCGCCGATCTGGCTTTGGCCGAGGCGCAGTTGCGCTTCACCGCCGGGCCGGACGGCAGCTTCTCGCTCTACTCGCCCGATCCGGTGACGCAGCGGGCACGCAGCTATCGCTACTGGCGCCTGCTGCCGGTCGACCAGGCGGTGCGCGGCGCGGCCGCGTCGTTCGCCGGAGCGGCGCGGTGAGCGCGCTGCGGCGGATCGCGCGGCTGCTGCCGTCGCGCCAGCGGGAGATGGTGCGATCGCGCATTCGCGGCACCCAGCGCTCGGTGCGGGATTTCCTGCTGCGCCGCGCCGTCGCCAACCGCTTCGCCGCCGCCGCTTACTACGCCTTCGCGAACCACGAGCTGCTGCGGGAGTCGCGGGCGGTGGCCGCAGGGCAGTTGCGCTATGCGGCGGACCACAAGAGTGGCGCTTCCAGCTACTTCCTCCTCCGGCGCAACATCCACAGGCTGGAGAAGGGGCTCATCATGCGCCCCCGGCGACCCGTCTTCGCCACCGACTTCATCGACGAGACGGTCGCGACCTTCGATCGCGCGATGACGGCGGCGGCGGGCGAGTGGAACAGCGAGCTCGTATGGGCGGACGATGTGCTGACCGACTATTTCGCCGTCGTCGATACGGCCGACCCTAAAGTGGCCGGCGCCTACGCCCGCTTCGTCGCGGTGGAGAAGGCGATGCGCGCGCCGGCGATGGAGGCGCGCTCGGTGCCCTATGCGCGCGATCTCTCGGGCCCCGCGCCCGTCGCTTTCGACGCATTCATGGCGCTCACCCGCCGCCGCCGGTCTGTGCGCTGGTATCTTGATCGGCCGGTGCCGCGCGATCTGGTCGATCGCGCGCTGGCCGCCGCCGGGCAGGCGCCCAGCGCGTGCAACCGCCAGCCCTTCATGTTCCGCATCTTCGACGATCCCGCGCGCGCGGCGGAGGTCGCGGCCATTCCGATGGGCACGCGCGGCTTCTCGCAGCAGTTGCCGGCGGTGGCGGTGGTGGTCGGCCAGCTGCGCGCCTACCCCTATGAGCGCGACCGCCACGTGATCTACATAGACGGATCGCTGGCGGCGATGAGCTTCATGCTCGCGCTGGAGACTCTGGGTCTCTCCTCCGTGCCGATCAACTGGCCCGATCAGGAGCCGCACGAGAGCCGGATGCGCGCGGCGCTGAACCTGGCCGAGGACGAGCGGGTGGTGATGCTGATCGGCTTCGGCTGGCCCGACCCGGACGGGCAGGTGCCCTATTCCACCAAGCGCCCGGTGCCCGAGATGCGGACCTACGGCTGAGCGGTCGATCGGAATGCGAAGATCGGCGCCGGCGACGCGCATGTGACATCTGGGATCAACACGAACGATTGTCGGCGTTTATGATCTGGCTGAGGTAGCCGCCGCACATGGTAGTGGCGGGTAGCGCGTCACTCGCACCGATCCGGACCATTTGCGCGTCGGCGGAGAGCGGGCTAGACGGGCCGGGACGCGTGGCGGCTTCTTTCGTTTGCAGAGGGACGAGGCGGGGCGTTGCACCGCCGGTTTCGGCATCCTGTGTTCGGGGACGATGATGGAAACTGTCTATGACTGGATTTCGCTTCTTGTCTTCTCGGGACTGGTCGTCCTCTTCCTCCAGCGTTCCACCGCCGACGAGCAGGTCGATACGATCTGGCACTATGCGCCGCCGTCGATCGGCTGCGCGGTGTGCAACTGGCTTGGCAATAACGGTCATGACGTCTTCGCGGTCGCCGTGCTGGTCGCCAGCCTCGCCTACATCTTCCTCGTGCTGAAACCCGTCCTGCCGACGCGCTGACACGGCTCCTGGCGCGGGCGGCGCCGGTCTATCGCCCCCGCGCGTGTCACCGCGGCGGACGACGGACGAGCGTCATGAGCAGCGGGTAATGATCCGATGCGGTTGCCGCCAGCCGCTCCGCCCGCACCCTCGCCCAGCCCGGCCCGGCATAGATCTGGTCGATGGGCAGGATCGGCGGCAGCAGGGTGCGCCAGCCGCCAGCCCGATAGGACGGCCAGGAGAACAGCCCCTGCGTCAGCCGCGTCAGCGGCGCCACCGCCGCGTCCTGCCGCGCCATCGCCACCGACCACGGCGTGAGGTTCATGTCGCCGCCGAGGACCAGATCGTGCTTGTCGACGAAGCGCAGACCCTTCACCAGCTGTCTGCGCTGTCGCTCCTGTCCGAAGCCCGGCAGCGGCCAGGTATAATGCAGGGTGGCAAGCGTCAGCGGCCCGCCGTCCGGCGCTGTGGTGTGCGCCACCACCAGGGTGGGCGCGATCCCGCGGCCGGCATCGTCGCGCACGCGGAAGGCCGTGTCGGTGAACGGCCGCTTCGAGAGGATCACCTCGCCGCAGCGCCGCCAGCATGGCGACTGGAACGGATAGAGGCCGCGCAACGCCTCCAGCCGCGCGCCGACTGCGCCGTCCGCCTCCTGGATCAGCACGACGTCGGCGTTCGCCGCCGCGATCGCCCGCAGCGTCTCGCGCGGCGCGGCATTGTCGCGCCACACGTTGAAGCTGAGCACCCGCAATTCGTTCCGCCTGTCGGCGGCGGCGCTTGGAACCGGCCGCAGATATTCAGGCGCGATGCGTGACGCGGCGGCCGCGATCCCGGCCAGCGTGACGATCGCGACCAGCCTGCGCCGACGGCTGCCGGCCGGCGCCACGCGATAGGCCAGCCCGCCGCTGGCGATCAGCGCCACCCCGAACAGCGGCGCCAGTGTGGCCAACACGTCCAGCGCCGCGCTCCCGCCGCCGCCCAGCATCAGCAGCAGCAGCGTCGCGCAGAGGAAGGCGCTTGCCGTGGCGGCGGCCGCGATCATGCGTCGGTCTCGCAAGATTCAGTCCGCTCCGGTGCAAAGGAGCGGCCTTGGTTGCGCCGCAGCATTGGTCAGGATCCCTCGTGGTGGCGGCCGACCCGCGAAAAACCGCGGCTCGTCCATGGCGGTGTGTGCCGCTTTCGGCCAGCCATGATCGCACCGCAATGAAGATATGGAATGTAAACTGCCGAGCCGATACACAGGCGCCGTCTCCGGCCCGCGCGGCGTGGGTGCCAAGGAAAGAGGATCATATGCGGATTGTCATGATCGGATCGGGCTATGTCGGCCTCGTCTCTGGCGCGTGCTTCGCCGATTTCGGCCACGACGTGACCTGCGTCGACAAGGCGCAGGACAAGATCGAGCGGCTGAACCAGGGCATCATGCCGATCTACGAGCCCGGGCTGGACGCGCTGGTCGCCAAGAACGTGGCGCAGAAGCGGCTGTCCTTCTCGGTGGAGATCGCCGAGTCGGTGCGCGCGGCGGACGCCGTGTTCATCGCCGTCGGCACGCCCTCGCGGCGCGGCGACGGCCATGCCGACATGTCCTACGTCCACGCCGCGGCCGAGGAGATCGCCCGCTACATCACCGGCTTCACCGTGATCGTAAACAAGTCGACCGTGCCGGTCGGCACCGGCGACGAGGTGGAGGCTATCATCCGCCGGGTGGCGCCGGAGGCCGAGTTCGCCGTCGTCTCCAATCCCGAGTTCCTGCGCGAGGGCGCCGCGATCGAGGATTTCAAGCGGCCGGACCGCGTTGTGCTGGGCGTGGAGGACGAGCGCGCCAAGGCCGTGATGAACGAGATCTACCGCCCGCTGAACCTCAATGAATCGCCGATCCTCTACACCGGCCGCCGCACCAGCGAGCTCATCAAATATGCCGCGAACGCCTTCCTGGCGATGAAGATCACCTTCATCAACGAGATGGCGGATCTGTGCGAGGTGGTGGGCGCGGACGTGCAGCAGGTGGCGCGCGGCATCGGGCTGGACAAGCGCATCGGCGGCAAGTTCCTCCACGCCGGCCCCGGCTATGGCGGCTCCTGCTTCCCCAAGGACACGCTGGCGCTGACCCGCACCGCGCAGGAGGCCGGCCGGCCCACGCGCCTGATCGAGACGACGGTGGCGATCAACGGCGATCGCAAGAAGGCCATGGCGGAGCGTATCGCCGCCGCCGCCGGCGGCGACCTGAAGGGCAAGAAGGTCGCGGTGCTGGGCCTCACCTTCAAGCCGAACACCGACGACATGCGCGATGCGCCGAGCCTCGACATCGTGCCCGCGCTTGTCGGCATGGGCGCCACCGTCCACGCCTTCGATCCCGAAGGCCGCAAGGAGGCGGAGCATCTGCTCTCCGGCATCACCTTCTGCGAGGGGCCGTATGAGGCGGCGGATGGCGCGGCCGTGCTCGCCATCCTGACCGAATGGGACCAGTTCCGCGCGCTCGACCTCAAGCGCCTGAAGGCGACGATGGCCGAGCCGGTGGTGGTCGACCTGCGCAACATCTACCGGCCGTCCGAAATGGCCGCCGCCGGCTTCACCTACACCGGCATCGGACGCGGCACCGCGTGATCTGGCCGGCACGCGCCTGACGCGTGCCGGCGGTCGCGCGCCGGAAATGAGGAAAGACGCCTGGCTATCCGCGCGAAGCGGCGGTGCCGGATGGTGCCCAGGGACGGGATCGAACCGCCGACACCGTGATTTTCAGTCACGTGCTCTACCAACTGAGCTACCTGGGCACAGACAGCGTCGGAGGTGCGCCTATAGAGGCGGGTCGCGTTCGCTGTCCACCCCGGTTCGGGGCTTTTCTGCGTCCTCGTCGTCGAACGCGCGACCCGGCACGCGATAGCCTTCGCCGAGCCACTGGAGCAGGTCGCGGTCGCGGCAGCCCTGGCTGCAGAACGGCGTGAATGCGGGCTGGGCGGGCTTGCCGCACACGGCGCAGCGGCCGCGCGCGGATCGGTCAGCGGAGGGGGTGGTCGGCCTGGACATGCCCGGCCGATATGGCGAGCGCGGGATCGGCCCGCAAGGCGAGCGGCGATCCCGTTCGCCTGCGCAATTGCTCCAGCCAGTCCGACCGACGCTCGATCGCGGCCACGATCGCCGGCGCGGCGTGGATCGTGCGGGTGCCGGCGCCGCGCACCCGCTCGGCCCGGCGCAGCAGCGCGCGGGCGGCGGTGCCGGCCGGATCGTCGCGCAGCAGTTCGGGCAGCGACGGGCGGGTGCGTCGGCGCACCGCCTGGAGGAAGCCGAAGCCGTTGACGGCGGTCCGCTCGAAGGGCTGCGGCAGGTGCGCGTCGAAGGCGGCGGCGGCGGCCTGCCGCGCGGCCCTGCTCTCGACGGTCGGCAGATCGATGCCGATCGATCCGCCGATATCCATCCGCCGGATCGCCCGCGCGGCGGCGGCGGCGCCGGCGATGGCGAGCTCGGCCACAGGCAGCGTGCCGTCCACGTCGAACAGCGTCATCGCCGGCGTCAATGACAGGCGTAGGCCGCCGCCGGCGAACGCGATCTCGCCGCCAGCCGCCTCCTCCAGCAGCTCGGACCAGCCGGCTTCCTCCAGCCGGTCGGGCACGTGCGGATCGAGCGTGGTCACGTCGCGGCCCAGCCGGTCGCGCAGGCGCAGCCCCGGGCGCGCGACGGCATCGGCGGCGGCCGGGCGCGCCTTCGCCCGCTTCGGCCGGCCGGGCTCGCCGATCGCCTCGCGCACGATCTCGACGAGCAGGTCGCGCCCCTCGCTCGTCCCCGCCGGGATCGGTTCGAGCAGCGCTTCCGCGCCGTCCTCCAGCCGCACGATGGCGCGGCGGCCCGGCACCAGCACCTTCGCCAGCCGCGCGGGCACGATCGCGCCGGCCCGCGGCCCGCCGCCCTCGATCTCGATCAGCGCCTCCAGGATGACGCCGCGCTCCACCAGCGCCGCCCGCACCTCGCCGATGCCGGCCTCGTAGAGCCACTCAGCCAAGCGCGATCCCGGCGGAGGCGAGCAGCGCCCGCGTCTCGAACAGCGGCAGGCCCACCACGCCCGAGTGGCTGCCCGAGAGGAACCGCACCCAGCCCTCGGCACTGCCCTGGATGGCGTAGCCGCCGGCCTTGCCGCGCCACTCGCCGGCGGCGACATAGGCGTCGATCTCGCGTGCTGTCAGCGCCTTGAACGCCACGATGCTGGTCGACAGGCGATGCCGCGCGGCGGCGCCCGGCACGACGAGGCTGACGGCGGTGTGGACGCGGTGCCGCCGGCCGGAGAGCAGGGAGAGGCACGCCCGCGCGGTCGCCTCGTCCTCGGCCTTCGGCAGGATGCGGGTGCCGGCGGCGACGACCGTGTCGGCCGCCAGCACCGCCGCGTCGGGGTGCCGCGCGGCGGCGGCGGCGGCCTTGGCGGCGGCCAGGCGGCGGGCGTGGGCGATCGGCGCCTCGGCGCGGGCGGGCGTCTCGTCTATGTCGGCGGGATCGACCAGATCGGGAGCGATCCCGATCCGCGCCAGCAGATCGAGCCGGCGCGGCGAGGCGGAGGCGAGGACTAGGCGCGTGGCCCAGGGGCCGCTCACCGGCGATGGCCGGTCATGGGCGGCGGCCGATCACTTGAAGCGATAGGTGATGCGGCCCTTGGTCAGATCGTAGGGCGTCAGCTCGACGAGCACCTCGTCGCCGACGAGCACGCGGATGCGATTCTTGCGCATCTTGCCGGCCGTGTGGCCGAGGATTTCGTGATCGTTCTCGAGACGCACGCGGAACATCGCGTTGGGCAGCAATTCCACCACGCTCCCGCGCATTTCGAGCAGTTCTTCCTTGGCCATCAAATCTCTTTGTTTGAGAGGAATCGCAAAAAATCGCGTCGCCTTAGCGCCAAGTGGCGGTTTTCGCAACCGATCGGCGGGCGGCGGATCGCCCTGCGCGCGGTTGCCCTGCGGTCGCCCGAGCGGCTAAGGCAGGGCCGCCGACTTTCCGCAATCATGGGACGCCCTTGATGATCCAGATCGCCCCTCGCGCTCGGAAGGTCCGCGTGCTGGCCACGCTCGGCCCGGCCAGCGCCGCGCCGGAGATGATCCGCAAGCTGTTCCTCGCCGGCGCCGATGCCTTTCGCATCAACATGAGCCACGGCGGCCACGCCGACAAGGCGGCGCTGGTTGCGGCGATCCGCGCGCTGGACAAGGAGCTCGGCCGCGTCACCACCATCCTGTTCGATCTGCAGGGGCCGAAGCTGCGCGTCGGCACCTTCGCGGACGGCATGGTGACGCTGAAGCCGGGCGAGCCGTTCGTCCTGGACCGATCGACGGCCCCCGGCGACGCCGGCCGGGTGGAGCTGCCGCACCGCGAGATATACGAGGCGCTGGAGCCGGGCACCCGGCTGCTGCTGGACGACGGCAAGCTGGTGTTGCGCGTCACCGCCGTGACAGCGGACCGGATCGATACGCTGGTGGAGGTCGGCGGCGCCCTGTCGAACCGCAAGGGCGTCAACGTGCCGGACGTGGTGGTGCCGCTGCCCGCGCTGACCGAGAAGGACCGCGCCGACCTGGCCTTCGCGCTGGAGCAGGGGGCGGACTGGATCGCCCTCTCCTTCGTGCAGCGGCCGGAGGACGTGGCGGAGGCGCGCCGGCTGATCGGCGGCAAGGCCGCGCTGCTCGCCAAGATCGAGAAGCCGGCGGCGGTGGAGCGGCTGGAGGGCATCCTCGAACTGGCCGACGCGGTGATGGTGGCGCGCGGCGATCTCGGCGTGGAATGCCCGCCCGAGAAGGTGCCGCCGGTGCAGAAGCAGATCATCGAGATGGCGCGGCGGATGGGCCGGCCGGTGGTGGTGGCCACGCAGATGCTGGAATCGATGATCCTTTCCCCCAGCCCGACCCGCGCCGAGGTGTCGGACGTGGCGACGGCGATCTACGACGGCGCCGATGCGGTGATGCTCTCGGCGGAGTCGGCCGCCGGCAGCTGGCCGGAGGAATCGGTCGCCATGATGGACCGCATCGCCATCTCGGTGGAGGCGGACCCCAGCTACGGCGCGCGCATCCACTTCACCCAGACGCGGCCGGATGCGACCACCGCCGACGCACTGGCCGAGGCGGCGGAATCGATCGCGCGCACCGTATCGGCGGCGGCCATCATCTGCTTCACGATGTCCGGCTCCACCGCCCGGCGCATCTCGCGCGAGCGGCCGGCGGTGCCGCTGCTGGTGCTCACCCCCAAGCTGGAGACGGCGAGGCGGATGGGCCTGCTGTGGGGCAGCCACGCCGTCCACACGCGCGACGTGGACAGTTTCGAGGAGATGGTCGGCAAGGCCAAGCGCATGGCGCTGCGCCACAACATGGCGAAGGCGGGCGATCGCATCATCGTGATGGCGGGCGTTCCGTTCGGCACGCCGGGCTCCACCAACGTGATCCATGTGGTTCGCTTGACCGGCAGCGAACTGAAGGGCCGGCGCTGACCTCGGCCACGTGAGTAGATCGCCGTGCCGACTCGATGAAATCCGTCACGTCTGCACGATTCGTGCGGTCATGCCGATTGGTGAGACGGAGCGGCCCGGGGTCGCGACGTGCCGCCCGTCTCGCCGGGCGGATAGCGGAGCCGCCAGAGCCCCACATCACCCGACCGGGTGAGGTCGACGAACCCGCCATTCCGCTACGGAAATGTCGTTTTCTACTTGTAGAATAGGGGTCGGGTACTCGATCAGTTGTGCGTGTCAGCCCACCTGATCGATCCTCGATCCGTAACATATTGTAATGGAGACGAACAGGATCGTCGCGGCCGTTACGCCTCCGAACTGCAAGTGAGAAACATCTTCGACCGTTAGACTCTGGTCGGATGGCGGATCGGGCCATGCTCGCCGGTAACAAAGCCTTTACCCCGATAAGGCGGGGTGCGCCCAGCAACCAGGGATGACACTCATGCTCGACTTTGCTTCTACTTCGATCCGCCCCGCGCTGTTCGCCGCGATTACGGCGATGGGCATGTTCGCGAACCCGGCCCTCGCCGACAGCAGCAGCGGCACGATCGCCGTCGCGCTGAACGTGACCAACGCCTGCGTGGTGAACGGCGCCACCGCCGTCCAGTCCAACGTCGGCGCGCTAGGCACGATCCAGTTCGCCGATCAGCCGGGCATCTTCGGCAATGTCGACGGCCAGCTCGTCGGCGCGCTCGGCACGCTGCAGGTGCTGTGCTCGCCCGGCGTCACGCCGTCGCTCACGATCGGCTCGGGCGCGAACGACGCCGCCGGCAAGCGCTACCTCGCCTCGAACGGCCATACCGTCCCCTACCGCCTCTTCTCGGATGCGGCGCGCACCAGCGAGATCACGATCGGCCAGCAGCTGGCGCTCGGCACCGCCACCACCTCGGCGATCAGCGTGCCGATCTTCGCGCGGGTCAACAGCGGCGGCGCGGTGCTGTCGGCCGGCAGCTATGCCGATACCGTCCAGGTGACGCTGGCCTGGTGAACGGGCGCGAAGGGTCGACCGCGATGCGCCGGATTCTCTGCCTCGCCGTCCTGCTCGCAGGCGCGCCGGCCGCGGCCGAGACCAGCCAGTCCTTCCAGGTCTCGGCCCGGATCGCCAGCGGGTGCGTGATCGCTACCGCCGCCGGCGGCCAGTGGGGCACGATCGATTTCGGCACCGTCTCCGGCGTGGCGCAGGGCAATGTGGAGGCGAACCTCGCCTCCAGCGCGGCGGCCGGCATCTCGATCGAGTGCACGCCCGGCATCACCGCCAGCCTCTCGGCCGATACCGGCGGCAATGCCGCGAACGGCGTGCGCCGGCTGGCGACGACGGGCACCGGCGGCACGCCGATCCCCTACCAGCTGCTGCTCGACAACGGCGCCACGGTGTGGACGACGCAGAGCGTGCCGCTGGCCTTCACCCCCGGCGCCACCAAGCGGGTGCTGCCAATCCGCGGACGGGCGCTGCTCGCCCGTCCGATGGCCGCCGGCGCCTATGCCGATACGGTCCGCGTCACGCTCAGCTGGTGACGCGCCCCTGCATTCCGGAGTGATCGATGAACCGCCTCGTTCCCCCTCTCGCCTTCGCCCTCGCCCTTGCCGGCGTCGCCCGGCCCGATGCGGCCTTCGCCGGCGCCGTCGTGATCTGGCCGGTGGATCCCACCATCGCCGGTACGGAGCAGGCGACCGCCCTGTGGCTGGAGAATAAGGGCGATCAGCCGGTGACGCTGCAGGTCCGCTCGCTGCGCTGGTCGCAGCCTCAGGGCGAGGACGTGCTGGAGCCGCAGGACGAGGTTGTCGCCAGCCCGCCGATCACCCAGGTCGCGCCCGGCCAGCGCCAGCTGGTGCGGGTGATCCGCCGCACCGTCGATGGCGGCGTGCCCGAGCGATCCTACCGCCTGTTCATCGACGAGCTGCCCGCGCCGCCGCCGGCGGATGGCAGCGCCGCGCCGACCGCCCGCCTGGCCGTGCAGATGCGCTATTCGATCCCTCTGTTCACCTATGCCGGCAAGGCGGAGGGAACGACGGCCAAGCTCAGCGTGCGGGTGGTGCCGAGCGCGGCCGGCCAGATGCTCGCCATCGCCAATGCCGGCACGATGCACGCGCGGCTGACGGACTTGCGGCTCGTCGCGAACGGCCGCGAGAGCGTCGTCAAGGCGGGGCTGGCCGGCTATGTGCTGCCCGGCGCCACGTTCCACGTGCCCCTGCCGGCCGGCGGCGGCGCCGGTTCGGTGCTGGTGGGCGTGAACGGCCGTGACACCACCCTCGCCCCCACCTTCTGAGCGGACGCGGCCACGCGATCGCCATGCGCCTTCGCGCTCTCCTCGTCGCGCTCGCGGTCTGTTTCGCGGCGCCGGCTCTGGCCGCGCCGGCGATCCCGGTCTCCGGTGATGTCGCCGGCCCCGCCTCGCTCTTCGTCGAGCTCGTCGTGAACCGGCAGGCGCACGGCGCGCTCGCCAACGTGGTGCAGGATGGCGCGCATCTGTGGATCGAGCCGCAGGCGCTGCGCGACGCGGGCGTGGCGGTGACGGGGGCCGGGCGGATCGATCTCGCCGCCCGCACCGATTTCACGGCCACCTACGATGCGCCCGGCCAGCGCGTGCTGCTGGACGTGCCGGCCGCCCTGCTGCCGACCCGCCACATCGCCGAGCCGCCGCGCGAGGCGGCGACCACGATCGTCGATACCGGCGCGATCCTGAACTACGATCTCTACGTGCAGCGCAGCGGCGGCCGGACCACCGCCTCGCTGTGGACCGAGCAGCGCCTGTTCGGCCGGCTCGGCAGCCTCTCGAACACCGGCGTCGTGCGGGTCGGCGCGCTCGGCCGCAACGGCTATGTCCGCTTCGACACGCGCTTCCGCCAGGTGGACGAGGCGCGCGCGCTGGCCTTCACCGCCGGCGACCTCATCACCCAGGCGCTGCCGTGGACCACGGCGGCGCGGGTGGGCGGCCTGCAGCTGGCGCGCAACTTCCGCGTGCGGCCGGACCTCATCACCGTGCCGCTGCCGAGCTTCGCCGGCCAGGCGACGGTGCCCTCGGGCGTCGACCTGTTCGTCAACGGCTATCGCCAGCAGCAGCAGGTGGACGTCGCGCCCGGCCGCTTCGTGCTGGATAGCGTGCCGGTGGTGAACGGCGCGGGCGAGGCGCGCATCGTGACGACCGACGCCGTCGGCCGCCAGATCGCCACCGTCATCCCCTTCTACGTGGCGCCCGAGCTGCTGCGCCCGGGCCTCACCGACTTCTCGGTGGAGGCGGGCGCGCTCAGGCGTGGCTACGGCGTTCGCGCTTTCGATTACGGCCGCCTCCTCGCATCCGCCTCGCTGCGCCACGGCGCCACCCCCCGGCTGACGATCGAGGCGCATGGCGAGACGGCCGGCGGGATGGTCGAGGGCGGGTTGGGCGCGGCCTGGTCTCCGGGCCTGTGGGGGGCGGTGCACGGCTCGCTCGCGGTCAGCCGGCGGCAGGGCATGACGGGCACGCAGCTGGCGGTCGGCTACGCCTATGCCAGCCGTCGCTTCAGCGTCGGAGTGGAGCATATCCAGCGCAGCGGCGCCTTCGCCGATGTCGCCAGCTTCGATCTGAGGACATGGCGCGGCCGCATGCGGATCGATCGCGTCAGCGGCAGCCTGGTGCTGGGCGGCATCGGCAGCGTCGGCTTGGCCTATATCGACAGCCGCACGCGCGACGGGCGCCGCGCCCGGCTCGCCTCCACCTCGCTGTCGATGCCGGTGGGCCGGCGCCTCTCGGTCTTCGGCGCGGTCGACTATGATTTCGACGCCCGCTCCGCCAGCGCCCAGCTGCGCCTGGTGCTGCCGTTCGGGCGCAACGGCACGGCCGGCGCCGGGCTCAGCCGCCAGCCGGGCGGCGTTCTGCGCGGCCAGGTGAACGTGTCGCGATCCGTGCCTACGGAAGGCGGGCTCGGCCTCTCGGCCGATGCCGCGGTGGACGGGCGGGGCACGTTCGCCGGCCAGGCGAGCGGCATCTGGCGCGCGCAGAGCCACCAGCTGGAGGCCGGCTACGCCCGCGCGCCGGGCGGCAGCTCCACCTGGATCGGGGCGAGCGGATCGGTGGCGATGCTGGACGGCGGCATCTTCCTGGCGAACGCGCTGCCCGATGCCTTTGCCGTCGTCTCGACCGGCACGCCCAAGGTCAAGGTGCTCTACGAGAACCAGTTGATCGGCAGGACAGGCGGCAGCGGACGGCTGTTCGTGCCGCGCGTGACCGCCTATCATCCGGGCCGCTTCGCCATCGACGCGCTCGATCTGCCGGTGGGCGCGCAGGCGCGGCTGGTGGAGACGCGGGCATCGCTGCGCGAGGGCGCCGGCGCCGTGATCCGCATGACCGTGACGAAGACGACCACCACCACCGCCCGCCTGGTCGACGCCGCCGGCGCGCCGCTGCCGCCGGGCACCGGCGTCAGCCTGCCGGACGGGCGGCGCACCGTGGTGGGCTGGGATGGCGTGGTGATGCTGGAGGATGTCACCGGCACGGCCGATCTCGCGCTGAACGGCCCGGCCGGCCGGTGCCGCGCGCATGTCGACGTGCCCGCCAATCCCACGTTGCTGCAGGATCTAGGGGTGGTGCGATGCCGGTGATCCTCCGCCTGCTGGCCGTGCTCGCCGGCCTGCTGCTGGCCGGGCCGGCGCAGGCCGCCTGCACGCTCGCCTCGGCCACCACGGCCATCTTCGCGCCGGCATCCTCCTACGATGTCCGCTCGGGATCGATCGCGACGATCACGGCGCCGCAGTCCTTCGCCTGCAACGGATCGATCATCAGCATCGTCGCGAGCAACTACGCCCGCGCGACGATGACGAGCACCAACGGCTTCAAGCTGCGGAACGCGAGCGGCGACACGATCGGCTACCGGCTGTCGGCCGATGCCGCCGGCACCACCACCTTCAACGGCGGCGCGACGGTGGATTACATGAACCCCACGCTGCTCTCGCTGCTGGGCATCCTGAACGGCGGCTCGTTCGCCCCGCCGATCTACGCCGCGATCGCCGAATCGCCGAACATCTCGGCCGGCGTCTACACCGATACCGTGCAGGTGAACTGGGCGTGGGACATCTGCCACGGCGTCGGCGTGGGCGGGGTGTGCGTGCTGGGCGAGATCGGCACGGGCACCACGACGATGACGGTGCAGCTGACGGTGAGCCGGGACTGTCGCATCAGCGCGCCGGCGGTGAGCTTCGGCACCGCGCCGCTCGTCTCGCAATTCAGCGGCGTGACGCAGGCGGTGGCGGTCGACTGCACGAAGGGATCGGCATTCAACGTGGCATTCACCAGCGGCGTCGCCAACGTGTCGCGACCGTGGCGGGCGATGAAGGACGCCGCCGGCAACGTGCTGCAATATAACATCTACCGGGCGGACGGTACGACCGTGTGGGATCAGCTGAACCCGCTGGTGGCGGCCGCCACCGGCACCGGCGCGATCACCGCCACGCAGATGATCCCCTATGTCGCCCGGATCAACCCGGCCCAGCAGACCCCGCCGGCCGGGCAATATACGGACAGCGTGAGCGTGGTCGTCACCTTCTGAGCCGAACGCCGGCTTTCGTCCGCGAAGACCAAGGCGGGCCGCACCAACGTCTGGCGCGATAATGCACGATGGCTATCATGGCGCGACGACGCGTAAGCCGCCGGCCGGCCTCACCCTGATCCTTTCTCGGATTCCGGAGCAAGGATCGGGGCGCGCCGCCGGTCGCCGGCTGCCACAGGGCTGTCGATCGAGGAGACGACAGATGCATCTTGCCTTCACCACCACGCCCTCGCCTGTCGGCGCGCTGACGCTCGTCGCCGGCGATGCGGGGCTCGCCGCCATCCTGTGGGAGAATGACGATCCGCGGCGGGTGCCCCTGCCGCCCTGCATCGAGGACGCCACCCACCCGATCCTGGTCGAGACGGCGCGGCAGCTCGCCGCCTACTTCGCCGGCGAGCGGCGGGCGTTCGCCGTGCCGCTCGATTTTCGCGGCACCGCTTTCCAGAAGCAGGTGTGGTCGGCGCTGCTCGCCATCCCGTTCGGCGAGACGCGCAGCTACGCCCAGATCGCCCGCGCCGTCGGCCGCCCCGCCGCCGTCCGCGCGGTGGGCGCCGCCAACGGCCGCAACCCCATCTCGATCATCGCGCCCTGCCACCGCGTGATCGGCGCGGACGGCCGGTTGACCGGCTTCGCCGGCGGGCTGTCGGCCAAGGCGCATCTGCTCGGCCTGGAGGGATGCCTGCTCGTCGCCTGACGGGCGCGATCGGGCCGACGCGGCGATGCCGGAAACGGGCCGCGACTCGACTTTCGTGGCGGTCGCGGCGGCGGGCTGGCCTGCGGCGATCTGTGCTGATATCACGATTAAGCATATTGTGTTCGCCGCGGCCGGCGCCGTTCATCCGGGAATGATCCAGCCCTATGTCGAGCTTCGCCGTCGCGGAACGATCCCGGATTCCGGCCGGCGGGCGGGCGCAGGGGGGTAGGGCGCGACAGCGCCGGTTCCTCGCCGGGGCTACCCCGGTCGGTCCATGATCCGGAAGTCGCCCGCCGCCTCCTCGATCGCCACCCAGCGGCTCGTTCTGAGAGCGATCGGCACGGTCGCCTTCGGCGTGGGCCCGGCATGGAGCGTGCGGGCGGAGAGCCTGCCCGAGGCGCTGGCGCAGGCGCTCGACAGCAATCCGGTGCTGCGCGGCGCGCGGGCCGATTTCCTCGCCGTCGCCGCGCGGGAGGATATCGCCCGGGCGGCCGGCCAGCCGAGCCTCTCCCTCGCGGCGCGGAGCGAGCGTTCGATCGGCAACCGCAACGCCTTCTCCGATCCCCGGCTGATCCGCACCGGCGGCTTGGACGTGGCGGTGCCGATCTTCCAGGGCGGGCGCGTGCGCGAGGCCGTGCGCGCCGCCGCGCTGCGGACGGAGGCGCGGGCCGAGCGCCTGCGCGGCGAGGAAGGCGACCTGATCCTGGAGGTGGTGCGCGCCTATCTGGACGCGATGCAGCGCCGGCGGCTTGTCGAGCTGCGCCAAGGGCTGGTCACGGTGCTGCGGGACGAGCTGGCCACCACCGTCTCCCTGAAGCGGCACGCCGAGGCCAGCCGCACGGACGTGCAGCAGGCGCGGGCGCGGCTCGCCGGGGCGGAGGCGCAGCTGGCCCTGGCAGAGGCGGACGGGGTGGCCGCGCAGGAGGCCTATCGGCGCGTCGTCGGCCACCTGCCCGCCTCGCTGGAGGAGCCGCCGCCGCTGCCCGATCTGCCCGCCGCGCCGGACGAGGCGGTGGACATCGCGATCGCCTACGGGCCGGAGATGGCTGAGGCGCGGGCCACCGCGCAGGCGGCCGACCGCGCCTACGCCGCGGCGCGGGCCAATCGACTGCCCAGCCTCGGCTTCGCCGGATCGGTGGACTATGGCAACGCAACGGGCAACGTGCGCGGCGACCATGTCGATGCACGGATCGGCCTGGTGCTGCGGGTGCCGCTGTTCCAGGGCGGCCGCGTGGGCGCGGCGGCGCGGCAGGCGGGCGCGCTGCGGCAGGCGGCGCGCGAGGACGTGATCGGCACGGAGCGCGCGATCGTCTCGCAGGTGCGCACCTCGTTCAGCCGGATGCGCGCCGGGCGGGCGATGATCGCCGCCACCGATGCCGCGCGCGTCGCCGATCGCGAAGCGGTGAAGGACGTGCGGATCGAGCGCAAGGCCGGCTTCCGCGACACGCTGGACGTGCTCGATGCCGAGCAGGAGCTGTTCGAGGCCGAGGCCGCGCACGTCGCCGCCCGCACCAGCACCTATGCCGCCGGTGCCGCCGTGCTGCGCGCGATGGGCCGTGCCGGCGACATCGCCGCGCCGGTGAAGCGGGCGCCCGGCGCGGAACCCGCCCGCAGCGCCGCCGCCGCACCTTCGGAGCGGGTGGATGGCGTTAAAATCCTGCGCGAGGGACTCGCCTTCGATCTGCGCAGCCTGCCGAAGCGGGCGGAGGCGGCGAGCCGGCTGCGGCTGGAATATGAGACGGCGAGCCTGGCGGTCGTCGCGGCGCGGCGGCTGGACTATGATATCGGCGGGCTGGCGCGGCCGGGCTGAGGCGGCGGCAGACCGGCGGCGGCGGCGCGGGCGAGCCGCGCGAACGCCTCGGGCAGGGCGGTTTCCAGCCGCGCGCGCAGCATCGGCAGCAGCATCTCCACCAGCATCGCCTCCAGCGATCCGGGCATGGCGGCGGCGGGCACTTCCGGCAGGATCGCCAGCGCCTGCACGCTGGCCGCGACCGCCTGGTCGGACAGCAGGGCATCGGCCCGCGCCGGTTCCGTCGGCGCCTCCGCCCGCTCGATCTCGCGCAGCGCGGCGGCGGCGGGGGCGATGCCGGCCAGCGCCGCACGGCGCAGCAGCGCCTTCGCGCGGACCGGATCCACTTCCACATGATCCCCGTTGAAGCAGGCGACGCCGAGCATGTAGCAGGCGCGCGGCTCGCCGGCATCGGCGGCGGACGCGATCCACGGCATCGCCGCCGCCCGATCGCCCCGCTCGAACAGACGCAGGCCGATATCGGCCTGCTCCTCCGGGCTCTCCTGACGGCGGGATTGCGTCGCGGCTGCCGTCATCTGCCTCTCGTCCCCTTCGGCGCCGCACCTGCTCGGGCTGGCCGCCGAATCGTAAACGATCCAGCCGCGAAATGTTAACCGTTTCGCGTGTCCGGCTGCGCCAGAGTGTTACGAGCCAATTCACTATCGATCGAAACCGTATCGCATGAGCGACCCGCTTATCGGAGGGCACGCGCCCGCTCCGACAAGAGGTTCCCAACTCGTGGATATTGCTGACGATTCGTCGACGACGGCGCTGCTGCGGGCAGGGGCCGCGATCGAGAGCGAGATCGAGACGGACGGCGACGTCGATCTGGTCCGGGTCGATCTGGCGGCCGGCGCGCACTATCGGTTCGATCTGGGCGGATCGTGGAACGATACCGGCCTCACCCTCGCCGATCCGACCTTGACCCTGCTCGATGCGAACATGATTGTGATCGCCTCGAACGACGATGGCGATGACGGGCTCGATTCGCGGATCGACTTCCTCGCCGCGGCGTCGGGCACCTACTACCTCGCCGCGTCGGCCTTTTCGGGCACGGGCACCTACCGGCTGAGCATGGCCGAGAGCGCGATCGTCGCCGACGATCACGGCCAGTCGCCCGCCACCGCCACCGCATTGGCGCCGAACGGGTCTGCCCGCGGCACGATCGAGGTGGGCGGCGACGAGGACTGGTTCGCCGTCCCGCTGGTCGGCGGCGTCACCTATCGCTTCACGGTCGCTGGCGTCGACGGCGGCGGCGGCACCCTCGCCGATCCGACACTGTCCGTCTACGATGCCGCCGGCACCGCCATCGCCGCGAACGACGATGCGAGCGCGACGACGCAGGATGCCGCGCTCGTCGTGACGCCACAGGCCAGCGGCACCTATTATCTGCGCGCCGCCGGCCATGATGCGGGCATCACCGGTTCCTATCTCGTCACCAGCGCCACGGCCGAGCCCGACATCGCCGGCGGCGCCGATACCGGCGCCACGCTGGCGCTGAACGGCACGATGACGAGCATGATCGACGCCGCCGACGATCGCGATGCCATCCGCGTGCAGCTGACCGCGGGCACGCATTATGTGTTCGACATGGCCGGGGCCGCGCATGATGACGGCCTGACGCTCGCCGATCCGATGCTCGCGCTGCTCGACGGTACGTTGGCCGCGGTGGCCGTGAACGACGACGATGGCGGCAGCCTGGATGCGCGCATCGCCTTCACGCCCACCACGTCCGGCACCTTCTATCTCGCCGCCATGTCGGCCGATCACGGCATCGGCAGCTACCGCGTCTCGCTGCGGCTGGCGGACGACCATCTCGTCGGCACGGCGGGCGACGACATGCTCTTCGGCGACACCGGCAACGACACGCTGGTGGGCGGCCCCGGATCCGACCTGCTGTACGGCGGCGAGGATAGCGATACCGCCGTCTATGCCGCGCTGGCGAGCAGCTATCAGCGGAGCATGTCCGGCGGCCACGGCACGGTGGCGGGCGGGCCGGAGGGCGGGGTCGACACGCTGGATTCGATCGAGACGCTGCAATTCGCCGACGGCTACCAGACCAGCGATGCGGACAGCCACGCCGCCCAGATCGCCCGCCTCTATTATCTGGTGCTGGAACGCGATCCGGACAGCATGGGGCTGAACTCCTGGGTGCACGGGCTGGATGCCGGCGGAAGCCTGATCGCCGCGGCCAACGGCTTCACCGGCAGCCAGGAATTCCAGGCGAAGACGGCGGGCCTCGGCACGGCGGATTTCGTCGAGTTCCTCTACAATGGCGCGCTCGGCCGGGCGTCCGATCCGGACGGCAAGGCCAATTGGATGAACGCGCTGGAGAGCGGCCACCTGACGCGCGGCGAGGTGGTGGTCGGCTTCTCGGAGAGCGCCGAATATCGCTCCGTCACCCACGCGCGCACCGATGCCGGCTTCTTCATCTACGACGAGACCTATGCGGCGATCAGCTCGCTGTACGACGCCTTCGCCGATCGCCTGCCGGATCGCGACGGGCTGGCGAACTGGGTGGCGGCGGCGCAGTCCCACACCCTCAGCCTCGATGCGATCGCCGACGGCTTCGCCGCCTCGGCCGAGTTCCAGGCCAAGATCGCCGGGCTGGACGAGCGCGGCATCGTCGAACAGCTCTACCGCAACGTGCTCGATCGCGATGGCGATCCGACCGGCATCGCGGCGTGGACCAGCAAGCTGCGGGCGGACCATGATCTCGGCGACCTGCTGCTGAACTTCTCGCAGAGCGCCGAGCATCAGGTGCTGATGCAGCCGTGGCTGGCGGACGGCATCATCGTCCTCTGACAGGCCGGCGCGCGGGCGCCCCGATCCCGTCATCGTTCCGAGACTAGGCTGCGCCACCGGGCCGGACCGGAGCGAGGTTGGCCGCATGGACGATACGAGGACGAGTGCGGACCACTGGAACAGGATGGCCGCGCCCGTGGGGGCGACACGCTGGTGGCTGCATCCTGCGATCGTGGCGCACGTCAACCGCCTGATCGGCGGCGTCGCCGGCACCGGCGTGGTGGACGGCGATATCGCGCTGCTGCGACGCCTGTCGCCGGGCGGCTTCCGCCGGGCGGTGTCGGTGGGCGCCGGCGCCGGCGCCAAGGAGATCGCGCTGGTCCGGAGCGGCCTTGTCGATCGGGTCGACATCCACGAGATTTCGGAGGTGCGGGTGGCGCAGGGGCGGCGGGCGGCGGCCGACGCCGAACTGGCCGATCGGATCGTCTTTCACAATGACATGGTGGACTTCGCCGCGCGGATCGCGGTGGATCTGGTCTACTGGAACAACGCGCTGCACCACATGCCTTCCGCTGCCGAGGCGATCGCGTGGAGCCGCCGCGCGCTGGAAGGTGGCGGCACCTTTTACATGAACGATTTCGTCGGCCCCACCCGCATGCAATATCCCGACGCCTGGCTTGATGCGGGGAGCAGGCTGCGCGCCATCCTGCCCGACCGCTTCTTCCGCTGGAGCGACGGCCGGCTAGGCACCATACCGCGCCGGGTGATGCGGCCGGACGAGCAGGCGCTGGTGGCGCTCGACCCGTCAGAATGTGCGGACAGCGGCGCGATCCTGCCCGCGCTCACCCGCATCTTCCCCGCCGTCGCCGTGCGCAACACCGGCGGCGTGCTGTACCATGAGGGGTTGAACGACATTCTCGCCAATTTCACCGGGGAGGACGCGCCGCTGCTCGAAACCATCCTGATGCTGGACGAGGCCCTCGCGGCGCAGGGCATGACCCATTATGCGGTGGCGCACGCGACGGTGTGACGGCGGCGGCGGTGCGGCGCCGGCGGGGTGGGCTATCGCAGCCGCAGCGCCGCCTTGATGTCCGCCCAGCGCACGATCTTGAAGTTCTGCGCGGCGGGCGCGTTGTCGCCGTCCTGCGCGATCATGATGCCGCCACGCCTGTCGCCGCCGAACGGGGCGGTGGCGATCTCGATGCCGTCCGTGTCGCTGGTGCCGCCGATCGTCGCACCCGGGCCGATGCGGAAGCGGCCGACATAGGCGATGTCCGGCAGGCGGTAGACCGCGTAGGCGCTGTCGCCCTGGCTGGAGGCGACGAGCCAGCCGCCGCGCCTGCCTCTGGCGGCGATCGCCAGCCCCTCCGCATCGGCGACCAGCCGCTGGCCGTCCGCCGCGGCGACGAGGTCGCCCGTCACCGCCGCCGTGGGCTCCGCGCCGAAGCGCCAGATGCCGACATCCTCCTCGGCGACGTACAGCGTGGCGGTGCGGTCGTCCGCCACGCAGCCCTCGCTCTGCGTCGCCAGCTTCATCCGCCGCACGATCGGGGCGGCGCTGGCGGCGAGGTCGACGCGCAGCTGGCTCACCAGCCCGTCCTTGTCCACGACGAAGGCGTAGAGCGGCCCGCGCCTCGGCTGGTAGAGACAGAGGCCGTAGGCCTCGCCCACCGCCGCCGGGTAGCGGCCGATCTCGGTCAGGCGGCCGGCCGCCGTGTCGAGTTCGAACAAGGCGAGCTTGCCCGCCGCGCGATCGTTGCGATCGCTGGCGGCGACGATCACGCGGTCGCGCCCGCCGGCGCGGACGACGCGGATATCGACATTGTTCACCCGCCCGGCCGGCAGCGAGGAGATCTGGCGCCCGTCGAGCGCGTAGACGTTGAGCCCGGCCTGCTTGTCGGTGGCGACGATCAGGCTGCGTTCCGGGTGGCGGCGATCGCGCCAGATCGCCGGATCGTCGGCGGCGTCGCGCGCGCTCGCCACCGCCTGCGTCTCGCCGACCGCGCCAACGATCGCCGTCGGCAGGGGTGAAGGCAGCGCCGTGGCGGCGATCGCGGCGGCGAACTGGGCGAACAACATGGCGCATCTCCCACGGCCGACGCGCAGGGCGGATAGGGGCGGGCCGATGCACGCGCAACCGCTAAATGGCCGTCAGAAATGTGGCTGAAAACCGTCATCCCGCTGTCATCGCGACCGCCTAACGGCAGCCGATAATTCATGACAATTTGTTCAGGGGGAACGATCGTGCGCGCCATCGGCGACCGTAACGTCGCGCTCGTCGCATTGGCGACGGCGCTTTCCGCAACGTCCGTGCCGGCGTTGGCGCAGACCGATACGCCCACCACGGCGCCGGTCGAGGCGGATGTCGGCGACCCGCTCGACATCGTCGTGACCGGTCAGCGCGAGGCGGAGATCCGCGCGATCGATGCCAAGCGGGCCGCCAACAACATCCAGGACAGCGTCGCCTCCACCGATGTCGGCAAGCTGCCCGACCAGAACGTCGCGGAGGCGGTACGCCGCCTGCCCGGCATCTCGGTGGCGAACGATCAGGGCGAGGGCCGCTACGTGATCATCCGGGGCGGCGATCCGAACCTCGCCAACGTCACCATCAACGGCCAGACCGCGGCCGCGCCGGAGCCCGAGGGCAGGCAGGTGAAGCTGGACGACATTCCCTCCTCGCTGATCGGCTCCGTCACCGTCGTGAAGACGCTCACCGCCGATCGCGACGCCAACGCCATCGCCGGCCAGGTGGACATCAACACGCTGACCGCGTTCGACCGCAAGGGCACCTTCTTCTACGCGCGCGGCGCATACGGCCTGAACGACCTGAGCGACCGCAAGCCCTATGAGGGCGACGCCACCTTCGGCACCCGCTTCGGCGCGAACCGCGATTTCGGCCTCGTCGTTTCCGGCAATTATTCGCGCCGACCGATCGAGTCCGAGAACGTCCAGGGATCGGTCAACTATCGCGTGCTGAACGGGCAGGTGGTGCCGGACGATTTCCGCCTGCGCGACTACAACCTCACCCGCCGGCGCTACGGCGCGGTCGCCAATCTCGACTGCCGGCCGAGCGACGACACCCAGTTCTTCCTCCGCACGCTCTACTCCGTGTTCAAGGACAATGAGACGCGCGACCAGTTCCGCATCGCCCTGCCGGGCGCGCGCGCCGCCAACGGCAGCGGCACCGGCATCTTCAACCAGGTAGGCGATACCGCCAGCTTCACCGGCGGCCGCGCCACCCGCTTCGTCCGCCGCCGCATCGAGGACGACGACACGCTGACGGTGCAGGGCGGCGGCAAGCTGGGCCTGGGCGGCGGCGCGAAGCTGTCGGTGGAGGGCACCTATTCCAAGGCGACGAAGAAGGATCCGTTGCGTTCCGAATTCCAGTTCCGCACCGGCAACAGTTTGGCGGCGGGCGTCGCCGGCACGATCGACCTCTCCGACACGCTGTTCATCGTCGACCCGACCGGCGCGCCGAACCGCTCCTATGATCCGAGCTTCTTCTCCGCGCTGCAGGTGAACTATGATCGCCGCCGCGCCAAGGAGGAACTCTACCAGGGCCGCGCCGATATCGAGATCCCGCTGGCGTTCGGCGACGACACCGTCATCAAGGCTGGCGGCAAGTTCCTGCGCCGCGACAAGACGAACGACCGGGCCTTCCAGCAGAACGACCTGAACGGGTTCAACCTGTCCGTCGCCGGCGTGAACGACGGCCTGTTCCTGTATGACGGGCGCTACCGTTTCGGGCCGCGCGTCGATTATGATCGCGCGCAGGCCTATGTCACCGCCAACCCCGCGCGCGCCGTCTTCAATCGGCGGCCTCGCTCACCAACAGCCTGATCGCCGATTACGACGTCAGCGAGGATGTCTACGCCGGCTATGCGATGGCGACGGTGAGGCTCGATCGGCTGACGATCATCCCCGGCGTCCGCGTCGAGCATACGGACGGCACCTACAAGGGCAAGTCGATTACCGCCGCCTCCACCGCCACGCAGGGCTTCGACATCGTCGGCCGCAAGAAATATACGGATGTCTTCCCCGGCCTGAACCTGCGCTACGAAGCGACGGACCGGCTCGTGATCCGCGCCGCCGGCACCACCGCCATCGGCCGCCCGAACTATGACGATCTCGCCCCCTTCGTGCAGGTGGATAGCGGCGCCAACACCGTCTCGCTGGGCAATCCGGACCTGAAGGCGCTGAAATCGCAGAATGGCGACGTCTCGGTGGAATATTACCTGCCGGGCAAGGGGCTGCTCTCGGTCGCGGGCTTCTACAAGCATATCGACGATCCGATCGTCGCCTTCAGCCGCGTCGCCAGCGGCACGTTCGGCGGCACGGTGCTGACCAACGCCGGCGTCACCCAGCCGATCAACGCCGGCTCGGCCGAGATCTACGGCGTCGAGGTGAACCTCCAGGCGCCGCTCACCTTCCTGCCGGCCCCGTTCGACGGCTTCGGCGTGAGCCTGAACTACACACGCACTGGCGGCAGCGCGCGCGGCGTACCCAACCGTGCGGGCAAGGTGGACAATTTCCTCCAGTCGAAGAACGTCGCCAGCGCCCAGCTCTACTACGAGAAGGACCGGCTGGCGCTGCGCGTCGCCTACTCCTACCGCTCGGCCTATCTCGACACG
This sequence comes from Sphingomonas profundi, assembly GCF_009739515.1. Lineage (NCBI taxonomy): Bacteria > Pseudomonadati > Pseudomonadota > Alphaproteobacteria > Sphingomonadales > Rhizorhabdaceae > Alterirhizorhabdus > Alterirhizorhabdus profundi. The sequence goes on from NZ_CP046535.1 coordinate 3,876,354, forward strand.
GTCGGCGCGACCCGCGCGACCGACCAGTTCACCGACCATAACGGCCAGCTAGACGCGCGCGCGAGCTTCGCCGTGATCCCGGAGGTGGTGCTGTTCGCCGAGGGCTCCAACCTCACCGACGCACCGTGGCGCCGGTACATCGGCAACAGCCGCCAGCTCGTGGAGAATGAGCGTTACAGCTATACGGTGCGCGGCGGCGTGCAGGTGGCGTTCTGAGCGGGCCTCGCCGACCTACGGCTTAGCTGCCACCCCACGCACGAATGAAAACGGCGCGCATCGGCCTCAGCCGATGCGCGCCGCAGATCCAAGCCAGCCGAATCAGCAGCCGTTCTTGGACTTGGTGTTCTTCTTGTCCAGGTGACGGCCGAGCAGGGCGCCGCCGACACCACCGGCGATCGTGCCGATCGTGCCGCCGCCCACGGCATTGCCGATCAGCGCGCCACCCGCACCGCCGGCCACCGTGCCCACGGCGCCGTTGCCGCCATCGCAGCGCCGGCGATAGTCGCGATCGCGGCCCCGATACGAGCGGTCATGCTTGTAGTCGCGGTCATAATGCCGGTCCGCCATAGCGGGGGCGGGCAGGGCGATTGGCCCGGCCACGATGGCGGCGAGGGCGGCGATTGCCAGCTTGTGCTTCATCTCATGATCTCCTTCGCGCACCGAACGCACGATTGCCGATGCGGTTGCCGGCATCGTCGTCCGCCGCGACCGGCCGGGCATGACGCCGGCCAACCGCAGCAGGCATTGCGTGGATTCCCCTGACCGGCGGGATCGGCTAGGCCGGTGGCGATGGCCGATGTCTTCCATGTCCTGAACGTGACCCGATCGATCCTGGGGCAGCCGTGGCGCTGGCGCGGCCTTGGCACCGACGGGCTGGATGCCGGCTTCCGCCCCGACGATCTCGTCACCGGCCTGCTGCTGGCGCGGGGCTGCCCGCGCGAGGGGATCGCCGATCATCGTGCCCCCACCATCCGCGCGTTCATGCCCGATCCGTCCATCTTCCGCGACATGGATCGCGCGGCCGAGCGGCTTGCCGCCGCCGTGCGCGGTGGCGAGCCGATCACCATATTCGGCGACTATGACGTGGACGGCGCCACATCGGCCGCCCTGCTGATCCGCCTGCTCCGCGCGCTGGGCGCGGACCCGCAGGCCTATATCCCGGATCGACTGATGGAAGGCTACGGCCCCAGCGGCGAGGCGCTGGTGCGGATCGCGGCCGGCGGCGCGCGGCTGATCGTCACTGTCGATTGCGGCGCGCAGGCGTTCGAGGCGCTGGCGATGGCGCGCGATGCCGGGGTCGACGTGATCGTCGTCGATCACCACAAGTGCGCCGCCGCCTTGCCCCACGCCCACGCGCTGGTGAACCCCAACCGGCTGGACGAGGCGGAGGGCGCGGCGCACGGCCACCTCGCCGCCGTGGGCGTCGCCTTCCTGCTCGGCGCGGCGCTGCTGCGGCTGCTGCGGCGCGAGGGCTGGTTCGCCACCCGGCCGGAGCCCAGGCTGATCGACCTGCTCGATCTGGTGGCGCTGGGCACGGTGGCCGATGTCGCGCAGCTGAAGGGGCTGAACCGCGCCTTCGTGGCGCAGGGGCTGAAGGTGATGGCGGCGCGGCGCAACATCGGCCTGGCCGCCCTGGCCGAGGCGGCGCGGCTGGAGCGGGCGCCGACCTGCCACGATCTGGGCTTCGCCTTCGGCCCGCGCATCAATGCCGGCGGGCGCGTCGGCAAGTCCGATCTGGGCGTCCGGCTGCTCACCACGGAGGATCCGGACGAGGCGCGGGCGATCGCAGCCGAGCTGAACCGGCTGAACGAGGAGCGGCGGGCGATCGAGGCCCAAGTCGCCGAGGCGGCCGGCGCCGCCGCGCTGGGGCAGGGCAACAGGGCGGTTGCCATCGTCGCCGGGCAGGGCTGGCATCCGGGCGTGATCGGCATCGTCGCGGGGCGGCTGAAGGAGTCGCTGGGTCGGCCGACGATCGTCATCGCGCTGGACGAGGCGGGTGTCGGCAAGGGCTCGGGCCGGTCGATCGGCGGCGTCGATCTCGGCGCGGCGGTGCTAGCTGCAAAGGATGCCGGGCTGCTGGTCGCCGGCGGCGGGCACGCGATGGCGGCCGGCATCACCATCGCGGCGGACGGCATCGCGGCCTTCGCCGACTTCCTCGAACAGCGCCTGGCCGCCGAGGTGGCGCGCGCGCGGGACGAGCGCGCGCTGTTGCTGGATGCGGTGGTGGCGCCGGGCGGCGTCGGCCCCGCCCTCGTGACCGCGCTGGAGGCCGGCGGCCCCTATGGCGCGGGCTGGCCGGCGCCGCGCGTGGCGGCCGGGCCGGTGCGGGTGGTGCGCGCCGACGTGGTGGGCAGCGGCCATGTCCGCGCGATCGTGGCGGGGGAGGACGGCCGATCGATCAAGACGATCGCCTTCCGCCAGGCGGAGAGCGCGCTGGGCCAGGCGCTGCTCGGCGCCGGCGGCACCCGGCGGCTGTGGCTGGCCGGACGCGCGCGGCTGGACGAGTGGGGCGCGCGGCCGGCGGCCGAGATGCATCTGGAGGATGCCGCGTGGGCCGATTGACCGACGCGACGCTTGACCCTGCCGCCCCTTCCCCCTAAGCGCCGCCTTCGCCGGCCCCATCGTCTAGCGGTCTAGGACGTCGCCCTTTCACGGCGAAAACACGGGTTCGAGTCCCGTTGGGGTCACCAGCGTTCAAATCGGTGGATCTTATCCAAGGGCGGTCCGGCCGGAGATTGGCGGCCGCCACACTTTCGGCTGCACCGTGGGCGATCCGACCCGAGAGCGTCGCCGAAGACGCACCCGCCGCCTTCCTCGTCGTCCGGCAAAGCATCACAGGCCTTGACGGTCTCGATCTCTCAGCACGGCAGGGTGCCGGCGGCGAACGATCGACGGGGATCGGAGCGCCTTGCTCACCGGCTCGACGCGGCCGCGACGACGATCGCGCTCAAGCCTGCGGGTGGGATGCCGCTGTCGTAAAATGCGGGTGCGGGTCACACCCGCGCCGGCTAATCGCGATCATCGTCGCGGTCGACGATCCAGCTGTGATTTTCCTCGATGACAGAGCGGACCGGGCGGCCGGTCTCGTCGCGCGAGGGGCGGTAGAAGAAACGCTGCTCGATCAGTCGGCACGTCAGATCGTCGAGCGCGCGGGTGCCGCTCGATCGCTCGACGATGCAATTGTCCACCCGGCCCGTCACCTCCACGCTGTAGCGAACGGAGACGGTGCCGGCGACGCCGGCCTCCCGCATCGCCGGCGGCATGTCGCTGAACTTCAGGCGGCCGCGCACCTGGCGCGGCGGGGTATCGCCGCCGCCGTCTCCCTCGCCGTCACCCCAGCCGCCGTTGCCGCGCCCGTCGCCGCTGCCGCCCGCGCCCTCGCCCAAGCCCGGTCGGTCGGCCGCGCCGGAGGATGGCGCCGTGCCGGTCGCGGGCTTCGCGGCGGCGATCACCGGCGGCACCACGGGCAGCGGGATGACGGGCGGCGGCGCCACCACGGCGCTCGCCTTGTTGCGCAGATTGGCCGGCGCCGCCTTGCCGCTGGGCTTGCCCGACTTGGGTTGGCGCGGCTGGGGCCGGCGCGGTTCGGGCGGCGGCGGCCGTGGCGTGGAGAGGGTGACGAGGGTGAGCGCCTCCTCCACCGGCGCGCGCACGTCCATCCGCAGGCCGGCGATCAGCGCGTAGCCGATCAGCGCGATGACGAGCGCGGTGCCGGATGCACCCGCCAGCCTCTCCTGCACACGTCCGTCCATCGTCCCGCCGTCCGGCCTCCCATGCGCAGAACGCACGGGTCGCCGAACGGTGCGATGCCGCGGGCGGACGGCCCGGCGGGCGCGATCAGCCGAGCTTGTGCTCGCCCTTCACCCAGCGGACGGTGCCGGAACTGGCGCGCATCACCACGCTCTCGGTGGTCATGCAGCCCTTGCGGCGCTTGACGCCGGCCAGCAGCGAACCGTCGGTCACGCCGGTGGCGGCGAAGATCGCGTCGCCCTTCACCAGATCCTCGAGCTGGTAGATGCGATCGAGGTCGGTCACGCCCCACTTGGCGGCGCGGCCCTTCTCGTCGTCGTTGCGGAACAGCAGGCGGCCCTGGAACTGTCCGCCGACGCAGCGGAGCGCCGCCGCCGCCAGCACGCCCTCCGGCGCGCCGCCGGAGCCGAGATAGATGTCGATCGTCGTGTCCGGGTTGGTGACGGCGATCACGCCGGCGACGTCGCCGTCCGGAATCAGCATGATGCCGCAGCCGATCTTGCGCAGCTCGGCGATCAGTTTCTCGTGGCGCGGGCGGTCGAGCACGCAGGCGATGATCTCCTCCGGCTTCACGCCCTTGGCCGCAGCCAGCGCCTGCACGTTCTCGGTCGGCGACTTGTCGAGGCTGACGAGGCCCTTCTCGTAGCCCGGCCCGATCGCCAGCTTGTCCATATACACGTCCGGCGCGTTCAGCAGGCCGCCTTCCTCGGCGATGGCGAGCACGGCGAGCGCGTTCGGGCCGGCCTTGGCGGTGATGGTGGTGCCTTCCAGCGGATCGAGCGCGATGTCGATCTTCGGCCCGGTGCCCTGGGCGCTGCCCACCTTCTCGCCGATGTAGAGCATCGGCGCCTCGTCGCGCTCGCCCTCGCCGATCACGACGGTGCCGTCGAACTCCAGCCCGTTGAACGCCTTGCGCATGGCCTCCACGGCGGCGGCGTCGGCCGCCTTCTCGTCGCCGCGACCCACCATGCGGGACGCGGCGATCGCCGCGGCCTCGGTGACGCGCACCATTTCGAGCACCAGAACGCGATCGAGCGCCTTGCTTGCCGTGACCATCTTTCACCCCTCGTTCGATACGCCCTCGCGATAGGCGAGGCCGGTTGCATTGTCGATAAAGCGTGGCGCGGGCCCGCCGCGCGTCAGATATCCAGTATGTGCATCAGCATCGGCCGGCCGACGATGCTCTGCGATCCGTCCAGCCGGTCCAGCGCATCGGTCACGCAGCGTTCCGGGCAGACGTGGGTGACGAGGGCGAGCAGCACGCTGCCGTCGGTCGCGGCGCCGCGCTGGATCATGCTCTCGATCGAGACGCCGGCGTCGCGCATGGCGGCGGTGATCTCGGCCAGCACGCCGGGCCGGTCGGCCACGGTGAAGCGCAGGTAGAAGCGGCCGCGCCGCTCGCCTACGGGCGCGGCGCCGGGTCGGGCGAGGCTGGCGACCGGCATGGCGAAGGCCGGGCCATATTCGCCGCGCGCGATATCGATGAGATCGGCGACGACGGCCGACGCGGTCGGCCCCTCGCCGGCGCCGCGCCCCTCGAAGAACAGGCGCCCGACGAAATTGCCTTCCGCCACCACGGCGTTCAGCGAGCCGGAGACGTGCGCCAGCGGGTGATCGAGCGGCACGAGGCACGGGTGGACACGCTGGAAGAGGCCCTTGGAGCCCGCTTCGGCCAGCCCGACGAGGCGGACGCGATAGCCCATCGCGGCGGCCTCCGCGATGTCGGCGGCGATCACGTGGCGGATGCCGGCGATCGCGACCGAGCCGAAATCGAGCTCGGTGCCGAACGCCAGGCTGGAGAGGATGGCCAGCTTGTGCGCCGCATCCACCCCGTCGATGTCGAAGCTGGGATCGGCCTCGGCATAGCCCAGCGCTTGGGCCTCGGCGAGCACTTCGACGAAGTCGCGGCCCTCCTTCTCCATCGTCGTCAGGATGTAATTGCAGGTGCCGTTGAGGATGCCGTAGACGTGGCCGATCACGTTGGCCGCCGCCCCTTCGCGCAGGCCCTTGATGACCGGGATGCCGCCCGCCACGGCGGCCTCGTACTTCAGCGCGGTGCCGGTCTTCTCGGCGGTGGCGGCCAGTTCCACGCCGTGATGCGCGATCATCGCCTTGTTGGCGGTGACGAACGCCTTGGCGGCGCCGAGCGTGGCGCGGGCGAGCGTGAGGGCAGGGCCGTCGGCGCCGCCGATCAGTTCCACCACCACGTCGATATCGTCGCGCCGCCAGAGCGTCGCCGCATCGTCGACCCATTCGAACCGGCCGAGATCGATGCCGCGATCGCGCGTGCGATCGCGCGCGGAGACGGCGACGATCTCGATCGCGCGGCCGGCGCGGCGCTCGATCAGGGCGGCGTTGGTGTCGAGCAGCTTCACCACCCCGCCCCCGACGGTGCCGAGCCCGGCCAGTGCGATCCGCAGCGGTTGCGTCATGCTTCGTCCTTCATCTCTGGCCTACGGCCCAAGTCCCTGTGTCGAAGGCAGTCGAGACACGCCTCGCCGCCCTGTGTCGAGCGCAGTCGAGACACGCCTCGCCGCCTTGTATCGAGCGCAGTCGTGATACCGCCCACCAGTGAAGCCGGCCTCCCGCCGCCTATCGTCGCGACAGCGCCCGGCCGGTCCCTCGACTGCGCTCGGGACAGGGAGGTCGCCCCGCGTCACGCGCACCAGTGGATGTCGATCGGCTGCTCGGCATCGGCCAGCACGCGGCCGACCGGCACGGACGAGAGCGGGCCGTCCTTGATCGCCTTCTCCAGCACGGCGCGCTTCTCCTTGCCCTTCAGCGCAATCATGATCGCCCGGGCGGAGAGGATCGCCGCGCGGGTGAGGGTGACGCGCGGCACCGGCGCGTCGGCCGGCAGCGGATCGGGCATCACGCCGATGGCGCGCCTCGCCTTGGGCGCGTTCAGCGCCTCATCGAGATCGGGGCCGGGGAAGATGGAGGCGGTATGGCCATCGTCGCCCACGCCCAGCCAGACGAGATCGGGCGGCCAGTGGAGATCGGCCAGCCGCGCGTCGGCGGCCTTGCCGGCCATCCTGTAGTCCTTGGTCTCGGCCGGCGCGATCGGCAGCACCCGCGCGCCGAGCGGCAGGAACGCCTTGCCGATCATGGCCACGTTGCTCAGTTTGTCGGTCACGGGGACGAGGCGATCGTCGCCGGGGATGATCGTGACGTTCTTCCACTTCAGCGGCTTCTTCGCCAGCAGGGCGAAGACCGGCGCCGGCGTGGAGCCGCCGGGAAAGGCGACGAGGGCCTGGCCGCGCGCATCGAGCGCGCTCTCGATGATGAAGGCGACGTCGCCGGCCACGGCCTCGGCGAACTCCGCCTCGTCGTCATAGTCCCACCATTCGGCTTCGATCATGGCACTCCGCTCCATCGTGACGCGGCCTGCGCGCCAAGCGGCGTCGCTACAGCCTCGCGCACGCGCCGTCACCCCTTTCGCCGCAGTGGCTGCCGGAGAGCGGCCGCGCGCGACGGAGGGTGGAGACGCAAGGGCCGGCTCAGCCCGCCGGCACGTCGCCGCGCGGCAGGCGGCGGGCGAGCACCGGCCACAGCAGGTTGATCGCCAGCCCGGCGAGCACGAGGCCGGCCGCGGCCAGCTTCCACGCCTGCATCGGCTCGCCGAGCCACAGGGTGGAGGCGCCCATGCCGAAGATCGGCACCAGCAGCGCCAGCGGCGTGATGGTGGCGGCCGGGTAGCGCGCGAGCAGCCAGCCCCAGGCGGCGTAGCCGAACATCAGATTCGCCGTGGATTGCCACAGCACCGCGCCCCAGGTGACGGCATCGGCGCGGGCGAGGCCGGATGCGATCGCCGGCCAGCCCTCCACCAGCAGCGCGGCGACGAACAGGGGCGGTGCCGAGAACAGGCTGGCCCAGACGACGAAGGCCAGCATGTTGACCGGCCCGGCGGTGCGCGTCACCTGGTTGCCGCCGGCCCAGCTGGCGGCGGCGAGCAGCACCAGCAGCAGGCCGAGCGGGGTGGTGTGGGCATCGGCGTGCGCCATGATGACGGCGATGCCGGCCGTCGCCAGCGCCAGCGCCAGCCACTGCACCCGGCCCACCCGCTCGCCGGTCGATCGCATCGAGAGCAGGATCGTGAAGAACACCTGGCTCTGCACCACCAGCGAGGCGAGGCCGGGCGTGATCCGCCCGTTCATCGCGTAGAAGAGCAGGCCGAACTGGCCGACCCCGATCAGCAGGCCGTAGTCTGCCAGCCGCCGCCACGGCACGCGCGGGCGCGGCAGCACCAGCGCGAGCGGCAGGAAGGCGAAGCTGAAGCGCAGCGCGGCGAAGAACAGGGGCGGCAGATGATCGAGGCCGATGCGGATGACGACGAAATTGGTGCCCCATACCGCGACCACGGCGATCGCCAGCAGCAGGTGCCGCCAGGGCAGCCCGCCGTTCATCGCCGTCGCCCGCCGTCGCCGCCCGCTCGCCCTCGCGCCATGTCCGTCCGCCCCGCCGTGGAGCGGCGGTTATAGACGGGCGATCGCGCGGACGGAAAGGGCGGCGGCCGGCGCCGTTCGACAAGCGGGCGGCGATGTGCCATCCCTTCGGCATGAGCGAGCGGCCCTCCGACGGCGACACGCCCTCCTTTGGCCGGATGCTCGGCGAGCTGCCGCTGCTCGTCACCGAGCCGTCCTGGTACGGCCGGGTCGATGCGGCCGCCGCGGGGCGGGACGGCCAGGGCCGATCGGTGCTGGTGTTGCCGGGCTTCCTCGCCGGCGATCTGCTGACCAGCCGGCTGCGCCACACGCTGGAGGCCGCCGGCTATCGCGCCCACGGCTGGGGCCAGGGCGTGAACCAGGGCCTTACGCGCATGCTGTTCGATCGCATGCTGGCGCGGGTGGCGGCGCTGCCGGCGCCCGTCTCGCTGATCGGATGGAGCCTGGGCGGGCTCTACGCGCGCGAACTCGCCAAGGCGGCGCCGGCGGCGGTGGACCGGGTCATCACGCTCGGCAGCCCCTTCTCGGGCGATCTCCACGCCAACCGCGCGTGGAAGCTCTACGAGTGGGTCAACGGCCATGCGGTGGATGCGCCGCCGCTGCCGGTGGACCTCGCCGTCAAGCCGCCGGTGCCGACCTGGGCGTTGTGGTCGGCCGAGGACGGCATCGTCTCCCCCGCCTCCTCGCGCGGGCAGGCGGGGGAGGCTGACCACCGGATCGCCGTCGCCTGCCGCCACATGGATTTCGTCTCGGCGCCGGCCGCGATCACCGCCGTGCTCGACGCGCTGGAGGGATAGAGCGGTTTCGAGGCAGGTGGAATCACCTGCCGGCTCGGAAACCGCGACAAACACGGGAAGTCCAGCCGGCGCTTACACGAACCGCGCCGTCACCTCCGGCGGCACGCGCAGCGGGCGGCCCGTCGCCCGGTCGATGATCGCCCACGTCGTCTTCGATCGCACGTGCGGCCGGCCGTCCGCCCCGACGAACTCGATGTGGCGATCGAACCGCGCGCCCTTCGGCGCCTCGCCCACCCAGGTCCGCGCCGTCACCGTGCCGCCCTCGGTCAGGCCGCGCAGATAGTCGATCTCGTGCCGCACGATCACCCAGAGATAGGCCGCGACATGCGCCGGATCGGCCGCCGCGTGCCAGTGCAGGCCGGCGACGTCCTGGATCCAGCGCACCCACACGGCATTGTTCACATGGCCCATCTCGTCGATGTCGGCCGGCTGCGCGGTGATGACCGTCTCGAACGTCCTCATGCGTCCGCCGCCCCGCCTCCCATCTGCGTCAGCACGAAGGCGTAGGCCTCCGCCACCTCGCGCAGCGCCTCGAACCGGCCGCTCTTGCCGCCGTGGCCGGCGCCCATGTTGATCTTCAGCAGCAGGGCGGCATCCCCGGTCTTCGTCGCGCGCAGCCGCGCCGCCCATTTCGCCGGCTCCCAGTAGGTGACGCGCGGATCGTTAAGGCCGCCGGTGATCAGCATCGGCGGATAATCCTGCGCCGCCACATTGTCGTAGGGCGAGTAGGCGGCGATCAGATCGAACGCGGCGGCATCGGTGATCGGATTGCCCCATTCCGGCCACTCGCCGGGGGTGAGCGGCAGCGTGTCGTCCAGCATCGTGTTGAGCACGTCGACGAACGGCACGTCCGCCACCACCGCGCCCCACAGGCCCGGATCGGTGTTGGCGACGACGCCCATCAGTTCGCCGCCGGCCGATCCGCCGTTGATCGCGATGTTGCCCGCGCGCGTGAAGCCGGCATCGATCAGCCCCTTCGCCACGTCGACGAAGTCGCGGAAGGCGTTCCACCTTTTCTCCCGCTTGCCGTCCAGATACCAGCCGTAGCCGAGATCGTCGCCGCCGCGGATATGGGCGATGGCATAGGCGTAGCCGCGATCGAGCAGGCTGAGGCGGCCGGTGGCGAAGCCGGGCGGGATGGCGATGCCGTAGGCGCCGTAGCCGTAGAGGAACAGCCTGCCGGACCCGTCCTTTGGAAAGCCGGCGGGGTAGACGATCGAGACCGGCACCTGCGCGCCGTCACGCGCGCGCACCATCAGCCGCTCTGTGGCGTAGCGCGCGGGATCGTAGCCGGACGGCACCTCCCGCACCTTCAGGGTGGCGAGCGTCCGCGCCTCCGGATCATAGTCGAACACCGTGTCGGGCGTGATCATCGAGGCGTAGGTCAGCCGGTAGGCCGGCGGATCATATTCCGGGTTGCTGGCCAGGGCCGCGGTGTAGCTCGCCTCCGGCAGGGCGATGCGATGCTCGTCGCCGGCATAGGTGCGCAGCCGGATCTGGTCGAGCCCGTCCACCCGCTCGCTGATCGCCAGGTGGCGCGCGAAGCTGGAGACGCCGCGCAGATACACCCGATCCGATCCGGCGATCACCGTGGTCCACGCGTCCGGCGCGTCGACCGTGGCCTGGGCCAAGCGAAAGTTGACGTGATCGTCGTTCGTCAGGATCCAGAGGCGATCGTGCGACGCATCGACGGCATATTGCCGCCCCGCCTGCCGCGCGCTGACCAGGATCGGCGCGGCGGCCGGATCGGCGGCTGGCACCAGCCGCACCTCGCTCGTCTCGTGATCGCCGGTCTGGATGGCGATCCACCGCCGATCCTGCGTGCGGCCGACGCCCACGTTGAAGCCGATGTCGTCAATCTCCTCGTAGAGCGTGGTCGCCGCCGCCGGATCGCCGCCCAGCCGGTGCAGGCGGGCGCGATAGGTGCGCCAATTGTCGTTCACCTCGGTGAACACCACCGCGTCCGATCCGGCGGACCACACCACGCCGCCGTTCGCCACCTCCGTCACCGTCTCCACGTTCGCGCCGGTCGCCAGGTCGCGGATGCGCAGGGTGAAGCGCTCCGCCCCGCTCGCATCGGCCGTCCAGGCGAGGAGGCGTGCGTCCGGGCTCACGGCGATGGCGCCCAGGCGGAAATAGTCGGCGCCCTCGGCCTCGGCCGGCTCGCTCAGGATCAGCTGCGCCTCGCCGCCCGCCACCGGCCGGCGATACCAGAGGCGATACTGCCCGCCGGCCTCGAACGCCCACCAGTAGAGCCAGTCGCCGTCGCGCTGCGGCACGCCGGCATCGTCCTCCTTCATCCGCGCCTTCATCTCGGCGAAGATCGTGTCGATCAGCGGCCGGTGCGGCGCCATCGCCGCCTCGAACCACGTATTCTCCGCCTTCAGGTGATCGAGGATCGCGGCGTCGCCCACGTCCGGATAGCCGGGATCGCGCAGCCAGTGGTACGGATCCTCGATCGTGCGGCCGTGATGGGTCGTGCTGTGCGGCCGTGTGGCGGCGACGGGTGGGCGCAGGTCGGTCAAGGGGAACCTCTCTGGCGCGGGCGGGCGCCGGCGCCTATCTTCGGGGCAGACAGAGATAGAAGGGCTTTGCGCCATGTCCACCTACGAAGACCGGCTGACGGCGTTGCGCGAGGAGCTGGCGCGCCGCCGGCTGGACGGTTTCGTCGTGCCGCTGACCGACGAGCATATGAGCGAATATGTCGGCGCCTACGCCCAGCGGCTGGCGTGGCTCACCGGCTTCCAGGGATCGGCCGGCTCGGCCGTGGTGCTGCCGGCCGAAGCGGCGATCTTCACCGATGGCCGCTACACGCTGCAGGTGCGCGAGCAGGTGGACGGCACCCACTGGAGCTACGAGGCCGTGCCGCAGACGAGCATCGCCGGCTGGCTTTCCGACCATGTCGGCCAGGGCGCGCGGATCGGCTACGATCCTTGGCTCCACACGCGCGGCTGGGTGACGGCGGCGCGCGACGCGCTGGCCGACGTGGGGGCCGAGCTGGTGGCGGTGGAGGCGAACCCGATCGACGCGATCTGGGCCGATCGCCCGGCGCCATCCGCCGCACGGCTGGTCGTCCACCCCGATGCGCTGGCCGGCAAGCCCTCCGCCGAGAAGCGGCAGGAGGTGGCGGACTGGCTGGTTTCGAAGCGGGCCGACGCCGCCGTCCTCTCCGCGCTCGATTCGATCGCCTGGACGTTCAACGTGCGCGGGGCCGATGTCGATCGCACGCCGGTGGCGCTCGCCTACGCGCTGGCCCATGCCGACGGCACCGCCGACCTGTTCGTCGCGCCCGACAAGCTGGCCGACGACGTGGCCCAGCATCTCGGCAACGCCGTGCGCCTGCACCCGCGCGACGCCTTCGCCGCGCACCTGGCCGGGCTGAAGGGCAAGCGCATCGCCGCCGACCCGGAGCGCGCCGTCGCCGCGATCTTCGCCGCGCTGGAGCAGGCGGGCGCCGAGGTGATCGAGGCGCGCGACCCGGTGGTGCTGCCCAAGGCGATCAAGAACCCGGCCGAGATCGCCGGCCACCGGGCGGCGCAGCTGCGCGACGGCGCGGCGCTGACCCGCTTCCTCCACTGGCTGTCGATCGAGGCGCCGAAGGGCGCTCTCACCGAGCTGGACGCCGCCGCCCGGCTGCAGGCCTTCCGCGAGGAGACCGGGCTGCTGCGCGATCTCTCGTTCGATACCATCTCCGGCGCGGGGCCGAACGGCGCGGTCGTCCACTACCGGGTGAGCGAGGAGACCAACCGGCGGATCGAGCGCGACACGCTGTTCCTCGTCGATTCGGGCGGCCAGTATCAGGACGGCACGACCGACGTGACCCGCACCATCGCCGTCGGCACCCCCACCGCCGAGATGAGGGATCGCTTCACCCGCGTGTTGAAGGGCCATGTCGCGCTGGCCCGCGCGCTCTTCCCGCAGGGCACGCGCGGATCGCAGCTGGACGTGCTGGCGCGGCAGTATCTATGGGCGGCCGGGCTCGACTACGCCCACGGCACCGGCCACGGCGTCGGCAGCTACCTGGCGGTGCACGAGGGGCCGCAGCGTATCGCCACCTTCGGCGGCGGCGACGAGCCGCTGCGCGCGGGCATGCTGCTCTCCAACGAGCCCGGCTACTACAAGACCGGCGAGTACGGCATCCGCATCGAGAATCTGGTGCTGGTGGTGGCGCGCGACGTGCCCGGCGCCGAGCGCGAGATGCTGGGCTTCGAGACGCAGACCTTCGCGCCGATCGATCGCGCGCTGATCGACACCGCCTTGCTCTCGCCCGACGAGCGCGACTGGATCGACGCCTATCACGCCGAGGTGCTGGCGCGGATCGGCCCGCAGCTGGACGACGAAGCCCGCGCCTGGCTGCAGGCCGCTACCGCTTGCCTGTGACGTGGAACGGGGGCGGGGGCGGATCGGCGGGCGCGCCTTCCGTTCCCGACTCCGCATCGAGGGAGGCGGCGCGCGCCTGATCCTTGCGCCGGCGCAGATTGGCCCGCAACGCCTCTGCCAGCCTCCGCTCGCGATCCTCCGCCATGACGCCGGCATAGGCCGCACCGCCCGCCCGCCGCAAGCCTTGACGCATGCGCCGGCTTTCTCCATAGCGCCGGCTCCATCGCGGGTCCGCCCGCGATCATGCTGCCGTAGCTCAGTGGTAGAGCGCATCCTTGGTAAGGCTGAGGTCGTGAGTTCAATCCTCACCGGCAGCACCACCCAGTCTCGAGTGCAGAGACGTTTCGCCCGCTAGGGCAGGTGGCGGCGGAAAGCGGCGCAGTTCTGCGGCTTTTTTCAGGCTGGTTGCGACGTGTCAGGACAGAGACGCGGCGTTTGTGGCTGGGTATATGAAGGTTTCGAGCCTGCGTCTCTGCAGGGCACATCGGTGTCCTGACACTTGTCCCAGTCCATAGCTACCGGAACGAAGAGGGGCGCGGCCATCGGCCGCGCCCCTCTTCGGCTGATCAGATCATGCGAAGCCGAGCAGCAGGCGTTGCGCTTGCCACTCCATCGGCATCTCACCGAGCCGCAGCAGCGTTCGGCTGGTCAGCTCGACCGGCTGCCGTCCTTCAAGGATGGCGGTGACGATGTCGGGCGCGAGGAAGCGGAGCCTCGCCAGCCGCGAGAGATGGCTGCGCCGGGTCGCGCTCATGTTTGCCGGGCCTGATTGCAGCCTCTCGTATGCCGCTCGCCCGCTGGCGAGCAGCTGAATCAGCCGGTCGTCACGCTGTGCCGGACGTGCATCGGGCACAGCGTAGATTAGCCGCAGCTCATGACCGCGCCGCTTGAGCGCCACCGGATGGCGAAGCTCGATTGTGTCGGTTCCTGCCGTACCGGTGTGGTCGATGCCGACCAAGCGTGCGAGCCCGCGCGGGTCGAGCAGCAGCGTGACCGTGTTGCTGGAGAGATGCACACGCGCCTCAAGCTGCTCGAGCAGCGCGCGATGGCCATGCGGTTGATCCACCTGTTCGGCGAGCACGGCGCAGCGCTCGATGGTCTGCACGCTTGGGCCATGACGTGATCCCAGCTCGGCACCGACTAGCGCCGGATCGCGCAGGAACCGCAACATGCTCCCGGATACGATAGCGTCGAGATCGCCCGCTGGGATGCGCCAGGCCCGCTCGGGGCTGCCTTCCGGGGGGCGGGAGACATAATAGCGGTACCGCCGCCCCGCCTTGTTGGCGTGCTGGGTCACCATGGCACGTCCGTGCTCGTCATGGAGGATGCCGCCGAGCAGGCTGCGCTCACCGGTGCCTGGACGCGGTGCGTTGCCGGCGAGCAGCACTTGCGCCGTATCCCATAGCTCGCGGGGCACGATCGCCTGATGCTCACCATCGTACACCTGATCGCCGTGCGGCACGCGCCCGGTGTAGAGCACGTTTCGCAGCAGGTAGCCGAGCGCACCCGCGTTGTACGCTGTGCCACCTGTGATCCGCCCATCACGCATCGTCCGCCGCTTGGAGACGACACCTCGCAGCTTCAGATCGGCGGTAAGCGCGTTGATCGACTCGAGCGTCTGATAGCGTTCGAAGATAAGCCGCACCGTCTCGGCCTCGGCCTCATTGACGACGAGCTTGCGCTCGACGACATCGTAGCCGAGCGGCACCGGGCCACCCATCCACATGCCCTTCTTCTTCGACGCCGCAATTTTGTCGCGGATGCGCTCGCCCGTCACCTCGCGCTCGAACTGGGCGAAGGAGAGCAGCACGTTGAGCGTCAGCCGCCCCATGCTGGTGGTAGTATTGAACGCCTGGGTGACCGAAACAAAGCTTGCCCCACGTGCATCGAGCACCTCGACGATCTTGGCGAAGTCAGACAAGGCGCGGGTTAGCCGGTCCACCTTGTAGACGACGATGACGTCGACCCGGCCGCTCTCGACATCGGCGAGCAGGCGCCTGAGCGCGGGCCGCTCCATGTTGCCGCCCGAAAAGCCGCCGTCGTCGTAGACCGCCGGCAGGAGCGTCCAGCCCTCGTGGCGCTGGCTGGTGACGTAGGCGGCGCATGCCTCACGCTGGGCGTCGAGCGAGTTAAACTCCTGCTCCAGTCCTTCCTCGGTCGACTTGCGCGTGTAGATCGCGCAGCGGGTCTGGTGTGCCATGCTGCTGCTGGTTGCGACCGATGTCGCGCGTGGACCACGCTTAGCCATGGGCCACTCCCTGGCGCGGTGGCATGGTCGGTCGCTTGAGACCGAAGAAGCGCGGTCCTGACCAGCGCGCACCCGTAATCGCTCGCGCGACGTGGCTGAGCGAACTGTAGCGATGGTCATCGAACAGCAGCCCGTCATCGGTAACCAGCACGTCGTGCACGGTGCCGTTCCACTCGCGCACCAGCCGGGTGCCGGGCTTAAGGCGGATCTCCATCTCCATTGGCTCAGTACCGGGATCGCGCGCCAGTGCGGCTAGCATCCGCTCGGCGGTCGGCGGCAGCCCGCCATGCGCTTGCTCCTGCAAGCGGTAGCCGATTGTGCGGCGGATCAGCGAGATGGACAGGTCGGGCGCCTCCTCGCCGAACATGTCCTGCCACCGCCGTCGCAGCTCTGCCGGCGACAGTGTCGCCAGCCCACGCAGCTGGTCGTCGAGCCGTGCCATGATCAGGCGACCCCGGCGATGTGGTAGCGGGTGCCGCCCTCACCCTTGCGGGTGACGATGGCGTGGCCCTTCTTGCGCAGGCCGGTCAGCGCCGCCCGGGTCGTGTGCGGCAGCCAGCCGGTAGCAGCGACCATCTCGGCGAGATTGGTGCCGCCCTCCGCGCGCAGCATGTCGAGGACCAGCGCCTGTTTGGTGCGGGCGGAAGGCGGTGCTTCAGGTGTGTCCCGAGCGATCTGCGTATCTGCCGCAGGCGACTCGACGGCGGCAGGCGTTCCTTCCGCCGCTGCCAGCGGCGCATCGCTTGCTCCCTCGGCAGCGATGACCGCACGTCCGGCATCGCTGATGACGACGCCGATGCGGCGCGCGTTCTCCTCGCGCCAGGCAGCGGCGGCATCGGTGACGTCGGCCTCCCGTGCCAGCTCCTGCTTCACCAGCGTGGTGACCGCCTTGCGGATGCGGGAGGCCTGATCGCCCAGACTGGCGGGTGGCGGCAGCAGGCTGCCGTCCTCACGCTGGCAGGCGGTGGCGAGCAGGACAAGCTGCATGTCGGTGAGGCGGGTCATGGATGGTCTCCTTCAAGGAGGCGAGCACCACCGCCGCCTCCCACCACCCACGGCCCCGCCGGTCAGCCGGTCGGGGCCAAGCCACCTCGCCAGCGGCTCTTCCTGAACGCAGCGATTGCTCTGGTTTGCGGCCAAGTCGAATGGAATGTGCAAGGTGAGGGCATTCGGCGCCTTTCTTTAAGGACGCCCCTCGGCGCGCCAAAAAGCTGGGCATGGACTTGCCCGCCGCATTGCGTTTTCGTTGAGCGCATGGCTGAACCATCCTCCGCACCGCCGCACGACGAGCTGCAACGGCAGCTCTTCTACATGCTGACTACGCGCTTCGAAGACGGTGCCGCCATCGCTGCCGAAGGCCAAGCCATCGGTATCGCACCTGACGCGCGTATCGTGCTCGCTAACCGGCTGCACGCGCTTGCGCAGGAAGCGGTCATCGTGGCCGATGCTGTCCTCGCGCTGAGCAGCGCGCTTGGAAAGGATGCCGCCTGACGCTGGCTCGCACTCCCAGCCGTAGCGATGCGCTCACGATGTCCGATTTCGATATCGATCGACGAGACCCTCTGGCTGCTTTCATGATGATCCTGGTGGAAACCGGAACGGCAGCTTCGAAGCGCAAACGTGACGTTTCAGCCTTTCGTTCAGCTGCGCCGTTGCGGTCGCTGTCCGGCTGAACTCAAGCATTCGGAGAGGTTTCCAACCTTGAAGAGCGACTCTCGCGAGTCGAAGGCGCCCATCTTTACTCCCTGGGTGCGCCTCGAACTTGGCGAGCGTTCCCGCCAAAGAGGTCGAGCTGTGAGTCGGGGAGATCGTCGTGGCGATGCGGATCGCTAGCAATCAGCCGCACGCCGGTGCCGTCGAGGGCGGCTGCGACATTAACCTGGCGCCCACCGACAAGCAGCTCTACCTCGGTGGTGTCAAACGACAGAAGCTTCGAGAAGGAGATCAGGGCGCTCGGTCCCTCGACCATGACGACCCCTAGATCGCTAAGGGAGATCGAAGGCTGTCGGTCGTCCGTCATGTCGGGAATCTCGCCGCGATATGGCATCGGCCTCGTTGTCTCAAGAAGGACCGTTTGCTGTTCAAAGCCACCCCGCCTTCCCCGCTTATCGAGCGCGGTTGCGACGATAGTGTCCCAATCGATATCGTTGGTCACCGCTAAGCCACGCACCACTTCGAGTACATCGGCAAGCTCCTCGAGCTTCTGTGCCGGCGTCTTCGCAGTATTCAGCTCCAGTCCCTCCTCAAAGAGCTTCCCAATTAGCGCAACCGAAGCTTCCCCGGGAAGCAGGCGCGCAAAGGTAACGCGCTCACCCTTCGCCTGGATATTCTGCGGAATGGCGTCGCGGACCACCTTATAGTGGCGATGGCGGCCGCGGACGCGAGGGTATTTTGGCTGGGGCACAAGCACGAGGATGCGAGCGCTGCGCAAGCGATAATAAGCGTGCCCAAGGATCGAGCCATCGAGCTCCACGGGCAGGTCCCGCGCGTTCGCGATTGCGATTACCCGGTCTAGGAATGTATCGTCCTCGCGAACCAGCTCGACCTCCGGCGCGACTTGGATGATGAAGCGGCTGGTGTCGCGGTCGAGTTCATCGAGATCAACAAGGTTGCGCGCGCGACTTGTTGGCAGCGCCGGTCTGGCGGCAGGCTCGAAGCCGGCAAACTCCTTCGAGCGGAACCAGGGAAGATGCCGCCCCATGCCCAAACCTTCGGGCAGGTCGCAGAACCACATGATCTGGGCACGATCCTTGATTTTGCGCGCGACGGCGACGGTCTCGAGTGCGAGATGGCGAAGGGCCTCGCGCGAAAGCACCCGATCACGACCATATTGGCGTGCGATTCCGACATATGACCAGCTGCCGTCCTCCTGTTCCTGCAAAACATCGGGTTTGAATCGGATCTGTGCCGCGAGCTCCTCGCCGGTGCGCGCGTCGATCTGCAACGTGTCGTGCGGCAGAAACTGCAGACCATCCGGCAAACCCCATAGGCAATCGACCTGCACATAATCGTCGCCGGGCGAGTAATAGGTCCAAGCTGCGGCTCGGGCGGGAATATAGCGATGGAGTATGATCGCGATCTCGTTTGAGGCGGCTCCCTTGGCTGCCATTACCTTTAGTGTGTTGCGGACCCATCGGGCAGCCGTGGCGCCATCGACGGTGTGTGTGCGCGGCAGGTTGAAGGTGCGAACCGTCACATTGGAACAGTCTGTGCGAAGGACCGCCCTGCCGCCGGTGAGTGCGTTGATCTCCTTTGCGAGCCGGGCGGAACCCCCGCGGCGCGCCAGCACCGCCTCGAGCTGATCGCCGGTCGCGAAGAAGAGGCGATGACGCGGCGGCTCGGCACCGGTCCAGAAATCCCTGACGTTGCGCAGCTTGCGCCAGTCCGGGTCGTCCTGGACGCGGTAGAGCGAAAAAGTCGATGTGGCTGCGATCGCCTCCGCCATCGGCGTTACAGCGTGGGACACAGGCATCAGGTGCGGATTAATGCCCGATGACGTCGGGTGTCAATCGGCCCGGGAAGTTGACCCCGTATCGGCGTGCAAGTTTGACCCCCTTTTCTGATGGCAGCCGGGTTGTCCCGGTAGTCCACAGGAGGGCCCCGCGGCCGGCGCCGCGCGCCGCCACGAGCGCAGGCGGTGACGGCCGTGGAGGTGCCTGTGGACCCACCGGGTCAACCTGGGGATGGGGTCCGGGGAAGGGTTTCAGGCGGCTTCGCGGTTCTTGAAGCGCCAGCTCGTTGCCGGTCTCGACGATGTCGCAGTGGTGGGTGAGCCGGTCGAGGAGCGCGGTCGTCATCTTGGCGTCGCCGAAGACCGTGGGCCACTCGCCGAAGGCAAGGTTGGTCGTCACCACCACCGAGGTCTGCTCGTAGAGCTTGCTGACGAGGTGGAAGAGCAACTGGCCGCCCGAGAGCGCGAAGGGCAGGTAGCCAAGCTCGTCGAGGATGACGAGGTCGAGCCGCGACAGGTGGTCGGCGATGCGCCCGGGGCGCCCGGCACGGGCCTCGGCCTCGAGCTGGTTCACGAGGTCGACGGTGTTGTAGAAGCGGACCCTCGCTCCGCCCCGCACGCAGGCACGGCCCATGGCGATGGCGAGATGCGTCTTGCCCGTCCCGGTGCCGCCGACCAGCACGACGTTGCGCTGCGCTTCGAGGAAGGCACCCGTGCCGAGATCGCGGACCAGGCCTTCGTTGATGCCGGTGCCGGCGAAGTCGAAGTCGGCGAGCTCCTTGGCGAGCGGCAGCTTGGCGGTCGTCATCTGGTAGCGGATGGAGCGGGCCTGCTTCTCGTCTATCTCGGCCTTGAGCAGGTCGCCGACGACGCGCTGAGCGGAGTGCTGCCGCTTCACGGCATCGGCGACGACCTCGTCATAGGCATGGCGCATGCCGACGAGCTTCAGCGTTCCCATCATCTCCAGGATGGCGTGACGTTCCATAAGGCCTCCTCAGGCTGTCGTAGCGGGCGCAGTCGGCGACGGGCTCGCGGGCGAGCCGCAGAGCCTCGGGCGTGGCGATGCTGGCGGGCGCGGCGGTCTGGCGCTGGCGGGTGAGCACGTTGAGCACGACGTCACGGCTGACGGTGCCGCCGGCCAGCGCCTCGGCACAGGCCGCCTCGACGGCGTCCAGTCCGTCCGTCGTCACCGCCGCCAGGATGCCCACCATCTGGCGGTCGCCGTCGGCATGGCCCGCCAGCCTCCGCCTGACGCGTTCCAGCGCCACCGGCAGCGGCCAGTCCTGAAGGGCGCACCGTTCCTCAGCGCACCCGGCTTGCGCTCGAGGACCGGCACATAGTGCCAAGGGTCGTAGACCGTTTGGTCGCGCCCGAAGCGCCGGGCATGCTCGCCGACGACTTCGCCGTCCTGCCGGATGACGATGCGCTCGGCATAGGCGTGCACCTCGACCGGGCGCCCTGCCGCCTTCGCGTGCACCGAGTATTTGTTGTAGTCGAAGCGGACCAGCAGCGTCTTCGACACCGCCGCCGGCAAGGCGTGGAAGCCGTCGAAGGGACCACGGTAGGCGATGAGCGCAGGCTGGTCGGCCGCCTCGAACACCTGCCAGACTGTGTAGTCCCTGAGCTCGGGATGCGCGGCACGCTGGGCATGGGCGGTGCAGCGGTCGAGCAGCCAGGCGTTGAGCTCGTCGTAGCTCCTGAAGCGCAGCCGCGGCGTGAAGAAGCGCTCGCGCACGAGCCCGACCTGGTTCTCGACCTGGCCCTTCTCCCAGCCCGATGCCGGCGTGCACGCCACCGGCTCGACGAGGTAGTGGCCGCACATCTGCTGGAAGCGGCGGTTGTAGCGCCGCTCACGACCGACGAAGATGGCGTCCACCGCGGTCTTCATGTTGTCGTAGATGCCGCGCTGACAGGCGCCGCCGAAGAAGGCGAACGCCCGGTCGTGGGCGTCGAACACCATCTCCTGGCTCTCGCGCGGATAAGCTCGCACGAAGAACATCCGGCTGTGGCAGAGCCGCATGTGCGCAACCTTCACCGTCGTCGTCGCGCCGGCGATGACGACGACCTCGTGGCTCCAGTCGAACTGGTAGGCCTCGCCGGGCGCGAAGCTCAGCGGCACGTAGGCCGCGGCCGTGACCGCCGACCGCTCACGCTGCCATGCCGTGGCATAGCGACGCACGGCATCGTAGCCGCCGCGGTAGCCCAGCCCCTGCAGCTCCTCGTACACCCGGACCAGCGTCAGGCGCTCGCGCCGCTGCTTGCGCTCGTTGGCCTCCAGCAGCCGCTCGAGATCCGCCGACCATGGCCCGAGCTTCGGCAGCGGCTGCACCGTCCGCTCGTAGGAGAAGTCCGTCTCGCCGGACCGCAGCACCTTGCGCACCGTGTTCCGCGACACCCGCAGGTCGCGCACGATCTCCTTGATGCTCTTACCCTTGACGTAGAACTCGCGCCGGATGCGCGCCACCGTCTCCACGACCAGCATTCTCCCCGACCGCTCCTGCGCAAAGCGCCGGGCGTGAACCGCTCAGTTCAGGGGGGTCAATTTTGCACGCCGATCAGCCCCGAACGGGGTCAACATTGCACGCTGATTCACACCTCGTCCCATAGCCTGTCCACCAGCTCCGCGAGAACGGGTCCGCGATCGTCTGATCGACATGGCGATCGCCGCGCATCAGCCCGACATAAGCAAGTGTCGAGTGGGCGGCGTTGAGCAGGCGCAGCTTCGCCCTCTCCCACGAACCGGCATCGTCTACGACCTGAACGCCGGCGGAGCGGAGATCGGGCGCCGCGTGACGAAGCGATCCTCCACCACCCACTGCCAGAAGGGCTCCGTCCAGACCGCGGCTTCGTCGCGTAGCTCCAGCGCTGCTTCGGTTTCGGCGAGCATTGCGGACGTGGTGCCGGGCGTGACCCGATCGGGATCTTGCAAGAAGCGCAGCATGCTACCCGACACGATAGCGTCAAGATCGCCGGCGGGGATCCGCCACGCACGCTCACCGCTCCCCTCCGGCGGCCTGGAGACATAGTAGCGGTAGCGCCGCTCCGCCTTGTTGGCATGCTCGGTCGCCAGCCGATCAAAGCGTCGTTTGAAGATCGAGCATGACCGAACGCTCTACAGGCAGCGCAACCGCATCGAACGCATGCTCGGTCACCTAGAGATCAACCGAGCCATCGCAACCCGCTACGACCAACTCGCCAGCAGCTTCCTCGGCATGGTCCACCTCGCCACCGCCAGATACTGGCCCAAATTTGTCCACGCCGCCTAGCACTACCTTGGCAGACTGAAGGAACCGGGTGGAACTTGCGTTGTCTCTCGTGTGTCAGTGTCGGCTGACGGATCAACGGCGATGGTGGTGGACGAGGGCTGGCGGAGCGATCTGGAGCGATGGCTTGAGCCGTTTCCGGCGGGGCTTTCGCACCCAGCGCGGCGGCGGATGTGCCCGCTGTACATCGCCGGCTTGATCGGCCCCGGCGACCGCAAGAGCGTGCAGCCGATGGCCACCCGGACTGGCGATGTCGGCTATAACCAGCTTCATCATTTCGTTGCCGCGGGCGTGTGGGACAGCGTCTCGCTCGAGGCGGCCTTGTTGAAGGAGGCGAACCGCCTGGTCGGAGATCAGGCTGCCTTCCTCGTCATCGACGACACCGCGATGCCGAAGAAGGGGCGTCACTCGGTCGGCGTCGCGCCCCGATATGCCTCGTCGCTGGGCAAGAACGCGAACTATCAGACGCTGGTGTCGGTGACGCTGCCAGCGCGCGAAGTGCCGGTGATGGTGGGCCGGCGCCTGTTCCTGCCGGAGAGCTGGACCGACGATCCTGAGCGCATGGCGCGGGCCAAGGTGCCCGTCGAAAGGTAGGTCGTTCTGGCCAAACCGGAGATCGCCAGTCAGGAGTTCGACAGGCTCAAGAACGCGGGGGCGCGCTTCGGCTGCATGCTGGTCGATGCCGTCGTAGTTCATCCTGAGCGCCTGCAAGGCAGCCGACGGGGCATGAGCGCGCCGTCCGCGTTGGCGCCGAGGTCGGCGGTCTTCTCGACCCCGTGCATCGTGGGAGCGGCGGCGTTCGACCAAAGGATCGTTCCGGCAGGATCGAGCAGGATGCTGCCGAAGCTGGAGCCGTCGATCAGTTGCTCGAGATGGTGGAGCGTCGCGCTCGTTACGGCACGGGGCAGCGGTAGCTCGGTCATCAATCAGCCCTTCAAATCTGCCACTACAGCGGAGGCGGACGGCGGCAGTTCCGCCACTCGCACTCTGGCGTGAACGATATCGCTCAGTCGGCATAGTGCAAATCTACTCTGCGCAGCTTCCGGTGTCTGGCCCGATTTCGGACACATTCACCCCAGGGCTCGTTTATCGGGTGTACCTCTCAGACCGCGGGAACAGCTGTGCCTTGGCTACCAATCAACTTCGATGCCCGCACTCTCTGATGGCGGGCGGAGCCCCTCCTGAGGGAGAGCGCATTCCTGTGATCCAGGAAGAGGCGCACGTCACGAAGCGTGAGGTCGAGATCGAGCAGGTGCAGGTGCGCACATCGTTCGAGCAGGAGACAGTGACCGTCCGCGATACTGTTTCGCGACACCACGTCGAGATCCGTCGGCTTCCTGTGGAGCGCGAGGTCGCAATCGCGCCGCCGATCCGGGAAGAAGACGGCATCACGATCGTCCCCGTGCTGGAGGAGCGGCTCGTTGTCGAAAAGCGGCTGTTCTTGGTCGAGGAGATCCACCTCGTCCGCCGGCAGTCCACTGAGGAGGTGGCGCTGCTGGTCGAGCTCCGCCGACCGGTGGTCGATGTCGATCGATCGAGCGACAACAACCAAGAGGAAAACGTCTAATGGCAGACCTCAAGCGCACTGATGGAGCGCCGCCCACCCATATCGGCCACGACCTCTCGTCGCATCTTTCGATCGGTCAGCGCCAGGAGCTTGGCCGAGCAGCCAAGGCGTATGGAACGAACGGCGACAACCCGCGACGCCTTATGCCCACGGACTTGGCTCGTGTGTCCGGGCAGCTCAAAGATCCAGCGGTTCCCGTGGCGGTCGCGGGCGCCGCCGCTCGCTACGGAATGGTACCGTTTCTTTGATCCTCCAAGGCGGGTTCGGAAAATGCTGACGTTCGAGCTGCTGCTCGGCCTGCTTGCATTCTGCGTTGCGCTGGCGCTCGTCGCCCGGCGCCTGAACCTGCCGTTTGCGGTGGCGCTGGTGCTCGGCGGCATGGCCATCGCGTTCATCCCTGGATTACCGCAGATCGAGTTCGAGCCGGAACTGGCGTTGGCGCTCTTTCTGCCGCCGCTTCTGCAGCTCAGTGCCTACCGGACGGACTGGCCGGCCTTCAGAACGAGCCTCCGCCCGATCTTGCTGCTTGCGGTAGGGGCGGTGTTCTTCACCGCCGCCGCCGTCGCTCTCGTCGCCAAGTGGCTGGTTCCGGATCTGCCGTGGGGTGCGGCTATCGCGCTCGGCGCCATCGTGGCGCCGCCGGACGCCGTGGCCGCCGCCGCGGTGCTTAAGGACCTTCGGCCACCCAAGCGGATCATCACCGTGCTGGAGGGCGAGAGCCTCCTGAACGACGCGTCATCGCTGGTGCTCTACCGCTTCGCGGTTGCAGCCACTCTCGCCGGCTCGTTCGATCTCCAGCAGGGAGCGCTGTCCTTCTTCTTGTCGGCGCTGGGCGGCGGGATCATCGGCTATGTCGTCGGCCGAATCGCGATGTGGATCTTCGCGAAGCTCGACGACACGCTCCACGATATCACCGTCAGCGTTCTCGCCGGCTTCGCCGCCTACTTCCTCGCGGAGGCGGTGCACGTCTCGGGCGTGTTGGGGGTGGTCGGCTGCGGGCTGGTCCTCGGGCGCCATCAGCACCACGAGTTTACCGCTCGGACCCGGCTTGAAGCAGGCGCCGTGTGGACATTCATCGAGTTCGTGCTCGCCAGTCTCGTCTTCATGCTGATCGGGATGCAGCTACGCGGCATAGTCGAGCGGCTGGAGCATTACGATTGGTGGCAGCTTGGTCTGCTCGCGGTCGCTGTCTCGGCGACGCTGATCATCAGCCGCTTCCTGTGGATCGCTCCGATGACGTGGGTGCCGCGCCTTCTCTCCCGCAAATTGCGGGAGCGCGATCCCGCGTCGCCCGTAGGAGAGCTCATTGTCGTTTCCTGGGCTGGCATGCGCGGTGTCGTCAGCCTCGCCGCGGCGCTCGCCTTACCGACGAACTTCCCGGGGCGCGACATCATCGTTTTCCTCGCCTTCTGCGCGATCTTCGCGACGCTGGTGCTGCAAGGCACGACCCTGGGGCCACTCATCCGCGCGCTGGGGGTGGCCGAACCCGAAACATCTGGGCCGAGCAACGAGCAACTCGCCGTCAGGCGGCAGGTCACGGCGGCCGCCCTCTCGGCGGTCGAGGACCGCCTCGAAGACCCGGAGCATCGCGCGGCGGCTGGCGAGCTTGTCGAGGAGTATCAGGAGCGGGCGGAGCAGGTGACGCGGCTCGACCAGGATGTCGAGGCCGAGACCGAGCGCCTCGGCAAGCAGCTCGAGCTTCGGCTCGCCGCGATCGAGGCGGCTCGCAACAAGCTGATCGAGAACCGGCACGAACATGACGACGAGGCCTCTCGCGCGCTGACGGAGGAGCTCGACCTCGAAGAAGAACAAATCCGCCGTGAACTTGGCGAGCGTTGACGCGCTTTGCAGGCACCCGTCGGCAGTCCTCATGAGGGCATCGGCGGAACGCCCCGCGCTTTGGATGACCCCTTGAGCAGGCATCCCGCCTGCCTCACTTTGGAAGGTCGTTCTTGATGGCGGCGAGTTGCGCAGCTAAGTCGTCATAGTCCGCCTTGGTCGCGAGCACCGTCATGCGACGCCGGCGTCCACCCTCCGGACGCTTGATGAGTACCTCCTGGCGGTTCTTCGCCGTGTCGATCGTTACCAGCACGGCGCCGGGGTGTAGAAGAGAGCATGGTCGGTCGGCCTCCAAGGTGTTGTCGCGACATCAGGGCCAGAGTGCCCTGTGCGAAGAAGTGGGCCATGCTTCGCCACAGGGCCTGCAACTCGGTCGTTCCCAGATGGGCGAGCCTGGTTCGCCGGAAGCGTTCGGTGAGCAGGATCGTCGTTACGGCCGACTCGAGATAGAAAAGGCCCTCGCGCAAGGTCCCCTCATGGGCGTCGGGTATCGCCATCTTCAGCTCCACGAGCATCCGATCGGTGATGAAATCGAAATTGCCAAGCAGGCTCGCGACAAGTGCCTCGTCGAAGACGCTGGCGGAATTTGCCAGGAGGAGGACGTAATAGCGCAGATCACTGTCGGAAGAAAAAGCCGTCTCGAAGAAGAAGCGCAAATATAGGCCGACGCATTCCTCCGCGGAGCGGGGCACCTTTCCAGAAGCGGAGGGCGCGTCGAAAAGGCGCGTGAATTTCTCCTTCAACTGACCATGTCGGCGCATGACGGCCTGTGTGAAGAGCTCGTCTTTGGAACTGAAATAATAGGTCATCAGGCCGCTGTTGAGGCCGGCTTCCTTGAACACCTCCCTGATGGTCGTGGCGTGGAAGCCGCGTTCCGCAAACACCTTCTCAGCGGCATCGAGAATGATCTCCCTGGTGGCTCCTGAGGGGGGTCGTGCTCGATCTGTGGCTCTGGGGCTTCGCATGCCGGGCTTATAGCGCCGGCCGGATACCGGTTCAAATGAGGCGAGCGCTGCGCTCAAACCTGTCCTTTCTGTCAGGGCATCGTTCATGTGTTGCACATATGTGCAATGCAGGGTATCACCTTAGATGCCAAGCAGCCGTTCTGAAGACCGTGATGATCTCTGCGTCCTCGAGGCGATTTGGAAGCACTTGGGATGATTCCAAGTCGCTCTGATGCCGATCAGCTTTGAATGCTGGCGGTTAGGTGTGATCCATGGGAGGGGATAACATGCGTAAGATTATCGTGACGGGTGCGAGTATCACCGTTCTAACTATCGCCATTGGCGCTCATCCGGCCGTCGCGCAGGAAACCGCAGCGGCGGTCGCCGAGCCTGTCAGTGCTGCCAGCGAGGCGGCGCCGGACATTGGCGGCCTTCAAGATATCGTCGTGACGGCACGCAAGCGTGTCGAGAGTCTGCAGGACGTGCCGGTATCGGTAACGGCGCTGACCGGTGAGCAGGTCCAGAAGCTCGACCTCACGAGCATCGAGAAGATCGCCGCGCGGACCCCGGATCTGAATGTCGGCCGCGCCTCCAACGGTTCCGGCGCGCAGCTCACCCTGCGTGGTATCGGCTCCTCCTCCACCTCGATCGGTATCGAGCAGTCGGTCGCCGTGGTGGTGGACAGCGTCTATTACGGGCAGGGCCGCATCATCAACGAGGGCTTTTTCGATCTCGCCCGCGTCGAAATACTGAAAGGTCCGCAGGCCCTGTTCTTCGGCAAGAATGCCACCGCTGGCGTGATCTCGCTGACAACGGCCGATCCGGGCGAAGCCACCGAGGTGATCGCCCGCGCTTATTACGAATTTCGCTCGCAGCAGCTGCAAGGTGAGCTTATCGGATCGACCCCGATCACCGATCGCCTCGGCATCCGTCTGGCGCTGCGCGGCTCCAAGATGTGGGACGGCTATTACCACAACGTCGCCGGGCCGGTGTCGTACAACACGACCGATATTGCAACCGGCGCGCTGAACCTGCACACCGCGCAGCCGGGCTTTCCGGATGGCCCGCACGAGAAGGAATTGCTCGGCCGCCTCACGGTTAAATGGGAGCCGGCCGATACCATCACGAATACGCTGAAGATCTCCGGTGATTACAACAACAACGACAGCTCGTCTTGGAACTACCTTCTCTACAATTGCCCGACCGGATCGAACGCGCTCAATCCCTCCTACAAATGTGGTTATGCGCGCACGACGCACCAGAACCGTATCCCGCAGGACATCGCCGCAGCCTTCCCGAACGCAAAGGCGAGCGGGTTGCTCTACAATGCTTACCGTTCGTTCGCGGCGACCAACACGCTGGCCGTAAAGCTGGACGATATCGGCATCACCAACGTGACCAATTATAACTGGAACCGCAACAGCTTCACCTGCGCGTGCGACTATCAGTCGAGCCCGAACGGAACCTATGCAACCGAGCGCAGCCCGTTCCACTCCTTCTCGAATGAGCTGCGCGTGCTCACCAGCTATGACGGCCCGATCAACCTGCTCGCCGGCATGCTGTATCAGAAGACCAAGCGGGACTATACGCAGGCGGTGATGTTCGCGAACATCGAGGATTCCAGGGCGGCCGCAGGCGATCGCTACCTTGCCTTGCGCAAGGTTTCGAGCACCGCGGGCGAGACGCTGGCGGGGTTCGGGCAGGTGATCTGGAAGGTCGTGCCGACGATCGAGGCGACCGCCGGCGTGCGCTACACGCACGAAACCAAGGACAGCAATTTCACCCAGGCCTATGTCAACGGTGCGCTCACCGGCCTGTTCAGGCCCACCAACGCCGCCGACGGGCTAGGCTTCGTCACCGCCAACCAGACTTTCAACAACTGGTCGCCCGAAGCGACGATCACATGGAAGCCGCAAAAGGGCGTCCTCGTTTACGGCGCGTACAAGACGGCCTACAAGTCCGGCGGCTTCTCGAACGGCGGGCTGAACAGCCAGCTCTCCAGCGATCCGCGCGGCGACCTCGCCTTCAACCCCGAGCGGGCACGCGGTTTCGAGGCCGGTATCAAGACGACTTCGTTCGACAACCAGCTGCGCTTCAACGTCGGGCTTTATACGTATCGATATGCCGATTTGCAGGTCGATTTTTTCAACTCCTCGGTCTTCGCCTTCCAGACGCTGACGGCGCAGGCGCGCACTCGCGGCATCGAGACGGAATTCGAGTTCGCGCCGCGCGCCGTGCCCGGCATCAACCTGCATGGCTCGGTCAACTACAACCGTGCGCGCTACACCAGCTTCATCGGGCCCTGCTATGCCGGCCAGTCGATCGCGGAGGGCTGCAGCATGCAGTTCAGCGCCGCCTCGGGCGGCTTCACGCGGCAGGATCTGGGCGGGACGGCCCTGTCGGTCGCGCCGCGCTGGACTGGCACGCTTGGCGCCTCCTACGACCGGGAGATCGGCGGCGGGTTCAAGGTGGGCGGCACCGTCGATGCGCGCTACAGCGCCAGCTATCTCGCCTCTTCGTTCGGGAACGAGGATTCGCGCCAGCATCGCTATGTCAGCCTCGACGCGAGCGTGCGTCTGGCGAGCGCCGACTATCGCTGGGAGATTGCCGCGATCGGCAAGAACCTGACCGACCGAGCCTATGTGAGCGGCGGCATCGACGGTCCGTCTACCGGCAGCGGCACGGGCACCGCATCCGGCGTTCACGCCGATCAGGCCGGCTTCGGCAATTTGCCGAGGACCGTGCAGTTGCAGGCGACGCTGCGTTACTGACGATAACGAGAGGAGAGCAGGCGATGCGTCGGGTGATCTTTCAGGAAGCCTATTTCGTCAACAGTGTGGAGGAAGCCTCCGCCAAATGGGCGCGCGACTTCGGTGCCGGGCCGTTCTTCGTTGTGCGGAATCAGGGCACCGAGGAGTTCAGCTATCGCGGCACACCGATCGAGGCCGAGGTGAACTATGCCTTCGGTTATCTGGGCGAGATGATGATCCAGTTCATCGACCAGAATAACGACACGCCCTCCATCTACCGCGACATGTTCGCGCGTGGACAGGAAGGCTTTCACCACATCGCCTACCTCGTCTCGGATTTCGCGGCGGAGCGTCAGCGTCTGCTCGATGCCGGCTACGATCTTGCGACCGAGCTGAAGGTGGATGGCGTGAACGCGGCCTATTTCGATACCCGCGAGACGAACCACATCTTCACCGAGATTCATGGCGATCCGCCGCACATGCTCGGCCTGTTCTGGAACTGGCGCCGATTGCACGAACGCCGCCAGCCCGGCGATCCCGCCTTCATGGACGTGCTTGAAATGCCTACCTATCAGGTCGCCCCCATGATGGCTGCGGACAAGACGTTCTCGAATGGAGAGGCGCCAAAGAAGACCCTGCGCTACAGCCTGTGGTGACGGCACTTGCCCAGATCAAGATCAATGGAGAGACGAGATGAACGATATCTTCCGATCGCCGCTGACGATGGACGGCAAGGATCCGTCCAACCTGCGCGGCGATCCGATCGATGCCGAGCGCTATTTCTCGAAAGAGTTCGCGCAGAAGGAATGGGATCATCTCTGGACGAAGATCTGGCACATCGCCGGTCGCACCAACGAACTGCAGGAAGCAGGTGATTATATCGTCCATGACTTCATGCATGAGTCGGTCATCGTCGTGCGGCAGCAGGATGGCGGGCTGAAGGGCTTCTACAATAGCTGCGGCCATCGCGGCATCAGGCTCGTCTCCGGCTCATCCTATGCCGACGAGTTCAAATGCCCCTATCATGGCTGGGCTTGGGCGCAGGACGGCTCGCTCGCTTCGGTGCCCGATGCCGACAATTTCGCGCGCGGCAATCCGTGCGGGAAGATCCGGCTGCGCGAGGTGCGCGTCGGCACCTGGGGAGGCTTCGTCTGGTATACGATGAACCCGGATGCGCCAGAGCTGCTCGACTATCTGGCGCCGTTTCCCAGGCTGTTCGAAGCCTATCCGATGGAGACGCTGATCCGCGTCTACCAGGTGAAGATCGACATGCGATCGAACTGGAAGTTCGCGCCGGACAATTTCTCCGAATCCTATCACGTCCGCACGGCGCATCCGCAGATCCCGAGCTTCATCGATCAGGATCACTGGATCGCCCGGCTGGAGATGTTCCCCAACGGCCATGGCCGCACCGTCCAGCCGTTCCGCCCCTCGCTGCGCGATCGCCTGCCGGATGGCGTAGCCAACCCGTTCGACGGGCTGCTGCGCGAGTGGGACATCGATCCCGCCAGCTATCCGGATTTCGAGACGAAGGTGAGCCAGGGTTGGCTCGACATGAAGGCGCAGAAGCGCAGGCTGTGGAAGGAACGCGGCTTTCGCCATTACGAGCATATGGACGACGAGCAGCTGACCGACAGCATCCACACCACCCTGTTCCCCAACATATCGATCACGTTCAACCCGGATTCCATCTTCCTGATGCGGACGGAGCCCGATCCGGACGATCCCAATTGCAGCACCTTCGATTTCTGGGCGATGGCCTTTCCGGTGGAGGGCGCGACCCATTCCGAGACGCCGATGGTGGGTGACGAGAAGCTGCCGCTGGTGGAGGCGGAGCCGCTGCGTCGCTCCTTCGATCAGGGCCGGGGCGTGCCGGAACTGGCGGGCGGCGTGATCGTGCAGGATCTTTACCTGGCCGAGGATGTGCAGCGCGGCCTGCGCTCGCGCGGTTATCAGGAGCCCTATCTCGCCAATTCAGAGACCCGCGTCGGCTTCTTCCACGAAGTGCTGAACGACTATATCGCCGGGCGCCGCTGAGCGCCCGCAATCCTCATCTAGGAGCGTGAGCATGGCCTTTTCCGGTCCCCTCGAAGATCGTGTCGCCATCCGCGAACTGATGGACACCTATGCCGATGCGGTGAGCCGCACCGATGCCGCCGCCTGGGCCGGCTGCTGGGCGGAGGAGGGCGCCTTGTGGAGCATCACCTTCTATCCGGAAATCGGCACGATCGAAGGCAAGGCGAAGATCGTCGCGACCTGGATCGAGGCGATGAAGACCTTCACCGGCGACAATTTCGTGATGACTCCGGGTTCGATCGAGGCAGACGGCGATCGCGCGAAAGTGACCGCCTGGACGTCGGAGGCCTATGATGTAGGCGAGACGATCTTCCGCGATCGTGGCTATTACGAGGATGTCTGCGTCAAGGTGGACGGACGCTGGTTCTTCAAGGAGCGCGTCTTCTACCTGCGCCATCGCCAAACATCCACGGTGAAGCCGGAGGATCGCCAGTTCACCCATTGAGCTGTGCGGACGGTCCTCGATAGTCGCCCGTGTTTGTTGCACCCGTAGCTCACGACCAAGGATCAGAGCGATGAAGGCCGCTTATTACCGTCATAGCGGAGGCCCGGAAGTTCTCGAATACGGCGACCTGACGGATCCGGCCGTCGGCGCGGACACGGTGCTGATCCGCGTCGAGGCGATCAGCCTGGAAGGCGGCGATCTGCTGAACCGGCGCATCACGCCGCCGCCTGCTAACCCTTATGTCGGCGGCTATCAGGCCGCAGGCACGGTAGCGGCGGTCGGTGACGAGGTCCGTCGGCTCCGGGTGGGGCAGCGCGTTGTGGGCTTCAACTGGGGCGGGAGCCATGCCGCTCTTTTCGCCGTGGCGGAAAACCACGCCTATCCGATCCCGGACGGCATGGACTTGGCGCTGGCGGCCGTGGTGCCGATCGCCTTCGGCACGGCCAGCGACGTCCTGTTCGAGTTCGGCCGCCTGCAGGCGGGAGAGACGGTGCTGGTGCAGGGCGCGGCCGGCGGCGTCGGCCTGGCAGCCGTGCAGCTGGCCAAGCGCGCGGGCGCGCGCGTGATTGCTACGGCTTCGACCGACGAGCGCCTTGACCGTCTGGCAGGCTTTGGTGCCGACGAGGGCATCAATTACCGCGAGGTGGACATCGGCGATCGCGTTCTGGAACTGACCGGTGGCAAAGGGTGCGATCTCGTCGTGGATCTGGCGGGCGGCCACTCGATCGATCAGCTGATGAAGGCCGTCCGCTATCGCGGCCGCTTCGCGGTAGTGGGGGCTTCGAGCGGCGACCTGCCCGCTTTCCGGTTCATCGACATCATCGGCAAGAGCCTGACGCTTTATGGTCCGTTGTTCGGCGCCGAGATGCACGGCCGGCGCGCGCACGATCTGTTGGCGAGGTTGATGGCGGATGTCGCTGCCGGCAATCTGCGGATGCCCATCGCACGCGCCTTTCCGTTGGCCGAGGCATGGGCCGCGCATCACTATGCCGAGACCGGCCATCCGTTCGGACGGGTGGTCCTCAAGGTATCATAGCGCTATCTTTGGGTAGGAACATGGTCATGTATTTTGCGTCCAAAATAGGTGAGCAATTCTCGGATTGTTGCTCCGCTATATCTCCGCGTGAACAACAATGTCTTGCTCTGATATCAAAAGGGTACTCGGATGCGAGAGCCAGTGAAGCTTTGGGGATAACCCGCCATACAGTCCGATTCCATGTTCGTAACATTTGCCACAAATTAAAGGCAATTGTGACTTTTACAAACCCGCAAATGAGTGGAATAGGCCGAGGGCGAGCATTGCGCCGGCGTACACAAAACCGGCGACGCGAGTTGATCCGGCATAGCCGCGGCGGAGAAGTAGCCACACGAGTACCGGCGAAAACACGATCAGGCCAAGCATCAACGGAGCGCTAATCCGGCGAGGCCCTTCCGCGGACCTTTCGCTCACTTGGGCTTTTCCGCTTCGAATGACTCGTTGCCGACGAACCCCATCGGGCCGGAATGAAGGCGTCTAAGCTCGCCAAGTACGCAATCGATCTTCTCGTATTGCGCGGTGCGGCTAGGACGCAGATGGATCGTGCCGCCTCGGTTCTGAAGCCAACGGCAGGGCGAAGCGCAGCGCACCGATATGGCGTCTAGCTGCCGCTGATTTAGCTGGTTTGGCTCCACGCCTGAGTGATCGATCGCGGCGGCCATCAAGACTAGCCAAGCGATCACTCCGGCTTCTCCGGCACCGGCTTCTGCTTCACGAGCTTCCGCACGCGCTCCTTGAAGCGTTCGTCGTCGTCGTCGCACTCTAGAGCGCGAGCGGCTTCCTTGAACTTCTCAACTTGGCTCTTTTCCGGCTCCGGCACGGCGTTTCGCCTTCTTGATGAACAGCTTGAAAAATGCGTCGAGGTCGTCGAGGCTATCCACGCTCATACCCGAGGGGAAGGCGATCTTCACCACCCCTTCATCCACCGTGAAGCGATCCATCTCATCTCCGCTGTCCGCAACAAAGCCGCTGTCCACCTTTGCGGTCAACGGCAGCTTGGGGGCCGTCGGCGGCGGAGCCGCTCCGGCAGGGGCTTTCTCCAGCAGGGCTACATCGGACATAAGGGCACCAGTCTCTGACCCCTCCATGAACACCCACTTGCGTCCATCGTGCTCTTGAATAGCGCGAACGGCGGCCTTCTCAACCACGACCTGTCCGCCCACCTCGACACACACGATGTCCCCAACGGCGATGTCGCCGCCGGGAGGGTCGGCCGCGTCCACCTTTGTACCGTCGCTGTCTTCTTTCTTATCAGACTCGGGCGGCGCTGCATAGCCGATCGTGTCATCATACACGCGGAGGAACCCCTTTGCGCCATCAGAAGTGAAGCCGCGGTCGATGTGCAGCTCGCCGATCGCTATGGCGTCGGCGGGGCGCTCCACACCCCATTTCTCCCAGAACTCCGCGATCAGCTTCGGCTTGAGCGCGGCGAGGGCCAGGGCTTGTTCCTTGGCGCCGGGGCGAGGATCGGCAACGGCTCGATATCCGAGGTCCGAGATTTTCACCTTCCGGTTCTCGCCAACGCCGCTCGCCTCGACTAGGCCGTAAGACAGCAATGCGGCGACCGTTTGAAGTGTCCCGCTGCTCTTCGCACCGAGGCCCCAGGCCGGCTTAGCCGCGTCGACAATTCGCGCATCATGGCGTTTGGCGAAGGTATGCAGGCCTTCTAGACGTTCAAATGCCTTGGTGAGGCCGATGTAGGGGAACGACGGGCTTCGGTCCTGGGGTCGCTTCTCC
Organism: Sphingomonas profundi; assembly: GCF_009739515.1. Classification (NCBI taxonomy): domain Bacteria; kingdom Pseudomonadati; phylum Pseudomonadota; class Alphaproteobacteria; order Sphingomonadales; family Rhizorhabdaceae; genus Alterirhizorhabdus; species Alterirhizorhabdus profundi. The sequence goes on from NZ_CP046535.1 coordinate 3,911,082, forward strand.
GGAGCCGCGCTCTGCTCGGGCGTCTGTTCAGGTTCACTCATGACAGCCTGTCTCCGTCAATCGGCAACATCGCCTGACAGGGAGACTGATAGGCTATCAGTCGGCCGTTGACAAGGCCTCCGGCGAATCGTAAGTCGAGCGCCGGAGGTGCAACATGACGATCAGGAGGGTTGCTCTAGCCGCCGTCACGCTCACGGACGCGGCGCGGGCTAAGTAGAGAAGCCGCCAAGCCCCTGGTCCGGGCCGGCGGCTTCGAGGTGGGCCAATAGCGTTGAACCTGCAAACTGGCCGGCGTTGCATATAGCATCGCCGGCCTTTCTTGTGAAACCGTTTCCTTGGCCGGCCGGTGGGGCTTAGTCCGCCAGCGCGAGCCAACCTTCCCCGGCTGGTTGACCGGCTCACCTTCAGGCGTGGAGGTCAGGCCTGCGGTAGGTGATCCGCTTCCCGACGATACCCTTCAGCGCCTGCTCCGATCGCGCCGCATCGTTGAAGCCGGTGCGCTCGCGGTGCGTGTAGCGGAACTCGAACTCGGCGACGTAGCGGTGAAGATGCTTCTTGGCGCAATGCTGATAGGTGCCCTTCATCCCACGCTTGAAAATGGAGAATGCGCCTTCAATGGTATTGGTGTGGATCAGCGGGTTCTCATAGTCGACGTACTGGCCGGCGCTGTGGCGAGTGAAGCCGTGGCCCGCGAAATGCTCGCTAACCTTGCTGTAGTAGCTTGCTTCGTCGGTCATCACGATCGCCTCTTGCGCAATGTTGTCGCGCAGAATTGGCATCAGGTCTTCGCCCTTGAGGCTATCCACAACCATAGAGCGCTGGCGGCCGGTGCTGCGATCGACCAGGGACAGGATTTTGTGCTTATGAGCGAAGCCGCGGCCCTTCTTCTCTCCAGCGGGCTTGATGCTCTTGTCGTGGCCGATGAAAGTTTCGTCGACCTCGACTATGCCGCCGCCGGAACCGAACGGAGCAAGGTCGCCGGAGCGCATCGCTTCGCGGATGCGGTGCGACAGGAACCATGCCGCCTTGTACGAGATTTCGAGCAGCCGAGAGAGCTGGTGCGAGCTAATGCCCTTCTTGCTGCTCATCATCAGGTGGGTGGCCTGAAGCATCTTGTGGAGCGGCATGCGGGCATGCTCGAACACGGTGCCGACCTTGGCCGTGAACTGCTTCCGGCACTCGCCGCATTTCTTCAGGCCGTAGCGGATCGCGCCTTCCGGGTTCTTGGCACTCTTGGAGCCGCGCACGTCCGCCAGGTCATAGACGCGGCCGCGAACGACACCGCAATGCGGGCAGACGGTGCCGTTCGCCCACAGCATTTCTTCCAGAAACTTGAAGGCCGCGCCTTCATCGTGGAACCGGGACTGCGAGAGGGTCGAAACGGACATGACGGCGTGCTCCTTGCCGTCTGACCTACTTAATCAACGTGGGTTTGTAAAGGTCATAATCGCCAAATTAAAGGTAGCCAATCGGTGCGAGGCGATCTTCATAGCCACCAAGGCTGGGATAATTTAATAGTTGATGCCAGAATGCCGTAGACTCGTAAGCACGTAGGCACAGCCGTATTGAGGCAAGTTGGACCATGGTGACCACCGATACCGACACAAGGCCCCGCTCCGCCAGAGTCGGGGGCGTCGTCGCGTCTGGCACCTTTCCGGCCCACATCCACTCCAGGGTCGCGCCGAAGTCGTGACCTCCTAGATACGCTCAGGACGGTGGAGAGCATCACGACGCACGAGATGACAAAGCGGGTGATGCTGGCGCGGCGACTCGACCCTAAGGACGCCAGCGCGTTCTTGTTGATGAACCGCCGGGTCGGTGGAGCGCTCGCCAAGCTGACGCAGCAGCACGATCATATCAGGTCGGCGAAGGAGCCGCCGAATGGAATGAAGCGGTGGCAGACCTTGCCGGGATAGACAACGCGGCAACTCTGTGGATTAGTCGATCGATGATGAAACGGCTTGCAGAGATACAAAGGTTGGATGCTTTAGCGGTTGAGGCCACCAGTTTGGCAGAAGGCCAGCAACTGGCCGCAAGGGCAGACAGCCTGCGCGACGATAGCCGATCGCCGGAGAGGCGTTCGCCGCGGTTTATGCCCGTGCTGAGGAACTAGGCGAAGCTTTGGCGGTGATGGCTGGGGAAGGCCGGCCTGCGCTTTGGACACCAGCAAGCCGTTCTCGAACGTAGCGCTCATGTTCGAGCCGTCGCCGTTCTTCCAGCTATATATCCGGACCACCGCGTCCGGCGTGGGTGAGGAAGCCGACTCCTCTCCGGGCGATCCCATAATCTTCACCGCTTCGTTGTAGCTCATGTCAGTCGAAAGCTGGCCGTACTCCTCAGCGATGATTCGGCCATCTGAGCTGCTGCCGGTTCCGTGGACACGAGGTTAAGCTACCTGCGCCTGCCGCTCGAAGTCCACGGGGGCTGAGGTAGCCCAGGGAGCGCCGTCGGTCCACCAGACCGGCCCACGTTCCCCGAGCCCCCCGCTTCGCCTGGTCGACCGCAGTCTCTCCTACAGCGTCTCTGGTCCGGCGCGTCGTCGCGACAACTCGGCGCGCCGAACGCCAAGGCCGGCTTCACGCCCAACGCCACAGACGAATATGCGATCAGCTATACCCGGCAGGAGGGCCGCAAGAACGCGCCGTTCAACGTAACGGACGATCTGCGCACGACTCCGCGTTTCTGGAGCTGGCCCTATTGGAACATCGAGAGCGTCTATTTCCTCTCGACCACCGCACTGGGCGACCGGGTCACGCTGAAGACCCGCGCCTACCCCAACGAGTTCAACAACCTGCTCCGTTCTTTCGATAACCGAACGCAGACGACGCAGACGCTCGGCCGCGCGTTCCGTCGTGGGTCTCTATATCCTCGGCTTCCACTGCCGCGACATGCGTCGCCAACTTTGCTCTGCTTCTGGCGACCTAGCTAGGGCCGCGAGCCTTTCTAGGCGTTCCGGCTCAGCGGTGCTCGGTTGTAAGCGGCGGACTTGTTAAGTCCCGGCGAGACCATTCTCCCTTGTACACGTCACACGGTATGAATGTGATTGGCAGAAGTTCAATCGAGCGCTGAAGGAAGCTCGGAAGATATTGCGGCCCTGCGAAGTCGGCCGGATAGGCGATGTCGTCCAGCCGATCGACGAGGGCGCGGAACGATGCCGTCATCTCCAAACGAGCCAGCGCCGCGCCGAGGCAATGGTGGATGCCGGAGCCAAATGTCATGTGTGCGCCGGCGTTGCGCCGGTTCAGATCAATCTCCGCCGGGCAGGCGAACACCGCCGGATCGCGGTTGGCGGCGGCCCAGCGCACGTTGATCGCCGTGCCTTTCGCCAGCGCCACGCCATCCAGCACCACATCGCGCGTGCATATGCGGTAGAGACCCTGGATAGGGGTCTCCAGCCGCAGCACCTCCTCCACAAAGTTGCGCATCGCGTCCGGGTCGGCGCGCAGTCGCGCGGCCAGCCCGTCCTGCTCGATCAGGATGCGCATGCCCGAGGCGATCGCGCTCGTCGTTGTCTCGTTGCCGCCAACGAGGATTTCGCTGAGCAACGCGATGATCTCGGCATCGTCAAGCAGCCGGTCGTCCTCAAGCGGCTCGCGGATCAGGTCGGAGATGATGTCGTCGCGCGGGTCAGCCCGGCGGCGGTCGATGATCGCCTTCAGATAGAGCTGCGCCTCCACCGTGACGCGAGTCGCCGCCAGATCCTCCTCGTCGGAGAGCATGTTGCCGATCCGCGCCATGATCGCATCGGACCAGTGGCGGAACAGGTTGATGTCCTCCTCCGGTACGCCGATCTGGCTGGCGATGATGATGCACGGCAGCGGCACGGCGAAGGCGCTGACGAATTCGCATCCGCCGTCCCCCGCGAAGGCGTCGATCAGGCGGTGGGCGATACGATCGACCTCGTCGCCCATCTTGCGGATGCGCGAAGCGGCGAACACCTTGTCGACGAGGGCGCGTTTCTGGCGGTGCAGCGGATCGTCCAGCCGCGACAGCGTCGGATGCTCGTGGAAGCCTTCCGCCGCGATCAGCGCGCGGCTGGCTGCCGGCACGCCGCCGGGGCGCAGCGCCATCCAGTCGATATCGTTCGAATAGGTCGCCGGATCGCGCAGCACCTCGCGCATCGCGGCATAGCCGGTCAGCAGCACCATGCCGATGCCGTCATCGCGATAGACCGGCGCCTCGCGCACCAGCCAGTCATAGGCCGGGTACGGGCATTGCTGCACGGCGGGCGTCATTAGATCGTAGGGCAGGCGCTTCTCGCTGGCCATCATCGTGCCTCCTAACCGATCACGCGCAGGGGATCGGTTCCGTCCCAGTCGCGTGCCGCCTCTTTCATCATATCGAACAGCGCGTGGATCGGCGGGTGGAACGCGCCGACCTCGATCAGCGGCCAGCGCTGCCCGGCGGGGCGAAAATAGATCACCCTGCCATTCTCGCCGATGTCGACGTCGGCGAGCAGTTCGTGCCCGACCTCGCCTAGCGTCACGATCAGGCCGTCCATGTCGTCGGTCGTCGTCAGCACATGGTGGAAGCCCTCCTGGCCATCGTCGAGGAATTCGCGATAGACCGAAGGCTTGTCGCAGCGCTGGACGATCAGCTCGATCTGGAAATCGTTCCAGAAGCCGATCGCCACAGAGAAATCCGCCGTGCCCACGGCGCCGCGGTAGCGCGTGACGGCATAGGTGGAATCGTGGATCGCGAAGAACGGGCCGATGCCCAGCTTCGTCCATGCCGTCACGGCGGCGTCCAGATCCCGCACCACGAAGGCGTTCTGGATGATCGGCCCCAGTCGATCGAGGATCATCGTTTCTTCCTTTGTATGCAAGGCATGAATCACAAACCGGCCGGCAGGCGCTGCACATCCGGAAAGCGGCTGGCGATCGCGTCCGCGACACCGGCATAGACGGACGCGACACGCGGCGGATCGAGATAATAGACGGTGATCGCGGCGATCTTGCCGTCTTCCATGCGAAACGCCTCCACCACGTCGGCCGTTACGCCGTGATCCCGCATCCGCAGCGTCACCAGCACGGTCACATGGCCGTCGCCACTGGTGGCGGCGTTGAGATCCATATCGGTGGGGCCGGCCGCCTCGAAGATGACGGTGTAGAAGGCGCGCAACGCCGCAATTCCGAGATACGTGCCGCCGAACGGGAAGCATTCGGGCTCGCGCAGGGTGAAGTCAGGCGTCACCAGCGCCGCCGCCGCGTTCCAGTCGCCCGCGCCGCCCGCCGCGTAAAGCGCCAGCACCGTCTCCTCGTCAGGGCTTCTCACCATTCCACATCCTCTCGCCTGTTCGCCGGGCCTATCTGGACGCCTTCTTCTGTGCCGTCATCGCAAAACCATGCGCCGCCGTGCGCAGATATTGCCGCACGCCGTCGAGTTCCGCCTGGGTCAGCTCCTCGAAGCGCGGCATCCCGTTCGGCACCAGCGCGCCGTCATGCACCACGCTCTCGAACGCGGCCTTGTCCTGCGGGACAGGCGAGGCGCGCAGATCGGGCGCCAAGCCTGCCGCCTTGACGTCAAGCCCGTGGCAGACGAGGCAGCGCACGCCATAGACCGAGGCGCCAGTCGCCGCGAGACGGGCATCCGCCCTGAATGTCGGATCGGCGATCGGCTGGGCCTTGAACGGGGGCGGGGCGGGCGGCAGCTTGGCCGTGCCGTCCAGCGCGAAGGTGAGCACGCGGCGCAGCTGGGTGCGGGCATCCCAGCCGAAGCGCGCCACCTTCTCGCCGAACAGCGCGCCGCTCGATCCGAAGCCGGCCAGCACGGTGACATATTGCCGGCCGCCTGCGCGGTAGGTGATCGGCGGTGCCAGCACGCCCACCTGCGCGTCGAAGCTCCACAGCGGCTTGCCGGTGGCGGCGGCATAGGCGTTGAAGCGGCCGTCCGCCTGGCCCTGGAAGACGAGATTGCCCGCCGTCGCCATCGTGCCGCCGTTCCAGAAGCCCGGGGTGGGCACGCTCCACACCTGCTTCTGCTTCACCACGTCCCATGCCAGGAGCGCGCTGGTGCCGGCGCCGGGCAAGGTGGAATCGAGGTTGATGTTGACCGCCGCATCGTTGGCCGCGCCGGGAATGCGCTTCCACGTCTTCCCGTCTATCCCGCGATCGTCATAGGTGCCGGGCAGTTCCAGCTTGGGGATGTAGACGACGGCGTTGCGCGGATCATAGGCCATCGGCATCCAGTTGTGCGCGCCGTTGGGACCGGGCCAGAGGATCGTCTGGCTCTTGTCTTCATAGCGCATGTTGGCCACCTCGACCGGGCGGCCGGTGTTCAGGTCGATCCGCGTCGCCCAGTTCACCTTGGCGATCGGCTCCGCCGAGATCAGCTTTCCGTTGGTGCGGTCGATCACGTAGAAGAAGCCGTTCTTCGGCGCCGTCATCAGCACCTGCCGCTTGCGGCCAGCGATCATGAGGTCCGCCAGCTGCATGTCCATCGCGGCGTTATAGTCCCAGCTTTCGCCGGGGTTGGTCTGGTAATGCCATTTGTAGGCGCCGGTCTTGGCGTCCAGCGCGACGATCGACGAGAGAAAGAGGTTGTCGCCCTTGCCGGCGCTGCGGATGCGCCAGTTCCACGGCGCGCCGTTGCCGGTGCCGATATAGACGGTATCGCTGCCGGCATCGTAGGTCATCGCATTCCACACGGTGCCGCCGCCGCCATATTTCCAATATTCGCCGGCCCAAGTCGTGGCCGCCATCTCCATGGCCTTGTCCTCGAACCCGTCGGCCGGGTTGCCGGGCACGGTGTAGAAGCGCCAGAGCATTTTGCCGGTCTCGGCATCGTAGGTGGTCACGTAACCGCGAATGTCGCCGACATCGGCGCCGCCATGGCCGATGATCACCTTGCCGTCGAACACGCGAGGCGCGCCGGAGATGAAGCGGGTATCGTCTTTGCCCACCGTCAGGGCGGACCAGATCTCCTTGCCGCTTTTCGCGTCGATGGCGACGAGGCGACCGTCCTGCGTGCCGACATAGAGCTTGCCGTTCCACCAGGCGAGGCCGCGTATGCCCCAGCCCTGGCGCAATTTGTGGCCGGCGGCCTCGGCGGCGTGCGGATCATATTCCCACAGCAGCTTCCCGCTCGTCGCCTCGAACGCGCGGACTACGCTGTAGCCGGTCGCGGTGTAGAGCACCCCGTCCACCGCCAGCGGGCCGCTCACCGAATTGCCGACCGGCAGATCCGCATACCAGGCCAGCTTCAGCCGCCCGATGTTCGTCTCGTCGATATCCGCCAGCGGGCTGAAATGCTGTTCGCCGAAAGTGCGGCCGAACGCCGCCCAGTCCCGCCCGTCACTGTCATCCAGCAACCGTTCCGCGCCGCGCGGCGCCGCCTGCCCCATCAGCATCGCGAAGCCGACGATCGCGCCGAGCCGGCCGATCCGCCGCACCCGATTCATGCTCCGGCCCATGCGCCATTCCCTTCCGTCGTCATCGTCCCGTCCGCCCAGATCGCCAGCGCATCGAGCGCCTCGATCTCGGTGCCGCTCGCGCGCAGCGGGTTCACCTCAAGCGAGACGAGGTCCGGGCCGAACCCCAGCGCGACATCGCCGATCGCCGCGATCACCCGCGCCAGCGCCGCGCGATCGACCGGCGGCGCGCCGCGATAGCCGTCCAGCAGGCGGGCGGTGCGCAGCTCGCCGAGCATCTCCAGCACGTCCTCCGGCGTCGCCGGCAGCAGCCGCAGGCTGGTATCGCCGAGCAGTTCCACCCATACCCCGCCCAGTCCCACGGCCAGCGCCAGCCCCCATTGCGGATCGCGCACCACCCCGGCGAACAGCTCCACGCCGCCCGCGCGCATCGGCGCGATCAGCACGCCGTCGATCCGTGCCTCGGGCGCGGCGCGTCGGGCACGCTCGATCAGGGTACGGAAGGCGTCGCGCGCCGCCTGCTCGCCCTCCACGTTCAGGATCACGCCGCCGATGTCGCTCTTGTGGAGGATATCCGGCGAGGCGATCTTGCAGGCGGCTGGGCGCCGCAGCCGGGCGACGGCTTCGGCCGCCGCATCGGCATCGGCCACCAGCATCGTCGGCACCACCGGCACGCCGCGCCCGCCGAGGTAGTCGAGCGTCTCGCGCTCGCCGCGCGGCCGGGGGCCGGGCGACAGGGGGACAGCCGCCCGCGCGCCCGGCACTCGATCCAGCCGTACCGACCAGCGAAAGGCGTGGGCGATCGCGGCAAAGCCATGCTCCACGCCGCAGCCCAGGAAGGGCACGCGGCATTCGTCCGCCACCGCCCGCATCGCCGCCGTCACCGGCTTCACCGTGGTGCTCATCACCACGGTGGGAGCCGGGGAGACGGCGATGGCGCCGCCAATACGCCGCAGCACCTCATATTGGATGCCCTCGGGCTGCTCGGGCATGTCGAAGATCACCGTTGCCAGGCCGACATTTGGATCGCGGCCAACGGCGCCGAGCGCACGCCCGAACAGGGCGGGATCGAGCACCGCCGCCCCGGTCACGTCCAGCGGATTGTTGGCGGTGCCGAATTCCGGCATCATGGCCGCCAGTTCCGCCAAGGTCCCGGGCGTGAACTCGGCCATGTGCGCGCCCGCCGCCTCGGCCCGATCGGAGGCGATCTCGCAGATGCCGCCGGAGATGGCGACGATGCCCAGATTGGGCCGGCGCGGCGGTTCGATGCGGGAGATCAGCTCCGCCGTCGCCACCATCTCCTCGATCGAGCCGGCCCGGATGATGCCGTGCTGGTGACACGCCGCGGTGAACACGCCGTCGTCGCCCACCAGCGATCCGGTATGGGCCTGCGCCGCCTTGGCGGTGAGTTCGCCGGCGCCCACCTTCAGCACGACGATCGCCTTGTGGGTGGCGGTGGCGCGCGCCGCCGCCGCGATCAGCGTATCGGTATCGCGCGCGCTCTCCACGAAGGCGGCGATCACCTTAATGCGCGGATCGTCGACGACGAAGTCTATCGCCCGCGCGACGGTGACGTCCACCTCGTTGCCGGTGGAGATGGTGTAGCCGACGCCGACGCCCTGCTGCGCGGCGAAATCGGCGATATAGGAAGCGGTGGCGCCGCTCTGCGAGACGATCGCGACACGGCCCGGAGGGGCCATGCGCAGCGTGCTCGTCCAGATCGGCACACGATCGAGATGGTTGACGAAGCCGAGACAGTTCGGCCCGAGCAGGGTGACGCCGTGGGCCCGCGCCAAGGCGGCGAGTTCCCGCTGCCGTTCCTGCCCGTCCAGCCCCGTCTCAGCGAAGCCGGAGGTTAGGATCACGGCGTTGCGGATGCCGGCCTCGGCAAGATCGGCGAAGCTGTCCGGGATCGCCGCTGTCGGCACCATCAGCAGTGCCGAATCCACCGGCGTGCCGATCGCCGCGCAGCTGGTGGCGGCGGTACGATCATAGATGCGGCCGCCCTTGCGGTTGACCAGATGGACGGCGCCGTCGAAGCCCAGCGACACCAGATTGGCGTGGGCGATGTTCGACCAGAAGGATCGTTCCGTCGCGCCGACGAGGGCTATCGAGCGGGCGCGGAACAGGCCGGCGAGACCGGCGACGGCCGGTTCAGCCACGCGCGACCACCAGTGTCTGCGGGTTGGTGTAGGCGAGCAGGCCGGCAAGGCCGTTCTCCACCCCGACGCCCGATTGCTTGTGGCCGGCGAAAGCCAAATGCGGCGCCAGTTCGTGAATAGTGTTGATCCACACCGTGCCCGCCTCCAGCCGGTCGGCGATCGCCTGCAGCCGCGCCGGATCGCGGCCCCATACCGAGGCGCCGAGGCCGTAGATCGAGGCGTTGGCGCGGGCGACCACCTCGTCGTCCGAACCGAATTTCAGCAGCGGCAGGATCGGGCCGAACGCTTCCTCCGCCACGATCGGCGCATTGTCCGGCGGATTGTCGGCGATGCTGATCGGCGCGAAATAACCCGTGCCGGGCGTGACCGTACCGCCGGCGAGGAAGCGGATGCCGCCGGCCCGCGCCGCATCCAGCATCGCGACGATGCGGCGATATTGCGCCGGGTTCTGGATCGGGCCGATCTGCGTGCCTTCCGCCGCGCCATCTCCTACCACCACGGTGGCGGCATAAGCGATGAGCGCGGCGGCCAGCCGGTCATACACGGCCTCGTGGACGAACATGCGCTTGGTGGCGAGGCAGAATTGGGCGTTGTTGGCGAAGGCGGCCCAGAACAGGCGTGGCGCCAGCGCCTCCACGTCCGCATCCTCGAGCACGATCGCGGCATCGTTGCCGCCCAGCTCCAGCGTGATCCGCTTCAGATCGTCGGCGGCGCTGCGCATGATGGCGCGGCCGGTGGCGGTGGAGCCGGTGAAGCTCACCTTGTCGATACCGGGATGCGCCGTGATCCACGGGCCGAGCCGATCGCCGCCGCTGATCACATTGAAGATGCCCGGCGGCAGGATGTCCCGCGCGATCTCGCCGATCGCCAGGGTGGAGAGGGGGGTGAAGGGGGAGGGCTTCAGCACCAAGGTGTTGCCGGTGACGAGCGCCGGCGCGATCTTCCACGCCGCCAACCCCACCGGAAAGTTCCACGGCACGATCGCGGCGACCACGCCCAGCGGCACGTGCCGCGTCTCGATTCGGCGCTCTGGCGTGTCGGTGACGATCTCGACCGGGACGTCCTGCCCGGCGACCTCGATCAGCCAATAGGCGGCGGCGCCGATCTCTATCCGCGCGTCCGCCAGCGGCTTGCCCTGTTCGGTGGTGAGGATGCGGGCGAGCCACTCGGTCTCCGCGCCGATCCGCTCGCCCAGCCGGCGGACCAGCGCCTGCCGCTCGGGCAGCGCGGTGGCCCGCCAGCCGGGGAAGGCGCGGCGGGCTGCGTCGACGGCCTCGTCTAGCTGCGCCTGCGACGCATCCGGCACGCGGGCGACCGCGGCTTCCGTCGCGGGGTTGATCACGTCGAAATGCTCGGCGGCGTCGGCAGCGCGGCCGTCGATCGTCATCGTGACGGGTTCGTCGCTCATCATAGTCTCCCGGGCGGGGGTCAGGCGGGGCACAGCACCGCCTTGAGCACGCCGCCGGCGTGGCTCTCGGCGATGGCGCGATCGATATCCGCCAGCGGATAGCGGGTGATCAGCCGGTCGAACGGGAAGCGCCCTGCGCGCCACAGGTCGACGAGCCGTGGGATGAAGACCTGCGGCACGCTGTCCCCCTCGATGATGCCGCGCACGGTGCGGCCGGAGAGCAGGCCGGTGATGTCCAGCGACACCTCCGCGCCACAGGGCGCGACGCCCAGCACGCCGCAGGTGCCCGGCACGGTGAGCGCGTCCACCGCCTGCCGCAGCACGGCCGGAACGCCGGTGCATTCCAGCGTGAAATCGGCCCCGCCGCCGGTGATCGCCTGGATCGCCGCCACCGTATCGCCGGCGGTCGCGTCTACGATGTGGGTGGCGCCCAGTTCCCGCGCCAGCGCCAGCCGCTCGCCGCTGCGATCGATCACCACCATCGTCGTGCAGCCCGCGATCACCGCCGCCAGCAATGCCGAAAGGCCGACCGCTCCGGCGCCGAAGATCGCGATGCTGCTGCCCGGCGGCGGCATGAGCGCGTTGAGCACCGCGCCCGCCCCGGTCTGGATGCCGCAGCCGAGCGGACCCATCAGTTCCACCGGCACCTCGTCCGCGATCTTCACCACGCTGCGTTCGGCGGCCAGCGCGTGGCTGGCGAAGGAGGACTGGCCGAAGAAGCGGCCATGCAGCGCGCAGCCGGCGCCGTCATGGATGGCGGCACCGCCAGCCCGCGCGCCGGTGAAATTGCGCTGGTAGAATTCGCGGCAATAAGCCGGCTTGTCGCGGCGGCAATTGTCGCATGTGCTGCAACTGTCGAACGAGAGGACGACATGATCGCCGGGCGCGACGTGGCCGATCGCCGACCCCACCGCCTCGACGATGCCGGCGCCCTCATGCCCCAGCACCGCCGGCAGCGGGAATGGCGCAAGCTGATCGCGCGCGACAAGATCGGTATGGCAGATGCCGACGCCGGCAATGCGCACCAGCACCTCGTGCGGGCCGGGTTCGGCCAGCGTGGCGGGTTCGATCGAGAAGGCGGCCCCGGCGCCACGCATTGCCGCAACGGTGATCGTGCGCGCCGTCATCATCTCTCCTTCGGTCCCCGTTGCGGGGTCTTGTGGCAGGAGTGGGCGAGTGGCCGCGCGTCGTCCAATAAATGTGTTAGGCCACTTATAGAGCCAGGCTATGAGAATATGCTGGCCGGACGCATGAGCGATCAGCGCGCGGAGGGGATGCCGGATGGACATGAGCATGAAGCCGCTGCGCTGCTTCATCGCGGTGGCGGAGCTGAAATCGTTCACCCGCGCGGCGGAGCGGGTGAACCTCACCCAGCCCAGCCTGTCGATCCAGATCAACCAGCTGGAGAAATACTTCGGCTTCCGCCTGTTCGATCGCTCCACCCGCCACGTCACGCTGACGCCGCCGGGCGCCGCGCTGTTCGACGATGCGACGCGCATGGTGCGCGAGAGCGACCGGCTGCTCAACGCGGCGCGATCGCTGCGCGGCGATCTTTCCGGTCGGTTGCGGGTGGGCGCCGCGCTCTACACGTTCGAAATCCCCGAGCGCCGGGCGGTGATCGAGGGCTTCATGGATGCGTGCCCCGAGATCGACCTGAAGGTCGACGCCCATACCCAGCACGAGATCCTCGCCAAGCTGGCCGCGCACAGCCTGGACATCGCGCTCGTGATCGGGCTGGGCATGGCGGACGGCGACTATCAGGCGAGCGATCGTGCGGAGCTGACCTATCCGCTCGGCCTCTCCCGTCTGGTGCTGCGGCGGGAGCGGATCGGCCTGAACGTGCCGGCCGATAGCCCGCTGGCCGCGCATGACGTGATCCCGGCGGCGGCGCTGCGCGGCCAGCGTGTCGTCGTGCCGTCGGAGGAGCATGGCGCCAGCGTCGTCCGCCCGATCCTCGATCTGCTCGCGGCGAACGGGGCGGACCCGATCGTGCCGCCGGAGGCCACCGGCACCGCGACCGAACGCTACGGCTGCAAGTTCCGCCTGCCGGCGATCACCTTCGGCTGGTTCGCCCAGCAGGCGGGAGGCGGCATGGTGCGGCGGCCGATTGCGGGTTTCGATCTCCATACCGAGTTCGCGATCCTCAGCCAGCGATCGGAAGAGGAGGGGGCGGCGGCGCGCTTCCTCAACTTCGCGCGGCGGATTGATAGCGCAACCGCATAGGCGCACCGGATTATCAATTGGCGGGGGTGCGGCGAAGGGCCGATATTGGCCAGAATTGTGCACGCAGGAGGGGAGAGGATGGCTTGTTGCGCGGCGGCGATCTTCGTGATCGTCAACGTCCTCTATGGAGCGAGGCGCGCGCTGGTCTTCCTCTTCGGCCAGCGCCTGTTCGAGAGCAAGCGGGTGTGGCAGCCCAGCGCGAGCGTCACCTGGCAATTCGGCACCAAGCCGGCGATCGCAGGCGCCGCGCCGCGGTTGGGTTTCGCGACGGCCCGCGCGATGGCGCGGCAGCGGCCGGCGGCGGCCGCCTTCGCCTCCACCGCGATGCTGGCGGTCGGCCTGACGGGCTTCTGGTTCCTCACCAAGCCGGGCGTGCCCTCGCCCCTGCCCGAGATCGCCTTCATGCGCGGCATCCACGCTGCGATCTGCGGGCCAAGCGTTGACGCGGCGACGGCGGCGGCGGCGGCGCGCGAGTTCCGCTCCCGCCTGGCGCCCCGCGGTTGAAGCGGACGCGGTCGCGATCCTCGTCGTCCCACCATCTCCGCGTTGGTGCGGGCAGGCTCGTCTGGACGATTGATAATCAAACCGCATGATTGCGGCGCCCTTTCAATTTCACATTCCCCGCCGCGTGGCGCCAGATACGGTCAAGAGTGGCGCCGCTCAGCTGGCTCCCCGCAAAAGCGTGATGTCAGGAGAGATGTCGATGGCGACGATCGCCGATGTAGCCAATGGCGTGCCGACCATAGCCAGCGTGCGCAGCGGGCCGGTGGCGACGTTCCGCCGCCGCACGACCGCCAGCATCTACGTGGCGCTGTGCGCGATCGGCCTCGTCCCCTCGCTGACCGGCGCCTCGCCCGCTTGGCAGGCGGCGGGCCTGGGGCTGTGGCTGCCGGGCGCGGGCTTCCTGGCGCTGGGGCCGTGGGGCCTGCTAGCCACGCTGTTCACCCTCGCTCTCTTCGTCGTCTCGCTGATCGCGTGGTTCGGCGCGGGCATGGTGATCGCACCGCTCGGCGTGTGGCTGGGCGCGCTCGCGCTGGCCGCCGCCGTCGCGCCGGGGGAGGCGTGGCCGGGTGGGGTCTATGCCACCGTGCTGCTGGCCGGCGGTCTCAACGGCTTCATGCTCTACAAGGCGCGGACGAAGCGGGCGGCGGACGTGGCGCAACTGGCCAAGCGCAACGCCTATCTGCCGCAGGCGATGGCGGATCATCGCGAGACGCGCGTGCCGGTGCCCGATGCCGCCGCGCGCGAACTGACGCTCGATCAGCTGCGTTCGCTGCGTTACGCGCTGGATCGCGCGCTCCAGCCGGTCGAGGGCCTCGCCGGCTTCGACAAGGTGGACCAGTTCCAGACGGCGGCGTTGCGCTACCAGATCAACCATCTCGCTTATGCGCTGGCGATGGCGCAATGCCATTATACGCCCAGCTTCCACGGCTATCTCAGCCAGGGCCAGCGCAACCTGATCGAGAAGTATCTGCGGCGCGAGATCTGGAACTACTGGATCTACGAGACGGCGTGGGGCCACCTGAACTTCACCAATTTCGATCCCGCCGGGCGGGACAACGTGATGCTGACCGGCTTCTTCGGCATCCAGGTGGGCCTGTACATGTCCAATACCGGCGACCGGCGCTATGTCGAGCCGGGCAGCCTCACCTTCAAGCTGAACGAGAAGACGCAGTATCGCCACAGCTTCAAGAATATGGCGGAATCGATCATCGAGAATTTCCGGACCTCGGCCTTCTGCCTCTATCCGTGCGAGCCGAACTGGATCTACCCGATCTGCAACCATTACGGCATGACGACGGTGACGTTGTACGACCGGCTCTACGGCACATCGCACGTGCGGGAGCTGCTGCCCAACTGGCTGCACATGCTGGATACCGAGCTGACCGACCAGAAGGGTTCGCCGATCGGCCTGCGTTCCAGCCTGGTCGGATGGACGCCGCCGGTGCCCTCGTTCGACGGGCTGTACGTGCCTTATGCCAATACCTTCGTGCCGGATCGTGCCGAGCGCCTCTGGGCCAATGCGCGCACCGAGATGGGGCCGCTGATCGCCGCCGGGGAGGATGGCCGCGAACGCCTCACCCTGCCAGGCAAGGGCGCGGACTTCGGCAATTACCGCACGGGCCACGGCCTCACCTATGCGCAGCTGATCGCCGGCGCGCGGGAGATGGGCGACTATGGCTTCGCCGAGGCGTGCGAGCTGGCGCTGGACGAGGTGTGCGCGCCGATGATCGTGGATGGCGTGCGCCGCTACGAGAAGGCGTCCAACCTGGCCAACGCCCATATTGCCGACGCGCTGATTCACCGCCGCGAGGATTTCCGCATCGCCGTCCGCGAGGGACCGGCCGAGAGCGCTCTGCGCGGCCCGATCCTGGGCGATGCGCGCTATCCCGACGTGCTGGTGGCGCGCGCGTTCAGCCATGGCGAGGATCTGGAGCTGGTGCTGTATCCGAATGCGGAGGCCGGCCGGCAGATGCTGGGGCTGGAGCGGCTGCTGGCCGGGCGCGCCTATGATTGCGCGGCGGTGGAGGGCGGCCGCTTCTTGGCCGATGCCGCCGGGCGGGCGAGCATCCAGGTGATGCTCGACGGCCGCACCGCCATCCGCATCGCGCCGGCCGGCTGAACAGTGTCACGCGAAGGGGTGTGGCAGGCCGGCGCCGGCAACGGTGCCCGCCACAGGACCCCTGCGCGATACGAAAAACAATTATAAGGCGAGACTATCAATCGTATCGACAATCAATTGGCCGGTAGAGAATAACCGGATTACGAGAAAAGACCTTTCGACAGGGTGCAATAGACGTTCACGCCGGTGCTCGCCGCCGTCCCATGTCCCGCTTCGCGTCGCTTATATCTGAGAACCTGACGGCAGGGTGTGGCGGAATGCGCGCCGGCTCGGCGCAACAACATGATAATCGGAGGTCGACTTCATCAGGAGCGATCCCGCAACAGGGAGCAAGAGGATGTTTCGGATCGGTATGCAGCCCCGCCGTCGCGACTGGCTCGGCGCGAGCGCCTTGTGCCTCGTGCTGGCGGCCACCCCGGCGATCGCGCAGGACACCGCCGCCTCGCCGCCGGGCGATATCTCCACCCGCGAGGTGCTCGACACGCCGGCATCCAGCGGCGACATCATCGTCACCGCGCGCAAGAAGGACGAGCGCCTGCTGGACGTGCCGGTCGCGGTGACGGCGCTCGGCTCGGCCGATCTCAACCGCTATGCCTCCACCAGCCTCAGCAAGATCGGCGAGCAGATCCCGCAGGTGGCGTTTGACAAGGTGGGCGGCGGCGGCAACGGCGCGACCTTCTCGGTGCGCGGCGTCGGCTCCGCGTCCGGCGACAAGGGCATCGAGCAGACGGTGGCGGTAAATATCGACGGCGTCCAGTCCAGCCGCGGCAAGCTCTCCATCCTGTCTTTCTTCGATGTGCAGCAGGTGGAGGTGCTGAAGGGGCCGCAGGCTTTGTTCTTCGGCAAGAACAGCCCGGGTGGCGTGATCTCGGTCCGCTCGGTCGATCCGGGCCGCACGCTGGAAGGGTATGCCCGCGCGGGTTATGAGTTCAAGGCGAACGAGCGCTTCGTGGAAGGTGCGATCGGCGGCCCGCTCAGCGATACGCTCGGCCTGCGCATCGCCCTGCGCGGCAGCAAGCAGCGCGGCTGGATCCGCAACAATGCGGTGGCCGGGCCGAGCCCGTTCGATCCCGCCAACCCGCTGGTGCCGGCCGATCGCTATGCCCCGGCCGAGAAGAACGTGCTGGGCCGGGCGACCCTGCTGTGGAAGCCCACGGAGGATTTCAGCGCCAACCTTAAGGTGTTCCTGGCCGACGTTAAGGAGAATAACGAGACGGCGTGGCAGGTGAAGTGCGGCCCCGGCACCGTGCCGAGCGACTTCGGCGTTCCCGATCCGAACAACGACTGCAAGGTGGACGGGAACCGCTCTGCCGGTGCGCTGCCGCCGGCCGTGGCGCAGGGTTATCCCGGCGCGCGGGACGGCCAGCCTTATGCCGATACGCGCGCGGCGCTTTCGTCCCTCACGCTCAACTATGATGCCGGGCCGCTCGGCGTGACGTCCGTCACCGGCTTCTACATCTTCAACACCAAGCCGTTCGATAATTTTGACGGCACGGTCTTCGCCCGCCAGGTGGGCTTCAATCCGGAGCGGACGCGATCCTTCTCGGAGGAATTGCGCGTCGCCTCCAGCTTTGACGGACCGCTCGACTTCACCGCCGGCGCTTATTTCGAGACGCAGAAGCGGCATTCGGCCGGCTACGGCACCACCGGGGATTTCACCGCCGATCCGCGCAACGGCCAGACGAACACGTGGAGCCGGCTCGATCGCGCCACCACCGATACCTATTCGGTGTTCGGCCAACTGAGCTACGCGATCACCGACACGCTCGATCTCACCGGCGGCGCGCGCTACACCAACGAGCGCAAGAAGCTGAACATCGGCAACGCCTTCATCAACACCGGCCAGTTCCTGGCGCCGGGCGTGCCGGCGGCGGTGCTGTTCCTACCGGAAGGGATTTTCATCGACACCAGCCGATCGGACAACAATGTCTCGCCCGAGGCGACGCTTACCTGGAAGCCGCGCCAGAACCTGATGATCTACGGCGCTTACAAGAGCGGCTTCAAGTCCGGCGGCCTCTCCAGCTCCAGCATCCTGGCGGCTAGCGCCACGCGGGAGAATTTGCGCTTCCGCCCGGAGAAGGCTAAGGGCGGCGAAATCGGCGCGAAGGGCGAATTCTTTGATCGCCGCTTCACGATCACCGCCGCGATCTACCGCTATACCTATACCGATTTGCAATCCACGTCGTTCGATGCGGTGAACTTCGCTTTCCGCATCAAGAACGCCGGTGCGGCCCGCACGACCGGCGCCGAGATCGACCTGCAGCTGCGTGTCAGCGAGGCGCTGAGGCTTACGGCTGCGGCCGGCTATAACCGGGCCCGTTACACCGATTTCGTCGGCGCCGACTGTTATGCCGGTCAGACTGTGGCGCAAGGCTGCATCAACGGTTTGCAGGATCTCACCGGCGAGCAGCTGCCACGCGCGCCCAACTTCGCGGGAAATGCCGGTTTCATTTACGATTCTCCGATCACCGAGGGCATCGGCCTCGGGCTGACCGGCAACGCGGCCTATACCGACTCCTACTGGATCAACACGACCAACAATCCGCTGGCGCGGCAAGGTAATTTCTGGCGGCTGAACGCGAGCGTTCGCTTGCACGAGACGGACGACAAGTGGGAGCTGGCGTTCATCGGCCGCAATCTCACCAACAAATATTATGGCGTTTACGCACCGGACAAGCCGGGCGACGGGGTCGGTCAGGTGCTGATCGGGACGGCTCGACCGCGTGAGTTGCTACTTCAAGGTACCGTGCGGTTCTGATGTGACATCTGTTCGATTAGCTGAAATATAGTGTTGCAATTAAGGTAGCAGGTCGCTGTTCACTCGACGCAGCGGCGTTGCTGCTGAACCGTCCCGGGCTTGTCGGAGGCTCCAACTCCTGAGAAAGGTGGAGCCATGAGCAAGACGACGAACAAGTTTGCGCCTGAGGTTCGCGAGCGCGCGGTTCGGATGGTTTCGACCACGTTCCTCAGACGCTGCATTAGTGGGTGAAGAAGGCCGAGGTCGACAGCGGCAAGCGCGGTGGTGTTCCGACCGAAGTGGCCGACAAGGAGAAGGCGCTGGAGCGCGAAGTCCGCGAACTGCGGCAGGCCAGCGATATCCTCCGCAAGGCATAGGCCCCTGCTCGAACGCGGACAATACGCCGTGTAGCCGCGTTATCTTGTCCATCTCAGGCAAGCAGTTCAGCCGATGCTACCCCGAGCGGCTTTGCGAGCTTCTCGACGATCAGGATGGTGGGATTGCGCGCGCCGCGTTCGATATCGCTGACGTACGTGCGGTGGATGCCGGCTTCATGAGCAAACGCCTCCTGGCTCCAACCCTTCGCTTCGCGAAGTCGGCGCAGGTTTCGTCCGAGGCGCTGCCGTATATCCACGGTAGCCCAGAGACGCGCCTGTCGCTGAACGATCTACAGACGATGAGAGACATTCGAGTTGACTGTGCGCCTGTGCCGAGCAAGGTCGGTGTCACTTATAGACGACAGGATGGTCATGACCGACACCACGCCGACCCACATCGCTCCAGCGAACATCCGCTACATAAAGCTTGGTGCCGGCGGCCGCTGGGAGGCCACCTCCCTGGATGGTGCCCGCATTGACTATGGCTTTGCCACGGACGATCATGCGCGTGCCGCCGCTGGTGACTGGGATGGCCTCAAAGCGACCTATATCGCCGCTGGCGTCGCTGCCGCCACCGCCAGCGGCTACGTCCGCGAGATGCGCGACTTCTACACGCTAGGCACCGACACGCTCTGGATCACGTTCGCGCGCGGCTTCTTGTGGTGGGCCTTCGCCGAAACGGGAGTCATTTTTCGAGGCGATGAGACGCGTACGGAAGGCAGCCGCTACCGTCGCACGATCGGGCCGTGGCGCAACACCGACATCTTGGGCCGGGCGCTCGCCTTGCATGGCCTCAGCACGGTCCTGACGCAGCTTGCCGGCTACCCTCGCACGATATGCAGCGTGGCAGCCTCGGACTATCTGCTGCGGCGGATAAACGCCGCGGAAGAGCCGGCAGTGGCGGCGACGCGTGCTGCGCGTATGTCGCTTATCACCGGCATGGCCGAGCTGATTCGGCTGCTGCACTGGGCCGAGTTCGAGCTGATGGTGGACTTGGTTTTCGCCCGCTCCGGCTGGCGCCGCGTGTCGGTGCTGGGCGGCACGATGACGGACATCGACCTGCTGCTGGAACAGCCCTTTACGGGCGAACGGGCGAGCGTGCAGGTAAAGTCGTCGGCCGATCAGGCGGTGCTGAACGGCTGCCTTGCCGCCTTTGAGGCGAGCCCCCTCTCCTCTCGCTTCTTCTTCGTCTGTCATAGCCCGCACGGCGAGCTGATGGTGCCGCCGGAGCTTGCTGGCCGGGTGCAGGTCATAACGGGCGACACACTCGCTGCGGCAGCCGTCGACGCCGGCCTGATCGACTGGCTGCTCGATAAGGCAGCGTGATGTCGTATTTGCCGGCACGCGGCAGCATAATCCGGTCCTGCGTACGTCTCCACCTCATCGCCGGCGACCATAGAGGGTGGCCTGATCGCTTTGGCTGAGTTGACAAGGGGCATGAGGCGACGTTGCCTCATGCCCCTCTCAGCCGTTTACGTACGGTATGAGAGAATGAAGAAGGTATCTTTCGGTGCGAAGGCATAATCAAGCAGCTGCGAGAGGGCGTCGATCTGATCGTCGTGCGCGCCGTTGGGAAAGCGGCGCACCTCGTTCTGGAACTCCTCCAGCCACGGCGCTTGCGCCGGCAGCAGCACGCGCCCGGCCTCGATCTTAGCCGACTGGATGCGCATGCGGCTCTCCTTGTCGAGCGATCCCGGCTCATAGGCGTTCACCGGATAACCCTCGGCCTTCAGATCCTGGAGAAGGCCGCTGCCGCTGCCCTTGTCCTCGATGAGGATGCGGTTCGGCAGGTACTGTCCGGCAAGATCGATCAGGCTGCGCTTCAGCTCGGGATACTCCACTCGCCGCCGCCAGAGATAATCGAGGTAGCAGCGGTCGTCGACGATGCGCCACACGCCGATCACCGACCAGTCGTTGCGCAGGCCGGCTTTAGAGGCGGTGTCGACGCTGAACACCGTCTCGCCACCCTCCGGCAGCGCGTCGTAGGTACGAAACCAGCTGAGCTTGATCACATCGCCATCGGGGGGCATCGGCGCCTGCTGATACTGCGCCTCGAAGGCCGCCGTCCCCATCTGCCGTTTCAGCCCGCGCAACACCTCCAGCGGCTCGCGCACCGGATCGAGCAGATCGCCAACGCGACGAAGATGGCTGCGCAAGGGCGTGGTCGAGAGAATGAAGCGCTCTTCCGTCACCGCGATCGCGGGCAGGCTGATGTCGAGCCACTCGCCGGTGCGCAGCATGTGGCCCGATAGATCGTCCTCATGCTGCCGCTGCTGCGTTAGGATGATCGAACCCTTGGTCTTCTCGTCGAGGCGGGTAAAGAGTGTCTTCATCGCCCATCCGTACAGCGCATCGCGCGCCGTCTCGGAATAAGCGTCGTCGGCCTTCAGCGGATCGTCGATGATGATGAGATCGCCGCCCTTGCCGGTGAGCGTACCGCCGGTCGAGGTGGCCATCCGCCAGCCTCCCCTGCTCGTGAAATACTGTTCCTCAGCGGCGCGGTTGGGGATGACGGTATCGGGGAACAACCTCCGATACCACGGCGTCTGCATCACTTGTCGCGTCTGACGACTGAAGCTGTTGGAGAGGTTCTGGTTATAGCTGACGACGATGACGCGCTTGGTTGGATCACGGCCGAGGACGAAAGCTGGAAGCGCCACCGAGAGCAGCGTCGACTTCGCCGAGCGCGGCGGAAGGTTGACGATCAAGCGATCGATATCGCCGCCGGCGGCGGCGCGCGCGGCGAAATAGGCGATCGTCTGGTGATGCCAGCCGACGTGAAACTCGCGGTTCGGGTTTATCTCGCGGAACACCCGCTGAGCGAAGGTAAGGAAGTCGGTGCGCATCAGCGCATCGAGCAGGCGATTGGGGGCGATGTTCATTCATCTTCTTCCGGGTTGGGGGTGGGATTGATGATCGCGGGGCCGAGCAAGCCACGAGCAAGTGCATCGGCCAGCAAGCGTGCGTCTTCTTCAAGGAGCGCCGGCATCTGATCGGGCCGGATCTCGGGCGGGCTATATTCAGCCACCTTGTCGAGGAAGCGCTCGGCGGCACGCTGATCGCCCTTGAGGGCCTTCTCGCGCTGCTTGCGGAGCACCGCTTCCACGGTCGATATCCGGCGCTGCCGGTCGTTGATCGTCGCTGTGACGGGCAGCGCCGCCACCTCGCGATAGATTGTTGCGATGTTCTTCGCGCCTTTCGGCCGCCCGGGCCCTGGCCGGTCGCCTGAAAATCGGCTGGCCCTTGAACCGGCGCTCTGGCCACGGCCATCGGGTATGCCGCTGGCGAGCAATTTTGGGGGCTTCGCCATCTTACTCTTCTCCGTCGGCGGCATCGGGGATTGTCAAAGGTTCCGTACTCAGCCGATCGGCGCAGACCTCGGCATAGGTTTGCCCGGTGGCGGCAAGCACCGCGCGTGCCCCGCCCACCGCCTCGAACCGCTCGATCGTGACATCGACGAACATCGGCGACAGCTCGCACAGGAAGGCATCGCGCTCGGTCTTTTCGGCGGCGATCAGCGTGGTGCCGCTGCCCCCGAAGCAATCGAGCACCGCATCGCCGGGGGCCGTCACGTCGAGGATCAGATCCGCGATCATGGCAACGTTCTTCACCGTGGGGTGCATCTTCAGCGCCTTACGCCCGCCCGGCATGCTCATCACGCCGGGATAGCTCAGCACGTTCGAGCGGTTGCGGCCGTAGCGGCCCAGCATCAGGTTGTTGCAGTGCTTGCCCTTGCCGTGCTTGAAGACGGCGACGAGCTCATGGCCTGACCTGTAAAAGCTGCCGAGCCCGGCTGCCGCCTTCACCCAGACCAGCAGCTGCTTATAGGTGAGGCCTGCCATCTGTCCGGCGGCGAGCAGCTCGCCGAGATGGGCATGATCCATAAAGACATAGACGAGCGCGCCATCGGCCAGCACCGGCTGCGCGGCGCCGATGAAGCCGGTCAGGAAATCGGTGAAGGCGGCGGGCTTCATCTCGCCCGCCGCCATCGCGAACGAGGCGTGGCGACCGGTCGTCGAAATAGATCGCACTGGCACATTATAGGGCGGATCCGTCAAAAGCTGCTGCACCGCACGGCCATCAACGAGTTCGGCGATGACGGCGGCATCGATGGCATCGCCGCAGATGATCCGGTGGCGGCCGCACAACCAGACGTCGCCTATGCGGGTGACGGCGATGCGCGCCGGATCTGGCTCGCCGGTATCATCAAGATCGTTCAGCTCCTGCGTCCGCATGCGTCCGGCGAGGGCATCGATCTCGCCGATGGCGAAGCCGCTGTCGGTCAGATCGAGCTCCGGTTCGGTCAGTCGCAGTTCCTCGAACTCGAGGTTCAGCGCGGCATCGTTCCACTCGCTCTCCTCGCCGATCTTATTTTCAAAAATCGCGAAGAGGCGCAGCTGCTCGTCCGTCAGGTGCGCGATGCGGATGGCCGGCACCTGATCGAGGCCGA
This sequence comes from Sphingomonas profundi, assembly GCF_009739515.1. Classification (NCBI taxonomy): domain Bacteria; kingdom Pseudomonadati; phylum Pseudomonadota; class Alphaproteobacteria; order Sphingomonadales; family Rhizorhabdaceae; genus Alterirhizorhabdus; species Alterirhizorhabdus profundi. The sequence goes on from NZ_CP046535.1 coordinate 3,934,431, forward strand.
GTAGCAGCGCCGCGTCGAGGCGGGCCTGGCCCGCGACGATCGTGCAGGCTTCATCCACCAGCAGCGGCACGTTGAAGCCGTGCCGCTCGATACCGGCGGCAAGTTTGGCGATCTGGGCCTTGCCGTGCTGCCTCAGCCGCCGGCTAGCCGGAACGATGCTCCTGGTTGGCAGATACTCGATATGCAGCCGGATCCCGGCGAAGTTCGCTCGCGAGACTACCTTGTCCGACGTTGTAGATAATAGCCTTGCACGCATTCGCCGACCTCCAAAAGGTCGCCTTCACGCGCGGGGACGAGAAAGCGGCCGCTCGAAATCCGGGCACCGGCCAGGATGACAGAAAACGGGAATCTTTCTACGTCCAGTCGAGCCATAGGCCCGACACACGCCATCTATAAAGGACCGGAAGCTGCGGTCAATACTTCTATCGAGACAAAAAAATTTGCAGAACACATCGACGGAGGGTGTTGTCGCTAAGACACACCATGTCATTACGCCTGGAGGGTCGGCTAGTTTACATTCGTTGTTGTCAAGCGAAAGCAAATGACGACCATCCGGCGCGGTAGAGCCCTTGAGGGCATCGACTGGAAGCTGGATGAGCGTCGATGTTTCATGAGATCGTCTGCAAGCGCTGGGTTGAGCGGCGTCGGCCATGCGGCAGCGTTGGAAGCCTGCATCGGTGGGGCGGGCGGCTGAAATCGGCGATACTTGACGAGATCGACGAGGCGGAACCGACCCAACTCATGAATTATAACCAGCCGCGATAGAGCTATGGTTCCGCAAGACACCCGAAACGGACGTTCTCTCCGTTATGACGACGAAGATGGTCGATTCTTGGGGCAGCATGTCCGTTTAGCCGCGCAAGGAAAAGCTTTGTCCGTCTCCAGACTTATCAACGCATTAAGCGTACGCACCACCCGCAGCGCAGATGCCAATTAGCGATTTATCCGTTATTTCCCGTTATAAATGGAGAACGGATCAGCCCGAGACGAGTTCGCAGCCGACTGGGTGGCGCACCACCCAGTACAGAATGTCCAAATAACTCGCCCTTATGGGCGGCGGGTGCCGGAAAGTGGCGCGGTTCTGCGGGTTTTCGCGGACCGATCACTGACGTCGTGGACAGAGACGCCGGGCTGGAACAGTGCTTTAGGCTGTTCTGTCGCGACCGTCTCTTCATGCCCGTTTGGTGTCCACGTTCTCAGTCGGGCGCCGAAACGGAAAACAGCGCGACCTTAGTCGCGCCGTTCGAAAATCGCCGGGTTGGGCGTCAGTCGAAGCCGAGCGCCACCCGCTGTTCATCCCAGGCGATGGGCAGCTCCGCGACCCGGAGCAGCGCGCGGCTGGTCAGTTCAACCGGGTGACGACCTTCGAGGATCGTCGTGATGATGTCGGGTGCGAGGAAGCGGAGCCGGGCGAGTCGGGTAAGATGCCGACGCGTGATCGTATCGTCCTCACCAGTGTTGAGCTGCTCGTAGGCGGAGCGTCCGCTGGCGAGCAGCTGGATCAGACGGTCGTCGCGCCGGGCCGGCCGCGCATCGGGCACTGCATGGATCAATCGCAGCTCATGCCCCCTGCGCTTCAGCGCGACCGGATGGTGTAGCGTGATCGTTGCGTCAGGCCCGACGCTGTCGAGTCTGACCGCTCGCGCGAGTCTGTGCCGATCCAGCCTGATCGTGATGCTGTCGGTAGTCAGGGCCGCCCGGACATCAAGCTGCTCAAGCAGTGCGCGCAACCCGTGCGGCTGTTCGCTCTGCCCGGCAATCTCAGCGCATCGTTCCACGAGCAATGCGCTGGCACGCCCCGTTCCAAGCTCGGCCGCGACCCGATCGGGATCTTGCAAGAAGCGCAGCATGCTACCCGACACGATAGCGTCGAGATCGCCGGCGGGGATCCGCCGCGCACGCTCACCGCTGCCCTCCGGCGGCCTGGAGACATAGTAGCGGTAGCGCCGCCCGGCCTTGTTGGCATGCTCGGTCGCCATCGGCGTGCCGTGTTCGTCTCGGAGGATGTGCCCAAGCAGGCTGCGCTCGCCGGTATGCGGGCGGGGCACGTTGCCGGCGAGCAGCGCCTGCGCCGCGTCCCACAGGTCGTGCGGCACGATCGCCTCATGCTCGCCGTCATACACCCGGTCGCCGTGCGGGATGCGGCCGCTGTAGAGCACGTTGCGCAGCAGATAGCCGAGCGCCCCGGCGCTGTACGGCGTGCCACCGGTGACCCGACCATCGCGCATCGTCCGGCGCTTCGAGACGATGCCGCGTGGCTTGAGGTCGGCGGCCAGCGCGTTCAGCGACTGGAGAATGGTATAGCGCTCGAAGATCAGCCGCACCGTCACGGCTTCGGGTTCGTCGACGATGAGCTTGCGCGCAACGACGTCATAGCCGAGCGGCACCGGCCCGCCCATCCACATGCCCTTCTTCTTCGAGGCGGCGATCTTGTCGCGGATGCGCTCGCCGGTGACCTCGCGCTCGAACTGGGCAAAGGAGAGCAGGACGTTGAGCGTGAGGCGCCCCATACTGGTCGTGGTGTTGAACGCTTGCGTGACCGATACAAAGCTGGCCCCCCTGGCATCGAGCACCTCGACGATCTTGGCGAAGTCAGACAAGGCGCGGGTCAGCCGGTCGACCTTGTAGACGACGATGACGTCGACCCGGCCGCTCTCGACATCGGCGAGCAGGCGCCTGAGCGCGGGCCGCTCCATGTTGCCGCCCGAAAAGCCGCCGTCGTCGTAGACCGCCGGCAGGAGCGTCCAGCCCTCGTGGCGCTGGCTGGTGACGTAGGCGGCGCATGCCTCACGCTGGGCGTCGAGCGAGTTAAACTCCTGCTCCAGTCCTTCCTCGGACGACTTGCGCGTGTAGATCGCGCAGCGGATCTGGCAGACCACGCTACCGGCGGCGTTCGGTGCGGCGCGAGGTCCGCGCTTAGCCATGGGCCGCTCCCTGCCGCGGCGGCATGCTCGGTCGCCTAAGCCCGAAGAAGCGCGGTCCCGACCAGCGCGCGCCCGTAATCGCCTGCGCGACGTGACTTAGCGAGCGGTAGCGCCGATCCTCGAACATCAGGCCATCGTCCGTCACGAGCACCGTATGCACGATGCCGTTCCATTCGCGCACCAGCCGCGTGCCGGGCTTGAGGCGGATCTCCAGCTCCGGCGGCTCGGCGTCCGGGTCACGGGCCAACGCGTCGAGCATGCGCTCGGCAGCGGGGGGCAGGCCGCCGTGCATTTGCTCCTGCAGGTGGTAGCCAATCGCGCGGCGGAGCAGCGAGGCCGGCAGGTCGGACCCCTCCTCGTCGAACGTTTCGCGCCACCGTTGCCGCAGCTCCGCCGGCGCCAGCGTCGCCAGCGTGCGCAGCGTATCGTCGAGCCTCGCCATGATCAGGCGACCCCGGCGAGGTGGTAGCGGGTGCCGCCCTCTCCCTTGAGGGTGACGATGGCATGCCCCTGCTTGCGCAGACCGGTAAGCGCCGCCCGCGTCGAATGCGGCAGCCAGCCGGTCGCGGCCACCAGTTCGGCAAGACTGGCGCCGCCGTTGGCGCGCAGCAGGTCGAGCACCAGTGCCTGCTTGGTCGGCGGCGATGCGGCGGCGACCGCCTCCTCGACCGGCGGCACGTCGTCGCTCAGCGGCGCGTTGCTCGCCTCCTCGGCGGCGATGGCGGCGCGTCCGGCATCGGTGAGGACGACACCAATCCGGCGCGCCTCTTCCTCTCGCCACGCGGCGGCGGCATCGGCGACATCGATCTCCTGCGCTAGCGTCCGCTTGATTAGCGTGATGATGGCCTTGCGGATGCGGGTGGCCTGGTCGCCGAGGCTGCCCGGTGGCGGCAACAGGCTGCCATCAGCGCGCTGGCAGGCGCTGGCGAGCAGGACGAGCTGCATTTCGGTAAGGCGGGGCATGGTGGTCTCCTTGCACGCGAGGCGAGCACCAGCGCCGCCTCCCACCACCCACGGCCCCGCCGGTCAGCCGGTCGGGGCTAGCCGCGTCGTATGCGGCTCCTGTCCTGGACACAGCGATTGCTCTGGTTCGCCCCCAAGTCGAATGGAAAGTGCTAGGCGGACGCCAGGCAGGCGCAAGGTTCTCACCGCGACCGCAACTGTGCTGCTCGAGGCGGCAGCAGCTCCGCGAACATGAGGCCTTCACCCGTCGAAAAGCTGGGTATGGACTTGGCGAACGTCTCCCGGCTTCGTCGGCGCATGGACGAACCATCCCCTGCATCGCCACATGACGAGCTGCTGCGACAGCTCTTCTACCTGCTGACGGCGCGGTTTGAGGATGGCGCCACCCTTGCGGCCGATGGGCAAGCCGGAAGCATCGCGCCAGACGCACGGATCGCGCTCGCCGACAAGCTGCACACGCTCGCCCAGGAAGCGATGATCCTGGCTGATGCCGTGGTGGCGCTTGGCGGGATCTCGCCATTGAGGGGCGAGCGTCGCATCGACTGACATATGGCAGTCGTCAAACATGCCTCAACGTCAGTTCTCGGCACACATCCTTACCTGTCTGCAGCTCCGATCCTCGGGTAAAGCTGGCGGAGGCTGTGTGGAAACGCGCCGATGTGATAGTATCCCGGTGCTGATGGAGGCGCTGGGATGGCCTGTTTCATCGAAGGTCGTAATCTTCGAGAAGGGTTGCTATTTCCGAACTGCATCGACGACTATGTGGGCGAAGACAGCCCGGTGCGGGTGGTCGACGTATTTGTCGATGAGCTGGACCTGACGGCGCTCGGCTTTGATTGCGCGGCGACGACGGGTCGGCCGGGCTATCATCCGGCGACGATGCTGAAGCTCTACGTCTACGGCTATCTGAGCCAGGTGCAGTCGAGTCGGCGGCGGCTGGAGCGCGAGGCGGGCCGCAATGTCGAGCTGATGTGGCTGACCGGCAGGCTGGCGCCCGACTTCAAGACCATCGCCGACTTCCGCCGCGACCATGGGGTTGCGATCCAGGCGGCGTGCGCCGGTTCGTGCTGGTGTGCCGCAACCTTGGGCTCATCGCCGGTGGCACGAACGCGGTGGACGGCAGCCGGCTGCGGGCGGTGAACGCGCGCGATCGCAATTTCACGCCCGTCACGATCCGGCGCCGGATGGAGCAGGTGGACGCCAGCATCGTGCGTTACCTCGGCATGCTTGACCGCCGACCGGCAGGAAGGCAAGGCAGCCGAACTGCGTACCGCAAGGCTGACGACGCGGCTGGGCGAACTCCGCCGGCAGATGCGCGAGCTGGCAGCGATGGAAGAGGCGGTGATGGCCTTGCCCGAGGGGCAGATCTCGCTCACCGACCCGGACGCGCGCGCAATGGCGTCCGCCGGCACCGGAACAGGGCTGGTCGGTCACAACCTGCAGGCGGCGATCGACACCGAGAGCCACATCGTCGTCGTCGTCCACGAGATCCTCAACCTCGGCCATGACCGTACGTCGCTAGCAGCCATGGGCCGGCGAGCATCGGAGGCGACCGGTACGCCCGCGCTCACCGTGCTCGCCGACCGCGGCTACTTCTCAGGCTCGGAGGTGCTCGCCTGCGCGAAGGCCGGCATCACGGCCGTGTGCGCCAAGCCGCTCACCTCCGGTGCTAAGGCGGGCGGACGCTTCGGCAAGCATCACTTCGTCTACCACCCGGAGAGCGACACCTATCGCTGTCCTGCCGGTGGGACGCTGACCCGCCGCTTCTCTACCGTCGCGCAAGGTATGAAGCTGCACGGCTTTGCGACGCCCGCGTGCCGTTCCCGCTGCACCCTCAGGGCGAACTGCACCGCCAGCATCGAACGTCGCATCAAACGATGGGAGCACGAGGAGGTGATCGACACCTTGCAGGCCCGCCTCGACCGCTCGCCCGATGCCATGCGCGTCGACGTCGCACGGTCGAGCACGTGTTCGGCACGCTCAAGGACTGGATGGGCCGGAGCCGCTTCAAGACGCGAACGCTGAACAACGTCGCAATCGAAGCCAGCCTCCACGTCCTCGCCTACAACATCAAGCCATCGCTCTCCTCGGCACTCCCAGGCTGATGGCAGCGATGCAGGCCTGAACCTTCGCCCGCCCGTCCCGTGCAATCACTGCTCAACGACTGTTCTCACACAGCCTCGGTGGTAAGCGGGACGGCCGCTTTCGTCCGAACGTGCACATCCAAGCCGGACATGCATCCGGTTCCATCACCGGCGTAACCTCTAAGGGATCGATCCGCTGGCACGACCAGCGCCGGAGCACGGGCGGATATGCCGCCAAGGCTCAGGGCGGCGATACGCGGTCGCGGCGGATCGAGGCGCACCGGGACACGATCCTGGCGCTGCACGGAGCGCGGCGTGACATCACGCTGGACGAGCTGCGCCGCGAGCTTGGCCAAGCGGGCGTGACGGTGGCGATCTCGACGCTGCATCGCTTCTTTGCCCGCCATGGGATCACGCGCAAAAAAAGGTCGGGCACGCGATCGAGCAGGACCGCGCCGACGTCCTGGGCCAGCGCGAAGGCTGGTTCGACGGCCAGCTCGATCTCGATCCCGAGCGGCTCGTGTTCATCGACGAGACCTGGACCGCCACCAATATGACCCGCAGCCACGGTCGCTGTCGCCGGGGCGAGCGGCTGCGGATGGGCTACCCGCACGGCCACCGCAAGACGACCACTCTCGTCGCTGGCCTGCGAATGACCGGCATGGTCGCGCCGATGGTGCTCGACGGTCCGATCAACGGCGACTGGTTCGAGGCCTATGTTGGCCAGGTGCTCGTCCCCGAGCTCAAGTCCGGCGACGTCGTGATCATGGATAACCCGTCCAGCCACAAGCGTGCCGCCGTCGGCACGCTGATCGAGGCCGCCGGCGCCCGCCTGCTGTTCCTTCGGCCCTACAGCCCCGACTTCAACCCGATCGAAAAGGCCTTTGCCCGTCTCAAGGCCATGCTCCGCAAGGCCGGCGAACGCACCGTCTCCGGCCTTTGGCAGCTCATCGGCAAGCTGGTCGATCTCTTCCAGCCGCAAGAGTGCGCCAACTACTTCAGCTCCTGCGGCTATGATCCGAACTGAAAGGAAACCGCTCTAGACATCCCCGTACTGGCGGCTTTGACTTCAGGAAGAAAGTGACGTTCGAGCCGCGGGTATTAGCATTCTCGCGTCAACCATGCCGGAGACATCAACTTGGGCGATGATGATCCTCGGTTTCGGCACTGTCGGGATCGTGATGCGGGGACGAAAAATGATGCCTCGCCAAGCCGCCTAGCCGGAGGGCTTGCCTCCTAAGATCACTGCAGCGAGGTTTGCAGCCTATCGATCCGGAGCCTTGGTGACGATCGCTGGATTGGCATCGGCAACCTCGCTGTTCGCCCAACACCTTGCAGCGGGTGCTGGATCGCGTCACTATGATCGTCGGCCTCGCCTAGCTGACGTCCTTCAATCGGATCGTTCCGGCCTGCAATGCCGCCGGGTAGATCAGGTCGTTTTCTGTTTGGACCCGCGTTTGCACACGCGGCAGCATCGCGGCCGTCGCCTCACAAAACGCCCTCCAATCGTAGGCAATGGCATCGTGGTGCCAATCCGCCAGGTAGTTCAGCCAATCACGGCTGAGCTCCTGAAATGCTGCCTCTAGGTCGATCGCCAGCGTCGTGAGCTTGCCTTCCGCCTGGAGGGCGATCAGGTCGGTATAGATCGCCCGATCCTCATGGCGCAGATGTTCATCCACCTGTGCCGCGAGATCGAGCAGGAGCATGCTGGCCTCGACCGGCGCCGGTATCGCTGTGCGGCACACATGCTCCAGGCCCCGCATTGTGACCGCAATTTGATCGTGCTCGTCGATTAAACGCTTGTAGCTGAGCATGATTGCACCCCCCCCCCGGTGAATGATCGCTTTGTCAGCCATAGCGGCATGGAGCAAGGTCAGCCAGACAGCAATATAGTGGCAGGTTCAGCCTTGACCTGAGCCCATCAAACTGGTCCAATTTTTGTAAGAAATTCCCGGTTAGGTTTGGCAGGTGCCGGACGAGGGAATCCGCCGATGAAGAAGTCGAGGTTCAGCGAACAGCAGATCGCGTTCATTCTTAAACAGGCTGAGGACGGAACGACGGTCGAGGAGGTGTGCCGGAAGGCCGGCATCTCGATCCAGACCTATTACCGATGGCGTAGCAAATACGGTGGGCTCATGCCGTCGGAAATGAAGCGTCTGAAGGTGTTGGAGGAAAAGAACGTCCGCCTAAAGCGACTGGTGGCCAACCTCAGCCTCGACAAGGAGATGCTGCAGGACGTCATCCGCCGAAGAACGTGGGGCCTGGTCGAGCTCGGGAGATCGTCGGCTATTTGCAGGCGAGCTACCAGGTCAGCGAACGGCGAGCCTGCAGCGCGTTTCCGATCAACCGATCGACCCAGCGCTACCAGTCCCGTCGCCTCGATCAGGCCGGCCTCAAGATGCGGATCAAGGAGTTGGCTGCGACCCGTGTTCGCTACGGGTACCGACGCATCCACGTACTGCTTCGGCGAGAGGGCTGGGAGGTCAACCATAAGCGCACCCACCGCCTGTATCGCGAGCTGGGGCTGCAGCTGCGCAACAAGACACCCAAGCGCAAGGTGAAGGCGAAGCTGCGCGACGATCGGACGACTGCAACGGCACCGAACGAGTGCTGGTCGATGGATTTTCTGTCGGACCAGCTTTTCGACGGACGCAAGATCCGCGTGTTGTCGATCGTGGACAACTTCACGCGCGTGTCGCCGGCGCTCGATGTTCGGACGAGTTACCGTGGCGTCGACGTCGTCGAGACGCTCGATCGAATCGCCGCAGCACATGGCCGTCCCAAACGCATTCGTCTGGACACTGGCCCCGAGTTTATCTCGAAGGACCTCGATCTATGGGCGTATCAGCACGACGTGGTGCTTGACTTCAGCCGACCCGGTATGGGAGTTCGCGGACCGGAACCGCATCAGCTTTCCGCCCTTGGCTAGCGCTCGGCCATTCCCTGGTTCTTCCGGCCCCGTCTCACCGACCGTTGTGCCATACCCTCCTTCGACCGCCTACGTCCCCGACGCCTCTGGCCGCTGTCCCGGCTTACGCCGCGACCGCTGCCGGAGCTCTGTAATCCTCGTTTTTGGTCATGACCGCCCAGGCGATGCGCGCCATCTTGTTGGCCAGCGCCACCGAGACGAGCATGCGCGGCTTGCGCGCCAGCATCCGCTCGAGCCATGAACCTGTCGGCGCGCCGCAGACGGTCGCTGCCTGACGACCGACGAGCCGCCGATAATGAGCAGCCGTCGGATGGTGCGCTCCCCCATCTTCGAGATGCGCCCGAGCTTCTGCCTGCCGCCGGTCGAGTGCTGGAGCGGCGCGAGGCCGAGCCACGCGGCGAAGTCGCGACCCTTCGTGAAGGTCTCGGCCGGCGGGGCGAGCGCGACGATCGCGGTGGCGGCGATCGGTCCGATGCCGGGGATGGTCATGAGCCTGCGCGCGACCTCGTCTTCGCGAGCGCGGCGGGCGATCTCCTTGTCCAGGTCGGCGATGCGTTCGTCGAGCCCGGCGAGCATGTCGGTCATGACGCGCAGCATGGCACGCGCCGCCTCCGGCAGCGACGATGCCATTTCCTCCTCGTCGAGGAGGTCGGCGAGCATCCTCACCTGAGCCACGCCGCGCGGCGCCACCCAGCCAAACTCGGCGAGGTGGCCCCGCAGCGCGTTGATCAACTGCGTGCGCTGCCGGACGACGAGATCACGCGTGCGGAACACCATGCCGGCCGCCTGCTGATCCTCGCTCTTCACCGTCACGAACCGCATGCCCGGCCGCTGCACCGCCTCGCAGATCGCCTCCGTATCGACCGCGTCGTTCTTGTGGCGCTTCACGAACGGCTTGACGTAAGCCGGCGGGATCAGACGCACCTCGTGCCCCATCCGCGTCAACTCGCGCGCCCAGTGATGGGCTCCGCTGCACGCCTCCATCGCGACCAGGCATGCCGGTTGTCGTGCGAAGAAGTCGAGCAGCTTGGCTCGGCTCAGCTTGCGGCTGAACACCATAACGCCGCGCTCGTCGGCGCCGTGTGCGTGAAGAACGGTCTTGGCGATATCCAGCCCGATCGTGGTAGCTTCTGACACGGACGCCTCCCTCAGTGGTGCTTCAACACCTCCACTCTGGCACATCGATGCCGTCGGGGGGCGTCCACCCCATCAGCTTTGATCGAGTGGTTTGGCCGCTATCGCGCGGGTATTTGCAAACTTTATAATGTCCCTTATGATATACTCTCGGCATGGTAGGATCGCATTATGGTCGACCAGTGCACCGATCCCATCCCGCGCGCCGTAACGCTGATGCGCCAAGCGATAATCCTGCTCGATCAGGGAGGGGCAGGGTTGGCCGCCTCCCACCTGCAAATGGCGATCGACATGGCTGAAGCGCCAGGCTGTCGTCGGCCGCATAATCGCGCTTGTGACCGCTGGGAGCTGCCATGACCGCATCGTCCGTCCTGAACATTGCCCGCGTCTCCACCGCCGGACTGCTGATCGATCATGGCGAGCGGGAGGAGCTGGTCCACTGGCAGCGGGTGCAGGACATCTCGGTCGGGACGATGAAGGGCTTTAGCGGCGAAAGCCTGTTCGTCATGGCGATCGAGCTGGCCTGCGGTCGCATCCTGATGTGCCGGGAGGACAGCGGCATCTGGCACGAGCTAAACCTGTATGTGGCCGGGCAATTGCCGGCGGTGGTCCCGTTCGACGCCTGGGGGCCAGCCTTGGTGGCCGCGCCTGGCGCGCCTCTGGTGATCTATACCTTCGGCCCAGTGGGGTCGGCATGAGCCGCGTCCGCACGTTCGAAGGCAGCGTCCGGCTTGCCGCCAACCGGTCGGGGCTTCGTGGCAGGCGGGCTCGCCTGGTCAGCCAGCGCGCTCAGCCGGTAGCCCTCCGCGTGCAGCTGATCGCGTTCGCTCGCATCCGTGGCCTTGGTTGCCGCGAGGTGACAACGCATCGCCTCGAAGCGCAGTTGAACAACATCCATTCCGCACCTCATCGTTCGGCGGGTTTGCTGCTGGCAAGCTGACGGAGCGCCCTAGTAAGGGCCACGCGCCCATAGCGTCGTGACCCGGATCAAGGCCAGAATGGACCAGGTAATTACCGCGCCTGCGTTAAGTCTGCCGACCCTGATCGCTAGCGCTGATCCACAAACGCAATCTCGCTTCCTGGAGTTCTTTGCGGCCAACATCCGCAACCCCAACACGCGGAAGGCCTATGCGCGGGCGACGGCGGCGTTCCTCGCCTGGTGCGACGCACGCGGGCTGGCCTCACTCGCCGCCGTGCAGCCGCTCCATGTCGCGGCCTATATCGAGCAGCTGGGCGGCCGAGTGAGTGCACCCACGGTCAAGCAGAACCTGGCTGCGATCCGTCACCTGTTCGACTGGCTGGTGGTGGGTCAGGTGGTGCCGGTGAACCCAGCCGGATCGGTGCGCGGGCCGAGCCACAGCGTGCGCCGCGGCAAGACGCCCGTGCTCGCCCCAGAGGAGGCGCGGACGCTGCTCGACAGCATCGACGTGACGACGCCGGCGGGTCTGCGCGATCGGGCGCTGATCGCGCTCATGGTCTACAGCTTCGCCCGCATCGGTGCGGCGCTACGCATGCGCGTGGAGGACGCCTACACCCAGCAGCGGCGGCTCTGGGTGCGCCTCCATGAGAAGGGCGGCAAGCGGCACGAGATGCCCTGCCACCATAGCCTGGAGGCCTATCTGCACGCCTATATCGACGAGTGCGGGCTGGCAGCCGATCCTAAGCTGCCGCTGTTCCGCACGATCGGCCGCAGGGGTGAGCTGACATCGACGCCGCTGCCTCGTGACAACGCGTTTCAGATGGTGCGGCGGCGGGCGAAGACGGCCGGGATCGCGACGGCGATCGGGAACCACTCGTTCCGTGCCACCGGCATCACCGCCTACCTTAAAAACGGTGGCACGCTGGAGAAGGCCGCGATGATGGCCAATCATGCGAGCACGCGCACGACCCAGCTCTACGATCGACGATCGGACGACGTCACGCTCGATGAGGTCGAAAGGGTGCAGATTTAATTACGCCCCTCGTTTAAGGAAGCCCCGACCAAAACATGCTTGACCGATATCTAAACGACGATGCCGAAAAGTTCCGCTAGTTTCCTCTCCGTAATAAACTTTTTCACTTACAAGTGGTTAATGTTCCGGGACCACGATGCACGCTGCATCGTCGGCCTTGGGGAGTACCTGATGATGCAGATCAAGTTTATCGCGCTAGCCGCCGCCGCTAGCTCAGCCATCATTATGGCAGCAGCTCCGGCCAACGCAGCCTCCATCATCACAGCAATAGGCGCTGATCTCTCACAATCAGACTATAACTTCACGTACAAGGGAACCTCCTTTACCTTTGGTTTTAATGGAGACTACTTTGGTGGCGGTCCTCTGACGATCAGCACGAATAATGGCGGTGAGTTTAATACGATCTTTGGTCAGCCAACCACAAACTTTGCCGATGGCCGGGGCGGGCCAGTGACTTTCGGCCCGACCATGCAATACGCAGCCTTTGATAGTGCTACGCCAATCCGGTTTACTAATGGCGATAACTTTTTCGGGCTCCGCGCGGTAACGAGTCGCGGCACATTTTATGGCTATGGCTTTTCGTCGAACAATGTTCTCAACAGTATTGGTTTCGAGAGCGTTGCCGACGAGACGATCACCGCAAGGCCCGCGATTGGGGCTGTTCCAGAGCCTGCCACATGGGCGATGATGATCGGTGGCTTTGGTATGATCGGTGCCACGATGCGTCGGCGCAAAACTCGAGCATCGGTATCTTACACCTGATTGCTTGGGCTTACGCATGAAGAGGCAGCGCGGCGCTATCCTTTGACCCACTGGAGCGACCGCGAGCCCGATCCAGCCCAGCAAGCGGGATGGGGTGAATCGCCAAAGTTCTGGGCGCGCTGATCCTCGTGGCCAGCATCGCCCAGTTCGCCCTGTCGCTGGCGGACGTATCTAGGCAGCGAGCTGGCGTCTGGCGGCGATGTGAGCACGAAGCTCGATGGCCGGCATCGGCCTGCCATAGCGATAGCCTTGCACGATCCCGCAGCCGCAAGCCCTCAGGATGTCGGCTTGTGCTTCGGTCTCCACCCCTTCCGCGATCACTTCCACGTCAAGGCTGGTCGCAAGATAAACGAGGGCCGTGACGACGGCCGCATCGACCTTGTCGGCACAGATATCGCGCACGAAGCTGCGGTCGATCTTGAGGCGACTGAGGGGGAAGCGTTTCAGCAGACTGAGCGAGGCGAAGCCGGTGCCGAAATCGTCGAAGGCGATCCCGACGCCGAGTTGGCGTAGGCGCCGCAAGGGCGCCAGCATCAGCTCGTCGTGACGCAGCACGATGTTCTCGGTAATCTCCAGTTCCAGCCCTTGCGGTGGCAGGCCGGTGGCGGTGAGAATATGCTCCACGTCCTGCGCCAGCTGGCCGGTGCGGAACTGGGCACCAAACAGGTTAACCCCCATCACCAAGCCAGGCGTCACCGCTCGGAGATGGATTGCTTCGGCGCAAGCGGTCTTCAGCACCCAGGCACCCACTTCAGGCGCCAGCAAACCGCTCTCGATCGTCGGCAGGAAGCGGTCAGGCGCAAGCAGTCCCTGCTCCGGATGTCGCCAGCGCAGCAGCGCCTCGACGCCTAAGAGAGCACCGTCGGCGATGCGGACCTGCGGCTGGTAAAACAGCTCGAACTCGTTCGCGTCGAGCGCGCGGCGTATCTCACCTTCAAAGGCACGCCGTTTGATCGCGGCATCTCGCAACGGCGCTTCGAAGAACCGGCGGCAGTTCCGCCCTTCGGTCTTGGCTTGGTACATGGCGAGATCGGCAGCTGAGAGCAGGTCCTCGGCGTGCACGCCATCCCTTGGGCTGTTGGCGATGCCGATGCTGACACCAATGTGGATTGTTTGCTCTTCTACAAGGAAGGGTTTGCTCATGGAGGCGATCAAACAGTCGGCCTCCGCGCCGACCATCTGCAATTCAGGTCGACCCGGCATGAGGATCGCAAACTCGTCACCGCCTAGCCGTGCAACGGTGTCAATCGGCCGAATGCAGCGAGTGATCCGTTCGGCTACCTCGCGCAAAACGTGATCGCCGGCGGTATGGCCAAGCGTATCATTGACGTTCTTGAAGCCGTCGAGATCGAGCATGAGGATCGCGATGGGTTCAGACGCGCCCGCGCATTCGGCGATGCGCGCGAGCAACACCGCCCGGTTGGGGAGGCCGGTCAAGCTGTCCCGGTGGGCGAGATTGAACAGGCGGGTTTCATTGGCGCGGCGCTCGCTAATGTCGCGAATAATGGCGCCGAAGCTGGCGCGACCGTTCTCCCGCCACATGGAAAGAGACAGCTCGATCGGGAACTCGGTCCCGGCCTCGTTCGTCGCGTCTAGTTCGACGGTCGTGCCGACCAGTCGGGGTGTGCCGCCATTGGCGACCCGGTGAAGGCCGCCACCGTGACCGCCGCGCATGTGCTCCGGCACGATCAGGTCGATACTCGATCCGATCGCGCGTTCCGCCGAAAAGCCGAACAGCCGCTCGCAGCCGGCGTTCCAGAAGGTGATGCGCCCGTCATGATCGGCGCAAATGATACCGTCCGGCGAGGTTGCGGCGATGTTCTCGAAGCGCGACTGGCTGACAGCACCCGCCACGGCCAGCCGCCGCATTTCTAGGCGATCGACGACGATCCCGGCCAGCGACTTGAGGTCGGCGGCTTCACGGGCAGATAAGCCGTTGCGGGGCCGCTGGTCGATGATGCAGAGCGTTCCGATCGCATGCCCGCTCGGCGCCCGCAGGGGTACGCCTGCATAGAAGCGGATGAAGGGCTCGCCCAGCACCAGAGGGTTGTTTGCAAAGCGTAGGTCGAGCTTGGCGTCCGGAACGACGAAGATGTTCTGCTGCGCAATGGCGTGCGCGCAGAAGGAGATATCACGATCGGTGCCGCAGGCATCGATGCCGACGCGAGCCTTGAACACCTGGCTGTCTCGCTCGACGAGCGATACCAGCGCGATCGGTACGTCGAACATGCGGGCGGTGAGCTGAACCAGTTCACTCAGATCGACATCGTCGGTGCCGCTCAGCAGGTCATATTCCGCGAGGGCGGATAGCCGCGCATCCTCATTGAACAGGTGTGGCGCAGTTCGCATTATTCTAGGACCCATTCCCACCTTCAGCCGCTAGGCGCTAAGCGCGAAGTCTCAATAATTGCTTACTCTTAAAGGTGGCTCGGAGAACCTGGACAGCGGGGATGAGTGGATCGCCGGCCTGACGGTAGCCATGATGGCTGCGAGCAGGAGGCATGATGAGCAAGCGACCCCGCCGGAACCACAGCCCGGCATTCAAGGCGAAGGTGGCATTGACCGCTGTGAAGGGCGAGAAGACGCTGGCCGAGCTGGCGCAGCAGTATGACGTCCACCCGAACCTGATCAACCAGTGGCGGGCGAAGCTGCTGGAGAGCGCGACCGACGTGTTCGGCGTGGAGGCGACCACTGTAGATCGGCGTGGAAAAGGAATCCCGGTAGCGGGGTGATCGGCGTCGAAAAAGGACCCCTCATCCCGGTGGTCTAGGCTGCGCGCTTGGCGGATGTCAGGCGGCGAGATCGGGATGTTGGTATTGGAGACGGTGTTGAAGATCCGCCGCGAGTTCGCGGCGGGGAAGGCCATGAAGGCGATAGCGCGGGACCTGCATCTGTCACGCAAGGTGGTGCGCAAAGCGATCCGAGAGCCGGAGGCGGACTTTACATATCGACGTGTGGTGCAGCCGTTGCCAAAGCTAGGCCCGTTTCAGGCGCGGCTGGATGCGCTGCTGGAGGAAGACGAAGCCCGGCCGCGGCGGGAGAAGCTGCGCGTCACGCGCATCCACGACCTGTTGCTGCGCGAGGGGTTCGATGGTTCGTACGACGCGGTCCGTCGCTATGCTGCGCGGTGGCGGCGGGAGCGACGACGGGACGTGGCGGATGCGCCAGCCTTTATCCCGCTGATGTTCCGACCAGGTGAGGCCTATCAGTTCGACTGGAGCCACGAGGACGTCGAGATCGCCGGCAAGCCGATGCGGGTGAAGGTGGCGCACATGCGGTTGTGCGCGTCGCGCGCGATCTATGTACGAGCGTATCCGCGTGAGACCCAGGAGATGCTGTTCGACGCGCATGAGCGGGCGTTCGCCTTCTTCGGTGGCGTGCCCACGCGGGGCATTTACGACAACATGAAAACGGCGGTGACGACGGTGTTCACCGGCCCCACCCCATCGTGCAGGCACGATGGGGCCCCCAGGGTCAGGAGCGCATCTTCAACCGGCGCTTCCTCGTCATGGCGGGCCACTACATGGTCGAGCCGACGGCCTGCTCGCCAGCGGCCGGTTGGGAGAAGGGGCAGGTCGAGAACCAGGTGCAAACGGCCCGCGGCCGTTTCTTCCAACCCCGGCTTCGCTTTACCAGCCTGGAGGAGCTGAACGGCTGGCTGGAGGCGGAGTGTCGTCGCTGGGCGGAGATGCACCAGCATCCCGAGCAGAAGGAGCTGACGGTCGCCCAGGCCCTAGCTGCCGAGCGTCCGGTGCTCCAGCCCATGCTGGGGCCGTTCGACGGTTTCCACGAGAGCGAACATGCGGTGACCGGCACCTGCCTGATAAGCTTCGACCGCAACCGCTATTCCGTCATGGCCAAAGTGGTGCGCCGGATAGTGCAGGTCCGCGCCGCCGCCTGTCCTGAGCGCCTGCCTTGGCAGGCAGTCGAAGGGCCGACCGCATCGTCGTGCGCTGCGCGGGCGAGGTCGTCGCCGACCATCCCCGGTTTTTCGGCCGCGACCGGACCGTCTACGACCCGTGGCATTATCTGCCGGTACTGGTGACCAAGGCTCTCCTGAGCGAAGTCGAAGGGCCAGGCGCGCTGCGCAACGGAGCACCGTTTCAGGACTGCAATTTACCGCCGGCGCTGGCGCGCCTGCGCCGCAAGCTCGGCACCGGCGACGAGGCCGACCGACGGTTTGTGCGCGTGCTGGCGGCGGTGCTCGACGACGGACTGGATGCCGTCGAAGACGCGGTGCGCGAAGCGCTCGCCGCCGGCACGGCCAGCGACGACGTCATCCTCAACATCCTGGCGCGCCGGCGCGAACCGCCCCGGCCGCTCGCCATCGTCACGCCGGAAGGCCTGGCGCTGCGCGATCCACCCCAGGCCAATTGCAGCCGCTACGACAGTCTGCGAGATCTCCATGCAGCGGCATGAGATGATGGCTGCCATGGCCGAACTCGGCCTGAAAGGCATGGCGGGCGCCTTCGACGAGGCGGTCACCACTGGCCTGCAGCGCAAACGCACGACGATGGAGGTGCTCACCGACCTGCTGCGCGCGGAGGCGACCCACCGCCATGCGGCATCCATCCGCTACCGGATGTCGGCGGCAAAGCTGCCCGCCGTGAAGGACCTCGACGCCTTCGCTTTCGACGGCACCTCCATCAACGAAGGGCTGGTGCGCTCGCTGTACGACGGCTCGTTCCTGGCGGGACGGCGCAATATCGTGCTGGTCGGCGGGACCGGCACCGGCAAGACGCACCTCGCCATAGCCATCACCGCCAACGTCGTGCGGGCCGGCGCGCGGGGCCGCTATTTCAATACCGTCGATCTGGTGAACCGGCTCGAGGAGGAAACCCGGCTCGGCAAGGCCGGCGCGCTCGCGGCCCAGCTCTCCCGTCTCGACCTCGTGGTGCTCGACGAGCTCGGCTATCTGCCGTTCGCGCGCTCCGGCGGACAGATGCTCTTCCACCTTGTCAGCAAGCTGTACGAGCGCACCTCGGTCATCATCACGACGAACCTCGCCTTTGGCGAGTGGCCGACCGTCTTTGGTGACGCCAAGATGACCACCGCGTTGCTCGACCGCATCACGCACCACTGCGACATCGTCGAGACCGGCAACGATAGCTGGCGCTTCAAACACCGCAGCTGACGCCCAGAACGACCGGCAGAAGAATGCCTCGCGCTGCTCGCGCCTCCGGCCGGGCTACGCCCGCCCTACGCCGCAAGCAGCGCGAACGGCACGTCCATCATGTCCGTCACGCCGCTCGACAAAGGGGTCCCTTTTGGACGCCGATTGACAGGCAAATAGACGATTTCGGGTTGGGAAACCGCAGGGTCGCTCTAGACCTTCGGCCCAGCGGCCCTTCAAACCGACGCTTGTCAAAGATGGCTGGCCGTTAACTCCTTCTTTTCTCGTCAGCTTTAGAGTCCATCTGAATGGCGAGTGGATGACTATGCGGCACGATATACCTCAGAAATTAGAGCTGGCGGCGGCCTCATCCTCTCGGATTCTCGAGTCGCTTCATCATCCGGTTCTGGTCATCAATGCCCACAGCGAGATCACCTACGCAAACTCGACCGCTGCGGTCAGCCTGGGCGGATGGATCGTCGGGTTGAAGCTCAACGACATTTTCTCCGATTATCTTCGCCCTGCGCTAATAGACGCAGGGCCTTCGAGTATGAAGCTTACGACGTTGCTGGCCGAGACATTTGACGCGTTGTTCAACCCCATCGGCGATGGCGACGCCTGCATCAGCCTTTGGCCGGTTGCCGCTGCCGTGGATCAGATGCAGCCACAGAATGACGACCTGACGGGGCTCGCCTTGCGGAACACCTTCATGGCCGGGCTCGAATACGCACTCTCCGACATCGAGGGAGCCGGTTCGATCGCAGTGCTTTGCCTCGATCTCGACCGCTTCAAGATTATCAACGACACGTTGGGTCACGGGATCGGCGATCAGCTGCTCAAGAAGGTGGCCGATCGGCTGTCTAAAGTCTCGCGGAAAGACGATCTCGTCGCCAGATTGGGCGGTGACGAGTTCGTCATCCTCCAGCGTGGCGTTCGCTCGCCGCGCGATGCGGAGCTGCTAGCTGAGCGCCTGGTCGACCTGGTCGGACGAACCTACGTGCTGAGCGGGCACACTGTGAACATCGGAGTCAGTGTCGGTGTGGCACTGGCCTCCGGCCCCGTACAGCCGCGCGACCTTCTCCGCAACGCCGATCTTGCACTCTACGAGGCGAAGCGCGCCGGCCGTGGTCGCTACCGCTTCTTCGAGCAGGGTATGGACACGCTGCTCCATGAACGTCGCGAGCTTGAGATTGATTTGCGACGCGCACTCGCGCTCAAGCAGTTCGAGCTTCACTATCAGCCCTTCCTCGATCTTGCCACTGATACGGTGATGGGGTTCGAGGCATTGTTGCGCTGGAACCATCCCATGCGCGGCAACGTGCCTCCGCTCGATTTCATCGCGGTTGCCGAGGAAAACGGGCTGATCGTCAAGATCGGCGAGTGGGTGCTCTTGACGGCTTGCGCGGCGGCCGCGTCCTGGCCCGAAAAGCTCGTCGTTGCGGTCAATGTTTCACCGATCCAGTTCAAGGCGGACAGCCTGCTGGCGTCGGTTTCGCTGGCGCTTGAACGATCGGGACTGGCGCCGGAGCGGCTCGAGATCGAAATCACCGAAAGCGCGCTCCTTGCAGACACGGACAACGTGCTGGCGACGCTGCATGCGCTTCGCGCACTTGGCGTCAAGATCTCGATGGATGATTTCGGCACGGGCTACTCCTCGCTGAGCTACCTGCAGAAGTTTCCGTTCAACAAGATCAAGATCGACCGTTCGTTCGTCGTCGGTGGCGATGCCGACAGCGCGGCGATCCTCAAGGCGGTGTCGGGCCTCGGCACCAGTCTCGGCATGGCGATCACCGCGGAAGGCGTTGAAACAACCGAGCAGCTGGAGCGCATTCGCGACCAGAACTGCACCCACGTGCAAGGGTACCTCACCGGGCGGCCAATGACGCGGGCGAGCGTGCAATCCTTCCTTTCCCCCAAGTTCGAAGGAGACAGCAATGTCCGATGAGATCTACCGCCTGGTATATTACAGCCGCAATCTGACGACGACAGGCCAGGATAGGTTCGCGGCCGAGGTCGACAACATCCTCGACGTGAGCCGCGCCAACAATGCCCGCGATGGCATCACCGGCGCATTGATGTTCAACGCGGGCTGCTTCGCGCAGGTGCTGGAAGGCCCGCTTGGCATGGTGGAAGCCGCGTTCGAGCGCATTCAACAGGACGAGCGGCATGGAGAAGTTTCGCTTCTCGCCTTCGAGCCGATCGCCGCGCGCAGCTTCCCGAACTGGGCGATGGGCTTCGTTGGCCTGGCGGACGAGGATGCGGTTCGTTTCGCTGATGTTGCGTCAGCCAGCGACTTCGATCCATCGCGTTTTAGCGGAGACAAGCTGCATACCATCCTGCGCGATCTCGCGATCGACGAGGAACGTGCAGCGGCTTGATCTTGGAATGAGGCCGATGACGATCTCACCGCAAGGCAGATCTGGTTCGACGTTGGTCCGGAGAGCATGAGGTCGCAGCGGCGAGAAGCTCCTCGACGAGAGTCAGGGGAAAACGCTGTTCGGACCGGCCAGATGTTAGTGACACTGCCGCCAAAGTCTTCCGAAAGATTGATCCCGCGGGTGCGGAAATCGACAATTGAGGCCGGGAGCCCGCCAGAAAATCCAAAAGCGCTCCAAGTCATTAAGCTCTGTCTGGTAAGCATATAGGATGCTTGGCTTTTTCACTGCTGTCTTCGTATGCATGAGAGACATGCACGATGGTCGTATGGTGGCTTTGGCGGCCGTCATTTGCGCAATCGGTACCTATGCGTCGTTTGCCGTAGCTCAGCATGCTGCACGGTCAAAGGGCCAGGCCCGCCTGGTTTGGGGCCTTGTCAGCATCGTATCGAGCGGGTGCACAGCGTGGGCCACCCACTTCATCGTTCTGCTTGCGTTTCGCCCAGGCATGCCCGCGGCGTTCGAACCCGTTCTCACCGCCGCTTCACTGACCTTGGCAATTGTCGGAATCGGCGCGGGCGTCTGGATATCGATCACGAGCCGTCGCACCCGCGTCCAATTTGCCGCCGGGCTCATCGTCGGCCTTGGGATCGCTGCGCTTCATTATGTAGGTCAGGCGGCGTATCTCGTGCAGGGTTCCGTTCATTGGGATTACAGGTTGGTGGTGCCATCCATCATCCTCAGCTTGCCGCTGTGCGGAATGGCGATGGTGGCTACGTCCGGTCGCTCTCGCAAGGCTCGAAGGTTCGCCCCACCTCTTTTACTTCTGTCTATCGGAGTCATGCATTTTTGCGGCATGGCAGCAATGAAACTTAGCTACGACCCCCAAGCGACCTTTCCGTCGAACGCGGTGTCGCCTACCGCGATCACGCCCGTGGTGGCGGGCATTTCTTTGAGTCTCATCGCGTTGGCCGTTGTCGGCTGGCGGTTCAATCTGGCGGCAATCAAGCGTCTTCGTCAGGATCGACAGCGCCTTCGAGAATTGACCGACGTCGCGCTTGAAGGACTGCTGATTTGCCAGGGTGATGTAATCGTCACCGCCAACAGCAGCATCGAGAGGCTGGCCGGCTACGCACCGGGCCAACTCGTTGGCGCTCGCGCCACTGACTTGCTGCCGGGTGCCGACCTGACCGCAATTCCCGAATGCGAGGAGCGGGAGATGGGCCTTACTGCCAGATCGGGGCAGGTCGTCCCTGTCCGCGTCCTTAGGGCCGAGATGGCACTCGGCCACAAGTTGCAGACCGTGATCGCCATCCGCGATCAGCGGGAGCGGCTTCGCACGGAGGCGAAGATCCGCAAGCTGGCCTTCAACGACTCGCTGACCGGCCTGCTCAATCGGGCCAGTTACGTCGACAGGCTACGCCACTATATGGACGAGGGCACTCCGCTCGCACTGCTGAGTATCGATCTCGATCGTTTCAAGGCGGTCAACGATCAGTTCGGCCACGTAGCAGGCGACGAAGTGCTGAGGCAGGTCGGCGCGCGCTTGCGCTCGATCGTCGGGGAGAACAATCTTATCGCTCGGGTCGGCGGTGACGAGTTCGCCGTCATTCTGATCGGGGAGGAAGCGCAGGCCGATGCGGTCGCCAGTGCTCAGCGGATCGCAGATGGTCTCGGAGACCCCTTTTGTACCAATCGAACCGTGGCTTTCACCGGGGCCTCCGTTGGCATCGTCCTGGCTCCCAACGATGCGACCACCACCGGCGAGCTGCGCCAGTGTGCCGATCTCGCCCTATACCGCGCCAAGGAGCAGGGTCGGGGCACCATCTGCTGCTACGATGCGGAGATGGACGCTGCTTCGCGCGATCGCCGCACGTTAGAAAGCGATCTACGCACTGCGATCGGCAACGGAGAGATCGGACTAGTTTATCAGCCGGTGATGTCGACACAAACGGGTCTGATTACGAGCGTGGAGGCACTGGCCCGCTGGAAGCATCCGGTGCGGGGACCGATCTCGCCGGAGCTTTTCATTCCGCTCGCGGAAGAGACAGGCCTGATCGTGCCGCTGGGCGCAACATTGTTGAGAAAGGCGTGTTCCGATGCCGTGTCGTGGTCTTCTGACATCCGCGTGGCGGTGAACCTGTCGCCTCTACAATTTCAATCCGGTGATCTGAGCACAACCGTTGCGAAAGTTCTGCGGGAAACCGGCCTAGAGGCAAACCGGCTTCAGCTTGAGGTTACTGAAGGCCTCGTAATGAAGGATGTAGAACGAACTTTCTCGGAACTCGAACTGCTGAGGGCGCTGGGCATCCAGATTCTCATGGACGACTTTGGCGTTGGCTACTCGTCACTCAGCTATTTTCAGCGCTTCCCCTTCGATAAGGTCAAGATCGACAAATCGTTCATTGATCAAATTACAACTTCTCGCGCCGCTCGTGCGATCATTCAAGCAGTCATCGGGCTCGGCGAAGCGCTCGATATGGGGGTAGTTGCGGAGGGCGTGGAGACTCAGGATCAGATGCGATTGCTGGTCGAAGCCGGTTGTACCCATCTACAAGGTTATCTTTTTAGCATACCGCTGAAGAGTTGGGACTTGGAACGCAGTCTCTCCGTAATGTCCCTTCAAGGCACCAGTGGTACAGACAGGTCTGATAAGCTTGTCGCTTGACAAGTTCCTCCGATGAGTCAGGCAGCGTTTCTAATCTCTCTACGTAGCGTCGATAACGCAAATCATGGAGTCACCTGCTAAGTGACCTACTCCCCGTTTTCAGACCGCTGATAAGTTATGACGTGACTGACGTCCTCCCTGTTTTTTTATCCATGCTGAGTGAGAGTTTTCCGGCCCTTTGAAGCCTTTGGGCAAGGAGCTCGAACATGAAGAAGTCACGCTACACGGAAGAGCAGATTGCGTTCGCGCTGAAGCAGGCGGAGACGGGCACGGCGGTTGCCGAGGTCATCCGTCGGATGGGTGTATCGGAGCAGACCTTTTACCGCTGGAAGAAGGTGTATGGTGGGCTCGGCGTGGGTGAACTGCGCCGGGTCAAGCAGCTCGAGGACGAGAACCGCAAGCTCAAGCAGCTGGTCGCCGACCTCAGTCTCGACAAGCATATCCTGCAGGATGTTCTGTCAAAAAATGTATGGTCCGCCCCCGTCTGGCAAGCGTGAGATGTGGTAGCGGCACAGTCTGCGTAAATGTATCCGGCCTATGTGTGGGACATCTCGATCCCTGGCCATGATGGGATACGCGTCACGATCGGCCTTACAAGCTGGTCCAGCCTATGACGGCTGCATTTTTGGCCAGGCTTTGATCGTGTCACCATCGACTGTTTGCCATCACTCCTCTCGCTGCAGACCTCTTCGTGCGGGTGTCCGGCTCAGGCGGCGATCGGCACGGGCGGCCGATACTCTTCCTGCCGGGCAAGTACCGCCCAACTCATGCGCACGATCTTGTTCGCCAACGCGACAACAGCGACGTTCTTATGGGTTCGGGCTTCGAGCTGATCAAGCCAGGGGCCGAGACCGCGGTCACGCTTCATGTGCATGCTCGCTGACCGGGCGCCGTGGATGAACAGTCGGCGCAGGTGGCTGTTGCCGCGCTTCGACATTCGGAGCAGCATTGGCTTTCCGCCGGTAGAGTGCTGGCGGGGAACCAGGCCAAGCCAAGCGGCAAGATCGCGGCCACGCTTGAAGCCGGTGCCGTCGGCGACTGCCGCGACCAGCGCCGTTGCGACCAGCGGCCCGACGCCGGGAATCGCGAGCAAGCGTCGGCAGCCAACATCCGCGGCCGCGATCGACTCAATCTCCTTGGTCATTGCGGCAACGTCGGCATCAAGTTCGCGCCACTCATCCCATAGCTGTTGCAGGATCATGCGCATGCGCGGCGAGAGTGTGGACCGTTCATCGGTGAACAGCATCGGCATCTCGCGTGCCATGTGCTGTCGGCCGGTGCGGAACACGACCCCACGCTCCAGAAGGAATGCGCGGATCTGGTTGATGACGGCCGTCCGCCGGCTGACCAGCCGCTCGCGCACACGGTGGAGGGCTTGAAGGTCGAGCTGCTCGGCCGACTTGGCCGGCACGAAGCGCATCGTCGGCCGCTGTACGGCCTCGGCGATCGCCTCGGCATCGAGATAGTCATTCTTATTGGATTTGACGAACGGCTTCACGAACTGGGGCGCCATCAGTCGGACGTCGTGTCCCAACGCAGTCAGCTCTCGCGCCAGATGATGCGCACCACAGCACGCTTCCATACCGACGAGGCATGCAGGCATCGATGCCATGTGCCGCATCAGCTGGGTACGGCTGAACTTTTTCTTCCACTGGATCGCACCAGAGCCATCGACCCCGACGAGGTGGAATGAAGTCTTACCGATATCGATGCCAATCACCGCTGCTTCCGTCATGACGGTCCTCCTCAATGAAGGCGGTCAGGATGCTCCCGACCGAGTCGCTCCGTAAGGGGGCGGACCATCCCACAAGCTCTGACGCCAGGACGGCGGCGCGAGATTGTCGCGCACGTCCAGGCGTCCCATGGTGTCAGCGAACGGCGCGGCTGCTTTGCGCTCGGCATCGACCGTTCATCGGTGCGATACGTGTCGCACAAGCCGGACCCCTGCCGCGCCAAACCTCACCGCAGGCGCGCTACATCACCGCCACGCACCCCTGCCGCGCGAGCGGCTTCGTGCACTGGGTCTGATCGCCCACCAGCTCAGGCGAACAGTCGTTGTCGTAGGATCGGTTCGGGCGCTTACCGGTTCTCAACCATCCCAATCCATTCTGTCGGGATGAGCCAAGACCCCGCCAGTCGCCGCGCTCGCTTTCGGAGTTCCATCATGCGGCGTCGTTTCGCCATTCGCGATCTCTCGATAGTCGGTGCCGGTACCCTGGTCGCCCTCTACTGGGTCTATGCCGTCGATGTGTTCGAGAACGCGCCGACCGTGGCGAGGAAGGATGGCTGGATTGAGCTGGACGAGGCACTGCTGGTCGGCGCGATGCTTGCACTGGGGCTGCTCCTGTTCGCCTGGCGCCAGTATGTCCGGCAGCGGCAGGAGACTGCGCGGCGTATCGCGGCGGAGCAGCACGCGCGCGAACTCGCCTATAAGGACGGCCTTACCGGCCTACCCAACCGCCGCCAGTTTGACGAGGCGCTGCGCGAGGCGATCGGCTCGCCACCGCGCGCCGGAGCAGCCCATGGGCTGTTCCTGCTCGACCTGAACGGCTTCAAGCAGATCAACGACGTCCACGGCCACGGCGCGGGCGACGAGGTGCTGACGATCGTCGGCCAGCGCCTGCTGGCGGCGATGCGCGGCGGCGACATAGTGGCGCGGTTCGGCGGCGATGAGTTCGCAGTCCTCGCCAAGCATCTGGTCGGCGGCGAGGCTGCCACCAACGTCGCTATGCGGGTCATCGATGCCCTAGAAACGCCGATCACCGCCGCCGGCGCGGTGCATCGCGTCGGCACGGGCATCGGCATCGCGATGATCCCGCAGGACGCGGACAGCGTCGACGAGGCGCTGCGCATGGCCGATGTCGCGCTCTACCGCTCCAAGGCGGAGCGGCGCTCGGCGTTGCGCTTCTTCGAGCCAGCGATGGACGCGCAGGTCCGCGAGCGATCCGCGTTCGAGGGCGAGCTTCGCACCGCGATCGACGCCGGCGCGATCCGCGCCGCCTTTCTTCCAGTCGTCCATCTCGCCACCGGCGCGATCGCCGGCTTCGAACTGAAGCCGCACTGGCAGCGCGCCGACGGTGGCGACGTTCCCGCCGAGCGCTTCATCCCCGTCGCCGAGGAGACCGGGCTGATCCACGCGCTGGCCGAGGACCTGCTGCGTCAGGGATGCAGCGCAGCGGCGGCCTGGCCGCCGCACGTGACGCTGTCCGTCGATGTGTTCCCGAGCCAGATCAAGGACCAGCTGCTCACCGCCCGGATCGTGCGGGTGCTACACGAGGCGCAGCTAGCGCCTGACCGGCTTCAGCTGGAGGTGACCGAAAGCGCGTTGGTGGCGGATCCCGAAGGCGCCGGAGCTCTGCTGGCGACGATGCGCGCTGCGGGGCTGCGCGTCGTGCTCGACAACTTCGGTACCGGCTATTCGAGCCTCTACCACCTGCGCGCCTTCAAGCTGGACGCGGTCAAGATCGACCGGCGCTTCGTCGAGGCGATGAGCAGCGACAGCGAGAGTGCCAGCATTGTCACCGCGCTGGTTGGGCTGGGCCGCGGGCTGGGAATGAAGGTCATCGCCGAAGGCGTCACAGCGGGCGATCAGGAAAGTGGGCTGCTGGAGCGCGGCTGCGACACGGGTCAGGGCCCGCTGTTCAGCGAGCCACTGTCAGCTTCGGCCACCGCGACGCTGTTCGCGGCTGAGCCGCGACAGGGACAGGTCGCATAGGAGCGTAAAGCAGACACTTAGCCGCCAGTTCTCGGCGACATGGCCCGGCCACAACGTACTCGGCTGTCTGTACAAGCCGACCGGCCTTTCGGGCTTCGAACATGAAGGCGGACCAGGGTAGGCTGACATAGGTGTCCCACTCGCCATCAACCATCATTGACGAGGCGACGATGCCGAAGACGTTGCCATGCCTATCAAAGACGGGACCACCGCTCATTCCGCCCCGGGCTCAAAATTGTTATTGAGCTTGGACAACGCACGGGTAAAATGTGAGGCGTGGCGGCGCGACTTGTATGTTGGTGGCTGCGTCAAGCGGCGCTTTCATTCTTTCATCACGATCTCCCAAAGTGCTTGCTCGAGCATCACCCGTCGGAATCCATGCATCGCGCAGCCAAAGCTTCTCGCCTAGCGCCAGGGCTCTAACCGTTCGATCGCTGGAGGGGACCAACGTCCGGCGAGGACCGGCGGCTTTGGCCGGTACAAGCGCATCATCAGATAAGATGGGCCGGTGGCGATCGGCAGCCAGTTGGCGGCGGGATCGTGCGGATCGTCGGCGGAGAGGATGATCGTGACCGATCCGTCCTTGCCCTTCGCCATAACGGCAGTGCGATCGCCGACCGAATAACGCTGCGCCGGGTTGGGGATCATATGGCCTGCATTGTCATAGGCGGTGACAGACCAGAAGGCGTCCACCGGCGGGAAGGCGCCGGGTGCGAAGCGAATGCGGTAGCGGCATCGGCCGTCGATCGGGCGACCCTGCAAATCCACCCGGCCGATCGGGTAGATCGCCTCCTCCGGGATCGTCACGTAGATCTGGTCCTTGGCCACCGCCGCTCGCAGCAGATAGTCGCCGCCGAAGCGCGGGCCGCGATAGTTGGTCGTCCAGCCATTCTGCTGCACGCCGAGCGTGAGCGACCGTGCGGCGACCAGCGATGTGCCCGCAGCATAGCCCTGCTCCAGCGCGGCGGGCGGCACGCGGCCCGGCGTGAAGCCCTGCCGATTCAATCCTAGAGCCGCGAACGAGCGGACCAGCGCCGCATCGCGCGGCTGCACGACCCAGTCGCGCAGCACCGAGCCCAGCCGGTGATAGAATTGCATCGTCTCGTTGGAGTCCGCCGGCCCGGCATCTAGCCGCTCGCCCCGAACCGGTGCGGCCGGTACGCGCCGCCCGGCCTGCCAATCCTGCCAGTCGTGCAGCGCGATCCTGTCCTGCAGCGCGTTGACCAGCGGGTATTCGGCCGGACCGCGCACCAGGATGCGCCCGGCGATGTTGACGAAGCGGGTGGTGCTCGGCACGTTGACCATGCCCGCCGGGATCGCGCCGCGATACCCGGGTCCGTGGATGAACAGGGGCGGCAGCTGCCCGCCATGGGTGCGCTGCCCCAGCGACTGGTTGCCCGAGGAATCGGCGAGGTTGATCGAGAAGGTATAGTACCGCGAGCCGAAATCGGGCGCGGTGAGGATGATCGGCCCGGCGGCGAGATCGAGCCAGGCGAGTGAGTAGATCGTGTCGTTATTGGGGCCGACGCCCGCCTTCATCTCCGGCCCGGCCAGCTTGCGACGGTGGACAAACCGGTTGAGCGGCGAGGCCGGCATGTCGCCGCCCGGCGAGATGAAGCGCTCGCGGATCCGCGCCGCCTCCACCAGCGGCATGCCCCAAACATAGGCCCGCTCCGCGAGCGCAGCCATGTCCCTCGCCTCACCGGCGAACGGATTCGCGGGTGCGCCCGGCGGAACGGGCGCAGCCTGCGCCGCGGCGGCAGCGCCCAGCAGGGCGGCGGCGAGCGCGAGGCCCCTCATTTCGCGGCCTCCAGACCGAGCGTGCGGATCTCGGGCGGGCGCCACGTGCGATCGAGCATCGGCGCCTTCGGCCCCTGCGCGCGAATCGCGAGATAGAAGGGGCCGTCCGGCGCGGGCAGCCAGTTGGCCCTGCCGCCACCCGTCACCAGCGCGTGCTGAATGCGGACCGTGACGCTACCATCCTTGCCATATACCAGCCCGGGCGTGCGATCATTGACCAGGTATTTGCCGAGCGGGTTGGGCACCAATTCGCGCGTGCGCTGATCGTACATCGTCAGCGACCAGAAAAACTTCGCCGGCGGCGGCGGCTGGAAGCGAATCTCGTAAGCGGCCTTGCTCCCGTCCAGCGTCTTGCCCGCCGCATCGACGAAGGCGGTAAAGGGATAATTCTCGTCCGTCACGTTGGCGCCGGTGCCGAGCGTGTTGACGCTGGAACGATAGAGATAGTTGTAGCCGAAGCGGCCGATGTCGAGCGGTTCCGACCAGGACCCATGGCGCTGACCGTTCTGTGCCATTGCGCCGACGATTACCTTCTGCGCCTCGGCATAACCCTGCTCGATGCCGCTGCGGACATCCGGATCGGCGGTCATTTCGTCGAAGCTGCGTGGAGCGCCGATCCCGATCCCGCGGAAGCGATACACCAGCGCATCCTCGCCGCGCGGGTGGCCGGCCGATCGCATCAAGAAATCGAGGATGCGCATGAAGCCGAGCGCACTCTCGTCGCGCCCGTCGGCCCAGGGGTTGCGCACCGCCGCCGGGCCTTCCGCCAGCGGGATGAGGGTGAAACGGTCCTGCACACCGTTGGCGATGCGCTGGTCCGCCGCATCGGTGACGAACACGCGCAGCAGGATCCACATCAGCGGCGTGGTAACGCGGAACGGCGTGACGCCCGGCGGCACCGTTCCCGTCCAGTCGGTGGTGGCGATCAGGTAGCGTCCGCTCTTCGTGCCGAAGGTCCGCGCGCCGATGTTCGAGGCATTGCCGAAGATGTCGAGCAGGTTGGCGGTATAATAGCGCCCGCCCGTATCGGGCACCTCCAGCAACATCGGCCCGTCGCGCAAGTCCAGATAGGCATTAGAATAGAGTGTGTCCGCGTTGGGCGACTTGAACGGCGCATAGCCGGGCCCCGCCAGCGTGCGCCCATGGGCGAAGCGGTTGAGCCCAACGAAGCCGGGCGCCGCCCGGTCTACAGCCTGACGGTAGAGCTGGCGATATTCGAGCACGGCGGATGTGCCGTAAAGCGTGGCGTCGAACGCCAGGTTCCGCGCCCAGATGCGGCGGGCCTCGGCATCGGCGGGCACGGTATCCTCCAGCCGGGAGGACTGGATCTGATCCGCCTTCGCCATGTCATAGCCGACGATGGGCCTGCCGGGCACGATGTCGGCCGTCGCGCCGCCCGCTGCCGGCACGGCGACACAGGCGGCGGCGATTAGGCCGGCGGAACGAAAGCGCATGGCGATCTCCTAGCGGGTTCGGGGGGCGGGCAGCGGATCAGAAGCGGTAGGTGCCCTGCACCAGCACCTCGCGCGGCCGCCCCGTCGAGGCGGATACCTCGCCGACCGCCCCCAGCGGCTTGTCGGTCGAGGCGACGGCGTACCACTTATTCGTGAGATTACGCCCGATCACCGCCAGCGACCAGAGATCCTCCCGTTGGCCAAAACGCAAGCTTGCATCCAGCAGGGCGTAGTGACGCTGATAGCTGCTCGGATTCTGCGTTTCCTGCGTAAAGTAGCCCGAACTATACCGCGCATCGATCGTCGCGCCAGCCTTGAACATGTCGCCCACGGGTACTTCAGCAGTGGCGCCTCCGGAAAAATTCCAGCGCGGGGCACGGGCAAGGCGCTCACCACTCAGATCCTGGACACCAGCAACGCAGCCCTGCGCCACCGACTGCCCGGTCCAGCAAGGCGAGGTGGCAAAGGAACCATAGCTCGCCTTGTTGTAAGCGCCGCTTCCGCGCAGCGAGAGGACCGGGCTGATCGCCCAGCTCGCGTCGAACTCCGCGCCCTTGGTGCGCGCCGACGTGGCGTTGCGGATTGTATATAGAAACGTAACCGCGTCGAACGAGGTCTGCTGCAGATCGAGAAACTTGTAATTATAAAGCGTGCCGTTCAGCCGCAGCCGGCTGCCAAGCAACTCGATCTTGCCGCCGACCTCGAAGCCGCGCGCCTTCTCCGATCCGAAGCGGGGCGTGTCGCTGTTCCACGTGCCGGGCACGCCGCCTTGAGGGGTAGAGAAACCGCCGGACTTGAATCCCGTCTTGTACGCCACGTACAGCGTGCTGCGCTCGACTGGGTGCCAGCTGAGCGTCGCTTCGGGCGACCAATTGTCCTCGTCATAGTTTGAGGTGAGCGGCAGCCCTTGCGCGCGCCGGGCGGCGGTGCCGGCGAGCGTCGGGTGAACGTAGGTGTTCGCCATCGAGGTAAACTTGGCTTCTCGCGTGTAGCGCACGCCGCCTGCCAGTTCCAAGCTGTCAGCCAAGTTCCATAGCGCCTGGCCGAACAGGGAGTAGGTGCGCCCGCGATTGAAGATCGCCGACTGGCTGGCCAGCCGCTTGCCGGTGGCCGGATCGACCGGGCGGTTCAGCTGGAGGTTGTTCACCTCATTGTTACGATGATTGTACTCGTAGAGGCCACCCGCCGTAAAGTTGATCGGCGTGTCGAACGATGTCGATACGCGGACTTCCTGGGAGTAGGAGCGGTAGGTTTCGAGGAACGATGTCCAAAGGCCGCCGAACGAGCTGAAGGTGAATTCATCGAGTGCGCTGAAGCGGTAGTCGTAGAGACCACTGACGGCAGTGAGATTCACGTTATCGGCAAGCTTGAACTCGTTGGTCCATGAACCGAGCACGAAGCGATTTTTTGAGTAAAGGCTGCCGTCACCCACACGCGGAAAATCGGCGGTGAGCGCCGGCGGAAGCGCCGCGACGGAGCGGACCCCGTTCAGCGTACAGTCGCCGGTGGGATCGGAGTTGCCGAGCGTCCTCGGCCGACCGACGCAGCCGATATTCTCGGCGACCGTCAAGGCATTCTCCCGCCGATAGGCTCCAAAGACGCGCAGAGTGGATTTGATCGGGCCGCCATCGTCGAGTTCTAGCGTGACACGGCCGAGGATTTCATGCCCCGCCGGCTGGCGGCTATTTCCTGCCGTGCCGACGGTCGGGATGCCGGGAAAGAACGGATTGGCCTGCGGCTGTGCGGCATTGCGGACATAGCCCTCATAGTCGCTTGCGCGGACGGCCACGCGGAAGCCGAGCGCGTCGCTCAGCGGGCCGGAGATCGCGGCCTCGACGGCCTTCTCGTCCGTCTTGAACTCGTAGGAGCCGCGGACATAGCCCTCCAGCTCTTTTGTCGGCCCGTTGCTGCGGACCGAGATGACGCCGCCGGGGCTGTTCTTGCCGAAGAACAGTGCCTGCGGACCCTTAAGCACCTCGATCTGGCCGACATCGAAAAAGCTTTGGCCGATCGCGCGACCGCGGCTGAGCTGCACGCCATCGAGATTGAGCGTGACGGTCTGCTCGATCCCCGTGTCGCCCTGCGACGAGCCCACGCCGCGGATGATGAACGATGCGCCCGATCCCGCGCCGCTCGACCGCGCGATGATGACTTGTGGCACCAGCGTGGTGATCTGCGTGAGATCGGTGGTGGCGTAACGCTGGATGTCCCGCGCGGACAAGGCGTTGATGGCGACCGGCACCTCTACAAGGCTTTCTTCGCGCTTTCGCGCGGTGACGATGATCTCGTCGGAAGCGTCTGCTGCGATCGACGGCGCCGACGTCGGCTCGGCGGCCGCCGCAACCGGTTGATCCTGCGCGAAGGCGGGAACGGCTAGGTAGGAACATAGCGCGCCGCCGCAGAATGTGAGCAGCCTAATGGCGCGCGTGGCGCTGGAACCCTGTTTCATCATCCCCCCTTTTCGGCGCCTTGGCGCCTCATGTTCCCCTGACGCAATCTCAAAATTGCATCACCTGATATATTAATGAGGATGCAGAAGCGAAGATGTAAAAAAACTTAGCGCTGTCGACGCATGTTATGGATCACTCGAAACATTTTGAGGTTTGAGCACCAAAGCTGCCTTTTGGGGGCAGCACCGATGCGCGATCCGCACTATGCGGGCTGCAGTGGGTCAACGGATAGCGGCTTAGGGATGACACGGGCGAGCGGTATGACGACGCGGGCCGCGGGGCAGGCGCGCACTCTGCTGACTCAGCGCACCCTCCTCACCGTCGCCGAGCGCTTGTTCGCCGAGCGCGGCATCGACAATGTCTCGCTGCGACAGATCGCCGATGCGGCAGGCATGGTGAGCAATAACGTCGTGCGCTACCATTTCTCGACTCGAGAAAATCTTATAGCCGAGCTGTTGCAATGGCGGGTCCGCTCGCTGGAGCCGGTCCGGACCGCGATGCTGAAGGATGCCGACGCGCGCGGGGTGAGCCATGACATACGGACCCTGATGATGATCCTCTGCGCGCCTCTGCTCGCGATCCGCGACGAGGATGGCGGCCTTGGTTTCGCCCTCTTCCTCTCGCGCTACATGTTCAGTCTGCGCGGACAGGGTATACCGCATCCCTATGATCTAGATGCCGGGTCCGTCCCCGCTCTAACCGAGACGCTGGCGCGCATCGATCGGCGCCTTTACTTTCTCCCGGCGGGGACGATCGAGGTACGCAAACGCACCGGCCTCGGCATGTTCCTAAACAATATCAGCTTCCTCGCCAGCTCAGCCGGGCCGAACCGGCCTGTTCTGATCAGCGACCCGATGGTTGCCGACCTGATGGAGATGATCACTGCGGCGATGCTCGCGCCGCCAGCGGCGATCTGTGAGGATCAGCCGAAAGCATTTAGCCAGGATCAGAAGCCTGTTTAGGTCGTAGGTGACAAGCGCGCAGAGACTGTCCTGCGGCCATATATCCGAAATTTGACCAGCTGGAGCCTGGGGATCAGTCCCTCAGTGGTATTCACAGCCCGAACCAGTGAGGCGTGTCAGAGCGCTGCCGATACGTTGCGCAAAGCGCGTCGGTTGCGATTTCGATCGTGTCACGGACCATAGCTTTAAAGGTTGATTCCTCCCGCTGATCGACCGGCGTATGGTTGCGACGTACCAGCATATTGACAAACATCAGGTTGCACAGTGCGATGCGCGACTGGCCGACCACGAGCGGGACGTAATTGATCCGCTGCGCCACGAGCCCGAGCAGCCGGCGCAGATGCACGGTCGTCGCGAGATCCAGATCGCCGGCATGGCGCAAGCCGATCGGACGGTAGCGCGTGAGATACTGGCTCATGAAGCCGGCATAGGGATAATTGCCGTCCTCATCCTGTAGCGACAGATGCGGCAGGCAGAGGATCTGCATCAGGATTAGGGCATCGCCGAGCAGGCCCGCGGCCTCGGCCTCCTCCATCATCCGCCGGCGCTGATCCTCCATCTGGGCGACGCGGAACTCGAAGATCGCATCGATCAGCCCCGCCTTCGTGCCAAAATGATATTGCACGGCATTGTTGTTGCCATGGTTAGCGAGTGCGGCGATTTCACGTAGCGAGACGGCCTCGATCCCTCGCTCGGCAAAAAGCCGCTCGGCGGCGAACAGAATGCGGCGACGGACCTGCTCCGCCTTGCGCGGCATTGCGGCGTTGATCGGGCGGCTGACGGACTGATCCATGGGTCGTTCCTCTCTCATCCCCTATATAGAATCAACGCAGATGATTAGAAAATTAAAGTCATATGACTCCGTGTTTAGGGTGGAATCTCGAGGAGGATGCGCTGGAGGGACTGATAACAGGCCATGGCGTCAAGAGTCTGGGCTATCGAAAAAGTCAGCTGACCTTTTCCGAAGCCACAACCTACGAGGTCTCTCGCTATGTGGATCCGCCTGTGCGGGCCGAGAGAGGGGGGGCTCGATGAACAAGCGCAGACAGCACGCGACGCACACCGTGAACTTCCGGGCGCTCCGCGCCCGGTTGCTTAACGGTACCGTCCGGTTCGCCCGCCGGCTGGTCAGCGGCACGATCCTGATGGGCGCACCGGCGCTCGCGGCGGCGCAGACGGTCCTGCCGG
Organism: Sphingomonas profundi; assembly: GCF_009739515.1. Taxonomy (NCBI): domain Bacteria; kingdom Pseudomonadati; phylum Pseudomonadota; class Alphaproteobacteria; order Sphingomonadales; family Rhizorhabdaceae; genus Alterirhizorhabdus; species Alterirhizorhabdus profundi. The sequence goes on from NZ_CP046535.1 coordinate 3,968,904, forward strand.
CACCGCAGCAACCTTGGACACAGAAAGTGGGCCGCTCGTTCGCAGAGTCCGGCCCGCCATTGTGGCCCGCGCAGCAGGCGGCGGCGAAGGGCGCGCCCAACATCCTGCTTATCCTTACAGACGATGTCGGCTTCGGCGCGTCGAGCACATTCGGCGGGCCGATCCCGACGCCGACCTTCGATGCGCTGGCCAAGGCGGGTCTGCGCTACAACCAGTTCAACACGACGGCGCTCTGTTCACCGACACGGGCGGCACTCCTCACCGGCCGCAATCCGCAGAATGTCGGCATGGGTAACGTCACGAACCTGCCGACCGGCTATGAAGGCTATACTAGCGTCATCCCGAAATCGGCCGCGACCGTCGCCGAGATCCTGCGCCAGAACGGTTACGGCACGGCGATGTTCGGCAAGTCGCATCTTACGCCGGAGTGGGAGCAGAGCCAGGCCGGGCCGTTCGATCGCTGGCCGACCGGGCTCGGCTTCGAATATTTCTTCGGTTTCCTTGGCGCCGACACGAACCAGTTCGCCCCCGCGCTGATCGAGAATACGACGCCGATTGAGCCGCCGCACGACGATCCCGCTTACATCTTCGATCGCGACATGGCCGATCACGCGATCAAGTGGATCGATCGCCAGCGTTCGCTCGCACCGGACAAGCCGTTCTTCGTCTATTATGCGCCGGGCACCGCGCACACGCCGCATCATGCGCCCAAAGAGTGGTTGGCTAAGTTCCGCGGCCAGTTCGATCAGGGGTGGGACAAGGAGCGCGAGGAGACGTTCGTCCGCCAGAAGCGGCTCGGCGTGATTCCTGCCAACGCCCAGCTCACCCCGCGCCCCGAGGGTCTACCGGCATGGGATACGCTGAACGCCAATCAGAAGCGCCTCTATGCGCGGTTGATGGAAGCTTATGCCGCCTCACTCGCCTTTGCCGATGCGCAGATCGGCCGCGTGATCGAGAGCATCCGCGCCAGCGGCCAGCTGGACAATACGATGGTCGTCTTCATCCAGGGCGACAATGGCGGCAGCGCCGAGGGTGGCCTGAACGGCCTGATGTTCGAGCAATCGGGCATCACCGGCACCAAGGAGGATTTCGGCTGGGCGCTGAAGAATATCGACAAGATCGGCGGCCCCGAAGTCTATAATCATTATCCCGCCGCCTGGGGTTGGGCGATGAACGCGCCGTTCCCCTGGTATAAGCAGGTCGCCTCGCACGCGGGCGGTACGCGCAACGGCTTGGTCATCTCCTGGCCGGGCGGGATCAAGGACGCGGGCGGCCTGCGCTCGCAGTTCCATTATGTCACCGACATCATGCCGACGATCCTGCAGGCAGCGAAGGTGCCGGTGCCGACGAACGTGAACGGCGCGCCGCAGAAACCGCTCGACGGCATCAGCATGGCCTACAGCTTCACGGCACCCGCGGCCCCCTCGCAACGCCATGTGCAGGTGTTCGAAATGATGGAGAATGTCGGCATCTACAAGGATGGCTGGATGGCCGGCACCCTGCCCAAGCGCAAGGCGTGGGAGGTCGGCTCGGTCAGCGACAAGAAGGCCGAGGGGCTCTCGGTCGATCGGCGGCCGTGGACGCTCTACGATCTGACGAAGGACTTCAGCGAGAATGACGATCTCGCCGCCGCCCATCCGGAGAAGCTGGCCGAGATGAAGGCATTGTTCTGGCAGGAGGCGGCGAAGAGCCACATCCTGCCGGTCCACGACTTCACGCAAGGCTATGAAGGGCGGCCGAGCACGATCGCCGGGCACGATCGCTTCGTCTATCATGCCGGCCTGACACGCGCCTACGAGAAGAGCGTGCCCTCGACGATCGGCCGGTCCTATCGGATCGATGCCGACGTCGTGGTGCCGCAGGGCGGGGCCGAGGGGGTGCTCATCACCCAGGGCGGGCATTTCGGCGGCTGGGGCTTCTACGTCGACAAGGGCCAGCTCGTCTTCCACTATAACGCGCTCGGGCCGCGCCAATATCAGGTGCGCTCGGTGGGCCGCGTTCCGGCCGGCACGCACACCCTCTCTGCCGATTTCCGGCGCGACACGCCGACGGCACGCTCCGGCGGCACGCTGACCCTGGCGATCGACGGCAAGCCGGTCGGCAGCGGGCGGATCGATGCGACGCTGGGCGGCTGGATCAGCCACAATGACGGGCTCGACGTGGGCGAGGATACGCTCACTCCGATCAGCGACGATTATACGATCGCCACGAGCCGCTTCACCGGCACGCTCGGGCAGGTCGTCTTCACGCTCAAATGAGGGGGCGCAGCACGGCCACGCGCGGCGCGCCCGCGAGCCACCGCTACGGGCAGATGATCGCGTTGCCGGGCGGCACCTTCCGCATGGGCTCCGATCGCCATTATCCAGAGGAAGGGCCGTCTCGCCGCGTCTCCGTCTCGCCGTTCGCGATCGATGCGACGCCGGTGACGAACGCTGCCTTCGCCGCGTTCGTCACCGAGACCGGCCATGTCACAGTGGCGGAGACGGCGCCTGATTCGGCCGATTACCCGGGCATCGATCCCGCCCTGATCGTGCCCGCCTCGCTCCTGTTCGAGCGCCCGCAGGCGCCGGCGAGCGACTTCACGATGTGGTGGAGCCTCCGGGCCGATGCCTGCTGGCGCCGCCCCTACGGCCCCGGCAGTTCGATCGCGGGGATCGAGGATCATCCCGTCGTCCACATCGCCTATGGCGATGCGGAGGCCTTCGCGGCCTGGGCCGGCAAGAGCCTGCCGACCGAGGCTGAATGGGAATATGCCGCACGCGGCGGGCTGGACGGCAAGGACTATGCTTGGGGCGACGCGCTCGTCCCCGGTGGCCGGATGCTCGCCAATTACTGGCAGGGCGCCTTCCCCTCCGAGAATCTGCTGCTCGACGGCTATGAGCGTACCTCGCCGGTCGGCGCCTATCCGGCGAACGGCCACGGCCTCTACGATATGATCGGCAACGTCTGGGAGTGGACGGCGGACTGGTTCGCCGATCGCCACCCGGCCAAGCCGGCCGGCTCCTGCTGCGTGCCGGCGGACCCGCGCGGCGGCAGCGAGCGCGCCAGCCGCGATCCTGCCACGCCCGAAATCGCGATCGGGCGCAAGGTGCTGAAGGGCGGATCGCATCTGTGCGCCGCCAATTACTGCCAGCGCTACCGCCCGGCCGCGCGCTACGCCCAGCCGATCGACACGTCGACATCGCATGTCGGCTTCCGCTGCGTCGTCCGCGCGCACGCGAACCAGACCTGATTCAGATCAACGGGGAGGAACCAACATGAACACGAGACAGATCATCGCGGGTGATGCGGCCGTGCGCCGCCGCTGGCTGCTGGGCACGGCGCTCGCCGGCATCGCCCTGTCCGCCACGCCGGCATTCGCCCAGGCGGTCGGCGATCCCGCCGCCGGCACGACGACGGAGCAGCCATCGGCTGCGCTGGCGCAGGGCGCGGTCGCGGCACCGGGCGAGGCGGCCGATACCGGTGGCCTCGAGGACATCGTCGTCACCGCGCGCAAGCGGGTAGAGACGACGCAGGACGTGCCCGTTTCGGTGACGGCGCTCGGGCCGGCGCAGCTCCAGCGCTACGATCTAAGCAATCTCGAGCGGGTCGCCGCCAGCACCCCACAGTTCGTGATCGGCCGCGCGCCGTCCGGCTCGGGCGCGACGCTGGTGCTACGCGGCATCGGCTCGAACACCACCTCGATCGGTCTCGAACAGTCCGTCGCGGTCGTAGTGGACGGCGTTTATTATGGCCAGGGCCGCGTCATCAACGAGGGCTTCTTCGATCTCGGCCGTCTTGAAATCCTGAAAGGGCCGCAATCGCTGTTCTTCGGCAAGAATGCGACCGCCGGCGTAGTCTCGATCACCACCGCCGATCCGACCGACAGGCGCGAGTTCATCGGCCGGCTCGGCTACGAGGTCCGTTCGCAGCAGCTGATCGGCGAGGCGATCGGCTCAGGCCCACTCAGCGATACGCTCGGCATTCGCATCGGCGTGCGCGCCACCAAGATGTATGACAGCTTCTTCAAGAATATCGGCAACGACGTCATCTATCCGACGACCGAGTTCACCTCACGCGTGGTGACGCCGCACGCCTCGGCAGTGGGTCCGCGCGATGCCGGCAAGAGCAAGGACATATATGGTCGCGTCACACTGAAATGGACGCCGACCGACCAGTTCACCGCGACGCTAAAGGCAAATGCAGGCGCCAATGATTCGAACAATCCGGGTGCCAGTTCCGTCCTCTACAATTGCCCGAGAGGCGTCAGCCAATTGAACCCCGCGATCCGCTGCGGCCGCAAGTTCGTCTCTTCGTCGAACCGAGTGCCGGCCGACATTGCTGCGACGCTACCTTTCGCTGGCGACGGCACCACCGGCAACACATACAAGTCCTGGGCGACGACGCTGAACCTCAACTACGAGCTCGACGATGTGACATTCACCTCCGTCACAAATTATAATTCTAATCGCAACACCTTCATTTTCGATGGCGACAGCGTCTCGGCCGGCGGCCCGGTCGGCGTCTATGCAACCGAGCGTTCGTCGTTCAAGGCATTCTCGAGCGAATTCCGCGCGCTCACCACCTATGACGGACCGATCAATGTGCTCGTCGGCGGCTATTATCAGAGCACGAAGCGCGTCTACAACGCCTTCACGGCGTCCGGCGGGCTCGAAAATGTGAACGCGCCGCAGCCGTTCCAGCGCTACCTCGCCAATTCCAAGAATTCGGAGACCGAAGGCGAGACGATCGCCGGCTTCGGCCAGGTGACCTGGAAGATCTTCAAAAATCTTGAGGCCGCCGCCGGCGTCCGCTATACGCACGAGACGAAGGACAGCTATTTCATCCAGCCCTATTCGCATCCGACCCGCGTCGCCCAGGGCATCTTCCTGCCTAACGTGCGCATTGCCGCCGACCAGACCTTCACCAACTGGTCGCCAGAAGCGACGCTCACCTACAAGCCGACGCGTGACCTGACGATCTACGGTGCCTATAAGACGGCCTATAAATCGGGCGGCTTCTCCAATTCAGGCATCCTCAGCCCGTCCGCTGGACTTGACGACTTTACCTTCGATCCTGAAAAGGCGCGCGGCTTCGAGGGCGGCGTGAAATCAACCCTGTTCGATCGCCAGCTGCGATTGAACCTTGGCATCTACACCTACAAGTTCGAGAATCTGCAGCTCGACTTCTTCAACTCGCCGGTGTTCGCCTTCAGCACGATCAACGCCGGCTCGGCGCGCAGCCGCGGCGTGGAACTCGAGTTCGAATATGCCCCGCGCACGCTTGAAGGCCTGAACTTGCGCGGCAGCCTGAACTACAACCGCGCGCGCTACGGCGATACGATCGGCCCCGTCACCGGCACCGGCGGCACCAGCATCGTCGGGCCGAACGCACCGTGCTACACCGGCCAGGCGCCGGCGGCAGGCTGCACAATCCTGATCCCTGGCGCGCGGCCGACGCAGAACCTGAAAGGCCTGGCCACCGCCAACGCGCCGCTGTGGACCGCGTCGCTCGGCGCCAGCTACGACTTCCCCTTATCGGACAATTTAAAGCTCAGCCTCAGCACCGATGCGCGCTACAGCGCCTCCTACATCCCGACAGCCTTCGGCAACCCGAACACGCGCCAGCCAAAATATATCAACCTTGATGCGAGTGTGCGCATCCGCACGGCCGACGACATGCTGGAATTCGCGGCGATCGGCAAGAACCTGACAAACCGCTTCTACGCCACCGGCGGAACCGACGCGCCTTCCACCGGCGCGCGCACCGGCACGGTGACCGGGCTGCTGGCCGATCAGATCGGCTTCATCTCGCTGCCGCGCTCCGTTCAGCTGCAAGTGACGGTGCGTTACTGAGCGCGCCGTCCACCGTCTCCCCCACTGACCTCGCCGGCTCAGCCGGCGGGGTTCTTTCTCCATTAGGAGCGACCCTCAGACGGATAAGAATCAAGTGGCTGGTTTTGTCCGCCGTCTTGTCTGCGTCCGTCGCGTCGGGCGCGGCCGCCATCACCGGCAGATGACCCGAGCGGCTTTGGCGCAGATGCGACTTTGCATGTTGCCGCTGCTCCTCATGCGAGTGTCGTGCGGCGAGATCATGCAGGCGAGTAGCTTCAGTACCACCGAATGACCCTGATGCCTGAAGTGGTTCGCACCGCTGATCCGCCGGTGTTGTCCGTCCACACGGCACCTTGCTGATCGCGATCAGGCGAAGCAGCGCCTTGCGCGGTGCCTGACGGACCAGCCGCGCGTGCAGCCGGGTTGCGGTGAACCTGCAGGAGGCGTTGCGCCCACGAGCAGGCCGCGACGTCAAAGAGGGGTAGGTAACAATCTTGGGCGATCGCGCAGCGGCCCCACGACCAAGATCCACGTTGTCGTCGACGCGCACGGCCTTCCGATCCGGCTCAACGATGATCTTGATGGCACTGGAGGGGACGAGATAGAAGCGGCTCGCCTCAGGGGCTGATGAGCACGACCGGGGTGGTTCCTAACGCCTGAGCGAGTTCGAACAGCGAGACGACCGTCGGATTGCGTCGACCGCGTTCGAGGTCGGAGATATACTGCTGGGTGAAGCCGGAGCGTTCCGCCAGCTGCTCCTGCGACAGCCCGGCCTCATGGCGTACGCGCCGCACATTGTCTCCCACCAGCTTGCGCATATCCATGCGCGCCGAGTTGACTGGTCCGCCGGTCGGAGTTTATCCTCTATAGTATGTACTCCGGAGAAGCACCCGCCACCACGACGCATGATGGAGTCGGCGTCGTGGAGATTATGGCAGCAGCATCGGCTGCAGCATTTGGCAGGCCGCTCGTAACGAACGTGCTGCGAGGCCTGGTGGTCGAAGCGATTGTAGCCGCCGCCCTTTGCCCGTCCTGGCGTTGGTGTTCTCAGGATTATCACGCATGGGACTTCGAGCGAGCGGATGGCCTTCGGCTGGAGGTCAAGCAATCCGCCATGCGCCAGAGCTGGGAGAGCATCAGGCCAAGCCGCTGCGCCTTCGACATCGCGGAACGGACCGGAAGGTGGGATGGAGCCGAGTGGATCGGCGATCGTCGCAGGTGGGCAGACCTCTACATCTTTGCTCTCCACGAAGTTCTGGACGCCTCTGCCGACCACCGCGATCCGCAACAGTGGAGCTTTTATGTGGTGGGAGCGAGCAGACTACCTCATCAGCAGACGATTGGATTGCGAGGCGTACGGCGCCTGGGTGAGCCGTGCCGCATCGACGATCTCGCGAAAGTTGTTCATTGCGCAGCGTCGTCACTTGAGACTTCAGACGGGCAGCCCGCCGCCTAACGGGTGCGCGCGAGCTGGAAGCTCGGCGTCCGGTGCGACCTTACCCACAACAGGAACTGCGAGATGCTGTCGACCTGGTCGTCGAACCGGCCATTCGGGAATTGCGCGAGCTCGGATCGAAGGTCGGCATGCCAGGTGGCTCCCGCTTGAATGTGGACGCGGCCTGCTTCGATCGTTGCCGACTCCGCACTCAGGCGGGATACCTTGTCGAGCTTGGGCGTGTAGGCGATCGGCCGAGGTACGCCGACAATCCTGCCTTCGCCAAGCTGCTGGATCAACGCCGACCCCGACGCTTTGTCTTCGATGACAAGCGAGTCGGTACGCCATTTTCTTGCAAGCGAGATGACTTGCTTTACGAGATCGGGAAACGTCAAGCGCTCTCGATGAAGATCGAGCAGGTAGTATTCGTCTCGAACGATCGCCCACGTCGTGCAGACCGAGTAGTCATTGATCTCCTCCGCTTTCACCGCCACGTCCCAGCTTTGGACTATCCGCCGCTCACCATGCGGAAGCACTTCGAACGGCTTGAACCAGCTCCACTTGACCAGCTCTCCTTCGATTGGAACCGGCTGCTGCTGATACTGGGCGGAGAAGTGATAGCTGCCGAGGGTCTCGCGAATGTCGCTTAGGATGTGCTGCGGCTCGCGAACCGGATGGAGGAGCGCGCCCGCCTTGCGATCATGCCAACGGTCTTCGCCGATCAAAATCCGCTGCGGGTCGACAGCGATGGCGGGCAGCGACAATATGGTCCACCCACCCTGCTGCCGCAGATATCCTGCGAGGTCATCGATATGTAGGCGCTGCATGACCAAAACGATGGCACCGTCCTTCTTGCTGTTAAGCCGCGTAAAAAGGGTGTTGCGGTACCAGTCCTGCAAGGCGGATCGCTTCGCCGCTGAGGACGCATCGTCGGATCGCATCGGCTCGTCGAGGATCATCAGATCCGCGCCGCGACCGGTGAGGGTACCGCCGCTCGATGTGGAATAGCGGTAACCCTGCTGCGCCGTGGTGAACTCAGTTTCTGTGTCCTTGACCGAACCGCATACGCCAGGAAATAGCGAACGATAACGCGAGCTTCGCATGAGCGCGCGGAAATCGTTGGCGAGCTTGATGGCCAGATCGAGTGAGTAGCTTGCCGTGATGATTTTGGATCGCGGGTCCCGACCAAGACAATAAGCCGGGAACGCAACCGAGGCGATAAACGATTTGAGCGACCGAGGAGGTGCTTCGATGATAAGCCGCTTGATCTTGCGGGTACGCACAAGTTCGAGATGATAGCAGATCGCCTCGAGATGCCAATTCCAGTCAAGCACCTCCCCTGGTGCAAAGACCTGGAATGCCGCCCGAGCAAAACTTTCGAAATCGCTCCTCAGGAGGGCAGCCAGCAGCCGCAAGTCAGCTTTCATCTTCTCTGCCCAGCTTGCGCAGGTGAACTGCAAGGAGTTCGGCAAGAAGACGCTCATCTTCCACTGTCAGATCGGCTGTCGGATCCTCGTCTCTTGCGAGTTCACGGCTCAGATCAAGGATCCGCTCGAGTGCGCGGATGTTGCCCGAAAGCGCCATCTTCCTGAGCTGTAAGGCCGCAGCCTCATAAGCGGAAACTCTCCGGGTCTTCTCACCCTCTTTCACAATGATCGGCATAGCGAGGATCTTGCTGATCTCATCGATGGGGGAACGCTTGCGCGCCTTGCCGCGCCGCGGGTTGCCGGATTGACCGGGCTTGAACTGCGTGTGGCGTGGCGGCTTGCAATAGCCGACTTCATACGGCTGCGCGGCCTCTCCACATGATGTGATGTCCACCTGCTCATGTCCCTTGGTCTCAGCCATGGTCTATAGCTCCCCTCGAAGCGTCGCCATCGGTCAACATCGAGCGATCGGTCAGCGTGTCGCCGTTGTCAGCAACCGCCTTCAACCCGCTTTCCTTCTCGAAGCGGCGAATGATCACGTCGCAGTAATATGGGTCGAGTTCGATCATCCGGGCGCGTCTGCCACAGCGCTCTGCGGCAATCAGGGTCGTACCAGAGCCGCCAAATCCATCGAGGATCAGGTCATTGCGGCGGCTCGCATCGAGTAGCGCATCCTGAACCATCGCCACCGGTTTGACCGTAGCGTGCCAGCTCAGCTCCTCTTGTCGGGCGGGCGAAAGGCTGCTGCCGCTGGTGTAGCTCCACAGATTGGACCGGTTCCGCCCGTGCTTTCCCAATTCGATATTGTTGCAGTGAGGGCGGCGGCCACGTTTGAAGATCCCGACGAACTCGTGCTGGCTACGGTAGAATGACCCCATACCGGGCGCGGCCTTTGCCCAGACGCAGATATTCAGGAGGTCGTCGAACACGGCGCGGCCCGCGGTGAGCAGCTCGAATTGATGATGCCAGTCCATGCATATATAATGCAGTGCTCCATCGACACTAGCCTTAGCCATGAGCGTGCAGGCAGTCGTCAGGAACGCTACGAACTCGGCCTCCGACATCTCGCCGGCAGCCATCGCGAAATCATCGTGACGGACGCGACCTTTGCCGGTGATTGCCTTGGCGGGCTGATTGTAAGGCGGATCGACGAAGATCATCCGCGCACGCTCTCGCCCTAAAAGCCGCTTGAAGCTCTCTGGTTTGAGCGCGTCACCGCAGTACAGCTTGTGCTCACCCAGTATCCAAAGATCACCGGGCCGACTACACGCCGGCCGATCACGCTCTGGGGGCGGGATCGGCTTCTGCCTAGCCGGCGCCTGCATGCCTGCGTCCAGCATGAGATCCAGATCGTTGAGTTCAAAGCCGGTTAGTTCGATATCGAAGTCGGGTTCGGTCTCGAGGATGAAAGAGACCTCCTGAGCGAGCAGCTTGCGGTCAAAGCTGCTGCTGTCACCCAGCTTGTTGTCGGCGATGATGTAGGCCCGCTTCTCAGCCTGTGTGAGGCCTGCCAGGCAGATTGTCGGCACCGTCTTCAACCCGGCGAGCTTGGCGGCTGCCAAGCGACCATGACCCGCAAGAATATTACTCTCGCCGTCTATCAGTATCGGGTTGGTAAAGCCAAAGCGCTTAATACTGTCAGTGAGCTGACGTATCTGCTTAGGCTTGTGGACACGAGGGTTCGTCGGATGCGGACGAAGACCTTCAACCGGTAAATGAACTATGCCAGGATGTGCGTTAAACTTACGTTTATCATTCGACATGTTCAACTCCATACCACAAACCCCCGGCGCAAGGCCGGCTAGAAATCAATTTTGTGGTAGGGAGCTCCACCTTTCATCGTGTTACCTCAGGAGTCAAGCGCCCTTTTGATGCTCAGGCTGACGTGGCACCTTTTTTGATTCAGTCTGACCTAGAAGCCGACCCTTCGAAGGACGGGCGGGCTGGAGCGGAAGCAGATTTCAGAAGAGTATCATCGGTATCTTGAAGAGGGCCGAGGCGGGCGCCGTGGTGATGGAGCTGTGCCGCAAGCAGGGAAATTCGAGCGCAGTTTACTATGCATGGAAAGCCAATTTCAGCGGTCCGGAGCCTTCGACGCGAAACGTATGCAGTTGCCAGAGGAAAGACACGCACAGCAGAAACGGCTAACTCGACGCATTGCTTCACCAGCGCTCATGCGCGACGCGGTCGATCTTTGAGCGCGGCTGCACAAAGACGGGGTCACGTTAGGGCAAATGTACGCATCGGGTCACATCTCGTGCGAACGCTGTCCGCCAATGGTGGAGACGTTTCCCTGGTCTTCGACATAGGGATTCGGTCTGAAGCAGCGTCTTTTGGGAGGCTTAGGGGCGGATAAGACCTGCAAACGCGGCTCAGCGCGACGCGTTCAGCCCCGCATAGAAGGCGATCACGGCCTCATCCTCCGCGCGATCGTCGGTTGGCCCGGTGGCGGGAAACGCGTGATCGAGCTCGACAATCTGGATGCGGCGGGCGATCCGCCACGCGCCATCCGCCCGCCGCTCGAAGCGATCGAGATAGCGGCCCTTGACGAACCAATCGCTGTCGGGCGAACTATCGACGCCCGGGCGGCGATGATGGGCGACGAAGTGGCTCTCGCAGCGGGCGCAATCGCCGGCCGGCTCCAGATCGATCAGGATGTTGTGGATCAGATGGGTCATCGCCGGCACGGGCGCCAGCAGCGCCAGCCACTCGCCGATCATCGGGTGGGTCGCGTGTTCGGCGTCACCGATCAGGGTCGTCGCATCGGGATGGAAGGCGGCGCGCAGCAGCGCCTCGTCGCGCCGGTCCCAGCCGCGGGCGTAGAGGTAGAGCGCCTCGGCGATCGCGGCCCGGGCGATCAGACCCTCGACGGCGGTCGTCTCAGGCATAGGCGCGGAGCCCCCGCGCCGCCGCTACGATCCGGTCGACGCTCGGCAGGTAGGCGTCTTCCAGCGAGGGCGAGAAAGGCGAGGGAGTGTGCGGGCAGGTGACCTGCTCGATCGGGCTCCTGAGGAAGCGGAAGCCCTTCTGGGCGACCATGCCGGCGATGTCCGAGGCCATCGAGCAGCGCGGCGGGCTCTCGTCGACCACGACCAGCCGGCCGGTCTTCTCGACGCTTTCCAGGATCGTGTCCTCGTCCAGCGGGGAGGTGGTGCGCGGATCGATCACCTCGCAGTCGATGCCGTCCTTCGCCAGCAGCTCGGCGGCGGCAAGCGCGCGCGGCACCATAGCACTGAACGCCACGATCGTCAGATCGTCGCCGTCCCGCGCCACCTCGGCCTCGCCGAAGGGCAGGCGATAGGGCTCGTCCGGCACCTCGCCCTCCATGTCGTAGAGCAGCTTATGTTCGAGATAGATCACCGGATCGTCATCCCGGATCGCCTCGATCAGCAGCCCCTTGGCGTCATAGGGATTGGCCGGCATGACCACCTTGAGACCGGGAAACATCGTGAACAGCGGGTGCAGCGTGGCGCTGTGCTGGGCCCCGGCGCGCAGGCCGCCGCCGATCGGCGCGCGGATCACCATCGGGCAGCGCGCCTTGCCGCCGAACATATAGCGAAACTTGGCCGCCTGGTTGAAGATCTGATCCATGCACACGCCGACGAAATCGACGAACATCAGTTCGGCAACGGGGCGCATGCCGGTGATCGCGCTGCCGGAGGCCGCCCCGATGATCGCGCTCTCGCTGATCGGCGTATCGATCACCCGATCCGCGCCGAACTCCTGATACAAGCCGGCGGTGAGGCCGAAGATGCCGCCGACCGCACCGGCGCCGCTCGCCGTACCGATGCCGCCGGCGATATCCTCGCCAATCAGGTAGACGTTCGGATCGCGCCGCATCTCTTGGGCGAGCGCCTCGTTGATCGCCTGACGATAAGATTTCCTTGACATCGGCGATCCTTAATATTTTACGTAGACGTCGCGGGTGAGCGCGGAAGCGGCCGGAAAGGCGGCGGCGAGCGCGGTATCGGCCGCCTCCTCCACTTCGGCCGACAACTCGGCGTCGATCGCGTCGAGCGCGGTATCGTCGAGCAGGCCGGCTCCCGTCACCTTCTCACGGAACAGCGGCAGCGGATCGCGGCCGCGCGCGAGGATCAACTCGTCTTTGGTGCGGTACGCCTGCGGATCGCCGATATAGTGGCCGAGATAGCGCGGACAGTCCATTTCCAAGGTGGTCGGTCCGCCGCCGGAGCGGGCGCGTTCCAGCGCGCGCAGCATCGCTTCGCGCACGGTAAAGAAGTCGACGCCGTTCACCTGCTCGGCCGGCATGCCGAAGGCGGCGGCGCGGGCGGCGATTGACTGCGCGCCGACCGAGTAGCTGGCCGGCGTGTGTTCGCCAAAGCCGTTATTTTCGATCACGAAGATCGCCGGCACCTTCAGCACCACGGCGAGGTTCATCGCCTCGAATGTGGTGCCCTGGTTGGAGGCGCCGTCGCCGGCGAAGGCGACCGCGACCTTGCCAGTCTTGCGGATCTTCTGTGTAAGCGCCGCACCCACCACGATCGGCGGCGATCCGCCGACGATCGCGTTGGCACCGAGCATGCCCTTATCGAAATCGGCGATGTGCATCGATCCGCCCTTGCCGCCGCAGATGCCCTCCGCCTTGCCGAAGATCTCGTGCATCATGGCCTTGATATCGCAGCCCTTGGCGATGCAGTGGCCGTGGCCGCGATGGGTGGAGGCGATATAGTCGCTCGCCGTCAGATCGTGGCACACGCCGGCCGCTACCGCTTCCGATCCCAGATAGACGTGGCCGAAGCCGGGTATCTTGCCGGCGGCGAAATCGCGCTCCACCCGCTCCTCGAACAGGCGGATAGCGCGCATGCGGCGATAGGCGGCGAGCAGATCCTCCGGCCCCATCTGCATCGCCCATACGGGCTCGTCGATCTGTGCCGTCGCGGCGGCAGCGCTCAAATCCATGACGGTCTCCTGAAAGGGCACATCAAACGCCCGGATAGCCGGCGATCGCACCGCCATCGATAACATATTCCGCGCCGGTGACGTAGGAGGCGCGGTCGGAGAGGAGGAAGGCGACGAGATCGGCTACCTCGTCCGATCTTCCCATCCGCCCGAGCGGCGAGGCACCGGAGAGGAAGGCGTGCGCCCCCTCCGGATCGCCGGAAGCGGCGATGGCGCGTTCGATGTTCGGCGTGTCGGTGATGCCGGGATGGATGCTGTTGCAGCGGATGTTCAGCCCTTTCCTGGCGCAGTGGACCGCCACCGACTTGGCCAGCAGCCGCACCGCGCCCTTGGTCGCGGTATAGGCCACGTCGTCCGGCAGGCCGACCATCCCCGTCACCGAGGAGTTGATGACGATCGCGCCGGGTGCGTCGCCTTTCGTCTTCCGCATGAGCGCGATGCCGTGCCGGCAGGCGAGCATCGTGCCGGTGCAGTTGACACGGAAGATGCGATCCCACGCATCGATATCGACCGTCTCGATATCGGCATCGCCGGCATTGATGCCGGCATTGGCGAAGACCGCGTGGAGCGCGCCGAAGCGATCCTCGATCGCCTGCATCAGTCCGCCCCAGGCGTGGTGATCGCCGACATCGTGGGCGTGGAAGACGGCGCCCGTCAGATCGGTGACCGCCGCCGCCGCCGCGACATTGCTGCCGGTGAAGACGACGCGCATGCCTTCGGCGGCCAGCCGGTGGACGACGGCCTCGCCTATGCCGGCGGTGCCGCCTGTCACCAGCGCGACACGGCCGGCAAGGCCGCTGCCGATCTCGATCATGCAAACCGCGCCGTGTGCGACGGCAGACCCGGAATGTCGCTGCGGATGCGGACGAGGCCGCCGACGGGGTCGCCGTTCCGCGCCGTCCCGCCGGTCGCGACGAACAGGTCGGCGCGGTCCGGACCGCCGAAGCCGAGCGAGATGATGTGGGGCATCGGCAGGCGGATACGCCGGTCGATCACCGCATCCGGCCGGTAGCGCAGCAGTTCGCCCTCGCGCCAGCGGGCCACCCACACGCCGCCTTCGGCATCTACGGCGAGGCCGTCGCAATCGTCCATGGCGGCGAACATCCTCGGATCGCGCGGCCGCCCGTCCGCATATGCATACGCCCAGACGCCGGCGTTGCACTCGCTGTGGTAGAGGGTGTCGCCGGCGGGGCTGAAGCCGATGCCGTTCGAGACGGAGACGCCCTCGCGGATCACCTCGACGGCGCCATCGGGCGCCATGCGGAAGAACAGGCCGGGCGCGGGCGGCTCGCCGCGATCGAGGATCGCCGCGAAATCGACCGTGCCGCCGTAGAGATTGCCGCTCGCGTCCGCCTCGATATCGTTGATCGCGGCCACGCGCACGCCGGCGATCTCGGACAGCAGGGGCGTGATTACACCAGTGCGCGGATCGACGATGACGAGATCGGCCCCGGACACGATCAGGCGTCCGTCGGCGTTGAGCACGCAGCCGCCGATCCACTTGCGGCCGGGCACCACCGTTTCCGTGCCGCTATTCGCGCGCCAGCCGAACAGGCCGCCGCCGGTAAGATCGCTATAGTAGACCGCGCCGTCCGCGCCTTCGCGCACCGCCTCGCAGAATTGATGGCCGGTGGCGAGAATCTCGAAGGCGGGCTCGGCGAGCGGCGCCAGGATTTCGGCTTCGTCGATCATGCGAGCGCTCTCATCCGCTCGAACTGGGCCATCGTCGCGTCGAAGGAGAGCTTCGCCGCCTCGCGCGGTGCGCGGCTGCGCTGCTCGTCCGACAGGATCTCGACGCCGTAGAGCCCGTCATAGCCGGTGCGGCGGATCGCATCGAGGAACGCGGGTACGTCGAGATCGCCCTCGCCCGGCAGGCGGCGGCGGGTAAGCGTATCCTCCATGATCGTTCCGACGACCATCTCGGCGGCGTCGTCCAGCTCGATATGCTTGATATATTCGGCCGGCACCTGCGCGACCTTCTCGTACGGAATGCCGCCGCGATGCATGTGCCAGGTATCGAGCAGCAGCCCGCCGTTGCGCGCGCCGGCGCCCTGCACGATCGCCAGTGCCGTCTCCAGATCGCGGACGTTCGATGCCGGGAAGATCTCCAGCGCGATCTGCGCGCCCACCTTCGCGGCATCGGCGCAGACACCGGCGAACCCTTCGATCATCCGCTCGATCGGCCAGACATCGCCGGTGATGTCGCCGCCGAGTTTGATCTGATAGGCCCCGAGCGTCTCGACCGCCGCCATGAACCGCGCCCGCATCGTATCGGATGCGGCGCGGCGCTCGCCATCGGCGAACCAGTCGAGCAGCACCTCGAACTCCAGATGGGTCAGGCCGGCGGCCGCGATCGTGCGCCGGATCTCGGCGGCGCCGTGCCGTTCCAGCAGCGCGAACAGATCGTCGCCGAGCAGGCCGATGCCGACATAGCCGGCCTCGGCCGCAGCCTCGGCCCGTTCGCGCAGCGTGTGCGGGCTGATCGCGTTGGGGGCCATCGCCGCGACATCGCCTGCGATCGTAAAATAGCTGGCCAGCAATCGCGGCCGGATCATGCCTTCCATCCGACGTCTCCATACCGAGGCAGCTTCACGCCGCGAGATACCGATCGATCACATCGTGGATGTGCCGCAACCGGGATTCGAGATAGGTGGAATAGGTGCCGTAGCCGACCTTGGAGGCGTGCATGCCCTCGCGCTGCAGCCGCATGATCCGCGTGTCCTGATCGAACAGCGTGGCAAAGCCGGGGTCCATGCCGGGAACCGCCGCATAGGATTCGCCCTCTGTGACGCGCACCGGCTCCGCCGGGGCAGGACGGGTGCCATCCTTCGGCACCGGCCGCATGAACAGGATGTCGAACGTGCAGCGATCCGGATCCATGCCCAGCGGCCGATAGACGTAGAGCACGCGCAGCGAGAAGCCGGCGAAGATGAACAGGTTCGGGAAGACGGTATATTTGATCGAGTCGATCAGCTCGGCGGTGGTGGCGCCGCTGGTGTCGACGCCGAGCCGGTCCATCGTCGCCCGCATGTTGCGCGCCATCACGCTGCGCGCGGTCTCGCCTTCGACCAGCGTTGGCCGGCCGCCGTCGAGGATGCCGCTGTCGCCCATCAGCATCTGGTCCAGGATGTCCTGCTCGCTCGGCGGCACCGGCAGGCTGGGGCTCGGCACCCCGAGCGCCACGAGATCGCGGGAGACATGATCCGAGAAGATGTCGTGCTGGGAATTTATGTCGCCCGAGGTGCCGACGCATTGCGGGTGGACCATGCCGGTATGATAGGCCTCGATAAACGCATCCTGCGCGGCCTTCCAGTTGCAGCCCAGTTCCTTCTGCGCGTGGACGGCGACATACCAGTCATCGAACGTCCAGGCGTGGAAATGATCTGGCAGTACTTGCAGATATTCGTGCAGGCCGGGCCCTTCGTCTGACAGATTGACGAAGATCAGGCTGTTCCAGCTTTCGACCCGCGCCTTTGGCAGCGGCATCGCCGATGTGTCGACATGCGGGAATTCCCATGGGCAGGGCACGTCCAGCAGGGTTCCGTCCAGCCCCCATGTCCAGCCGTGATAGGGGCACTGGATCACGGCGGAACAGCCGCTGCTGGCAGATTCCTTCAGCTTGGTGCCACGGTGGAGGCAGCTGTTGTAATAGGCGCGAAGTCCATCGGCGGTGCGGACGACGATGATCGAACTGCGGCCGATATCGTAGACGTAGTAGTCGCCGATTTCCGGCACATGCTCGTCGCGGCAGGCGAATTGCCACACCTTGCCCCACATCTTCTCCATCTCGCGATCGAAAAAGGTTTGCGAGGTGTAGCGATCGAACGAAACCCGTCCGCCGGCCTGCTTGGGATTGACGTCGAGCGCCAGCACGTCCGCGATGCGACCGCCGTCGGATCGCATGATGTCCTGGTAGGTGGGGGTGGGGCGGCCAGTCCCCAATCTGCTCTGATCGTTCATCGCCGTCAGTCCTCTCCAAGACCATTTGGCTTCCGCACCGCCGGCCTTTGACCGCGCCGATGCTATCAACTGTCACGCTCGGTCACGACGCTTGTTTTGTCAAGCGTCGACATCCAGCGCGGCGCCGGCGGCGGCGAGCCGCTCTTCCAGTTCGGCGTTGCGCAGCACGAGGTCGGCCAGAAAGCGGCGAAGCCGCTTGTTCTCCGTCGCGAGTGCGCCCTCTGGCGTTTCCGACACTGCCGCTTCGGGTGCCGGCGGTCGCAGGATCGAGCGGACCGAGACATGCAGGAGGGCGCGCTGACGACCGGGCGACAGGGCGCCCAGCACCCCATACATGCCGATGCCGGCGACCACCGCCTGCAGCCGCTGCGCGAGCATCTCGATCGCGTCCGCATCGGCATTCTCGCCATGACCGTGCAGATCTATGAGCCCGGCGAAAAGATGACGCCAGACCGTGCCGAACTTCTTCAATTCCGCCTCCAGCGCCGGATCGCTCAGCGCGCCTGCCCAGAAGAAGGTCCATATGCGAACGTCCGCCAGCCGCTCCTCGTCGAGCGGCAGCAGCGTTTCCAGGCATGCGGTGAGATCAAGCCCGGCCTTCATCGCCGCCTTCATCCGCTCGACCGAACGCCCGGATGCCTCGCGCAGCGTGAAGAGCAGCAATTCGCTCTTGCCGTCGAAATAATGCGAGACGACGTGCGTGCTGGAGCCCGCCTCCGCTGCCACTTCCCGCACCGTCACGCCGTCCAGTCCGCCGCGCGCGAGAAGCCGGGAGGCGGCAGCGGCCACCGCCTTGCGGCGGGCGACGAAGGCGGGCGGGGGATCTGCTTCGGCCATGTGCGACATCCGGTTGACAGAACAAGCGCACGATGGTGTCATAACACCCGTTCGGCAACAAGCGCGCGCAGTCGCGCACGCCGGCAGAGGATGCGGGAGCGGCGAGATGGACTTGGGCCTGGCGGGCAAGCGCGCGATCATCTCCGGTGGCAGCAGGGGCATTGGCCGCACCTGCGCCAGGCGGCTGCTGGAGGAAGGCGCGAGCGTCGCCTTCTTCGCGCGGGATCAGGCGGCGATCGACGCCACCGTGGCCGATCTCTCGCCGCTCGGCCCGGTCCACGGCTACTCGGCCGACGCGTTCGACTATGCCGCCGTCGCCGCCTGGGTTGATGTCGCCGCGGAAGCCCTGGGCGGCATCGATATCGTCATCAACAACGCGACCGCCTCCGGTCAGCTGGAATGGGGCCGGCAGGGCTGGCTCGACAATTTCGCGGTAGACCTGATGAGCTGCGTCGCGATGAACGATGCGGCCCTGCCGTGGTTCGAGAAAGCGGGCGGCGGCGCCATCGTGCAGATCGCCACGATCACCGCGATCGAGCATCACGACATGCCCATCTCCCCCAGCTACGGCGCGATGAAGGCCGCGACGATCAACCTTACCGCGCAACTGGCCCAGCGCTGGGGACCGAAGAACGTCCGCGCCAATTGCGTGTCGCCCGGCCCGATCCAGTTCCCCGGCGGCGTTTGGGACAGCGTGCAGATCAGTCACCCGGTCGAATATGAGCGCGATCGCGCGCAACATCCGCTCAAGCGCCTGGGCACCGACGACGAGGTGGCAGACGTTGTCGTTTTCCTGGCGAGCGATCGCGCGCGCTGGGTCAACGGCGCCAACGTCGTGGTCGATGGCGGCTACACCAAGCAGGTCGGCTTCTGAGCCGTTCCGACCCGTCGCGCGGCGAGATCGCCTCCTGCCGAAAGCCGCCTGCGGGCTCTGGGACCCGCTTTGCTCAAGCGGCTGATGGAGGAAGTCGACGGCCGTGAGGCATATGTCGATACAAGCCCCACGAATGAAACGGCTCTCCGCTTCAGATCAGGGATGAGCGCGATCAAGCCGCACACATGGTGACCCCTAAGGGACCCGAACCCGTGTTTTCACCGTGAGAGGGCGCTCTGTCGGCCATCCGCGCACGATCGCGGAACGGCTATCCAAGGCCATTGCTTCACCAGCACTCATGCGCAACGACATCGATGGGTGTCTGGACGAGGTTAGACAAAAGACGGGATCACGTCAGGGCAAACGTACGCATCGGGTCACATCTCATGCGAACGCTGTCCCTCAATGGCGAAGACGTTTCCCTGGTCTTCGACATAGGGTATCGGTCTGAAAGCAGCGTGTTTTGGGGGGCTTAGGGGCGGATAAGGCCTGCAAACGCATCGTTGTCGTGCGCAATTCCCAGTTAATTCCCTCATATCAGGGAATCTGGCGTAGACAGGTTCGCTCCCGACTGGGTGGCGCACCATCTCCGCTCGTATGTAAAACATTTAAAAGTCCCCTTCCGGGGAACAACCCCGTCCGTGCCATATGGTCTGCTGTCCCACCCGGCCGATGCGCCGGTGCCGGCCTTGCGGCCGCCGCCTAGATCGCGGCCTTGCGGCCGATCAGCGTGCCCTTGGTGCTGCCGGGCAGGCGGGCGAAGCGGATGGTGGGCCAGCGCCGCCGCCAGCGGCGGGCGACCAGCCGTTCGCCGGGGCGGGCGGCATCGTCGAGCAGGATCATGCCGCCGGGGCTCAGGCGATCGAACAGCATCTCGGCGGCGCCGCGGATGAAGGGGTGGACCGCCCATGGCGGCCCGTCGATCAGCAGCAGGTCGATCCGCTCGGGCGGGTCGGTCACGTCGTACCAGTAGGCCGGCCAGCCGGGCACGGCGCGGGCGAGGGGGGCGTGGCGGATATCCGCATCCACCCCCTGATCGCGCAGCCAGTCGGCGGCGGCGACGACGAAGTCGGCATGCTGATCGTAGCTGACCAAAGTGCCGCCGCCATGAAGCTCCAGCGCGCGGGCGCAGACGAGGGTGGAGGCGCCGGCGCCGAGTTCCACCACCGTGCGCGGGCGCAGCTCCTCCACGGCGTCGACGATGCGGTGGAGGAAGCCGGCATCGGCCTTCCAGCTGCCGAGATGCGGCAGCGCCCCGTCCGGCAGCGACAGCCGCGCGAGCAGGCGCGCCTTGCTGGCGCGCGAGCCGCCATGCAGGCTCCACAGCAGCCACGGCCAGCCGATCGCGCCGAAGATCAGGCGGTAGATCCAGTCGCTGACCGGGGTGGGCAGGATCGGCGTCGCAACGTCCCGTATCGCCAGAAGGCGCGTCGTCTCACCTGCCGCCACCCGTCACCCCTCCGCCTGCCCTCGGAAGGCGATCTATGTGCCCGATGCGGCGGCCGCTGCCAAGCGGCCGGGATCAGCGCCGATCGTCCAGGATCAGCTCGGCCGCGCGCCAGCCGGCGGCCATGGCGGGGGCGTTGGTGTTGCCGGAGACGTTGGTCGGGAAGATGGAGAGATCGGCCACGCGCAGGCCGTCCACCCCCTCCACCCGCAGCCGCGCATCCACCACGCTGCCCATCGCGCAGGTGCCGGTGGCGTGATAGCCGGGGCCGCCGAGCATGTTGAAGGCGGCGAGGATGTCCTCGTCGCTCTGCACCTGCGGGCCGGGCAGCATCTCCTGCTTGATATAGGGCTTGATCGCCGGCTGCTCGAACATGCGGCGCATCCAGCGGAACATGGCGACGCTGGTGCGGCGATCCTTCTCGTGGCTCAGATAATTGTGCGTGATCTCCGGCACCTCGGCCGGATCGGACGATCGGGCGAGCACGCTGCCCTGGCTTTCCGGCAGCAGGTTGTAGCCGAAGATCTGGCTGCCGGGCACCTTTTCGAAGGTGACGCCCTTGGTCCAGCCCTCCCACGCCGCCATGTCCATCGACAGGGGGTTGGCGATCAGCTGCACGTCCGGCCGGGTGAGCGACGGATCGGTGCGGATGAAGCCGGTATAGTCGTAGCCGGGGCCGGAGAGCACGCCGGTGCGGAGGAGATTGTAGCGCAGGCCGTTGCGCACCAGCCGCCAGCCGGAATATTCGCGATTCTGGCTCCAGTCGACGGTGAGGTGGTGCTGGAGGAACAGCAGCACATGCTCGCGCATGTTGCCGCCCACGCCGGGGCTGTGCCGCACCACGGGCACGCCGATCGCCCGCAGATGCGCCTCCGGCCCCACGCCCGAGCGGTGGAGGATCGCCGGCGACATGATCGCGCCGGCGGAGAGGACGATCTCGCGGGCGGCGCGGTACGTGCGGCGCACGCCTTTCTCCACCGTCTCGACGGCCACGGCGCGGGTGCCCTCGAATCGCACCTTGTCCACCGGCGCCTCGGTGACGATCGTCAGGTTGCGGCGGTGGCGGACGGGATCGAGGAAGGCCACGGCGGCGCTCTGGCGGCGGCCGTGCCTGATCGTGGCGGTGGTGTAGCCGCTGCCCTCCTGCCCGGGCAGGTTCGGCTCCTCGACATGGGGCACGCCCATCTGCTCGGCCGCGGCGATCATGGCATCGACGATCTTCGTGCGGTTGCGGCTGACGATCACGTGCAGCGGGCCGCCGACTCCGCGGAAGTCGGTGGCGCCGAGCTCGTGATCCTCCATCGCCATGAAGATGCGGCCCATGTCCGCCCAGCCCCAGCCGGGTAGGCCCAGGTCGCGCTCCCAATGATCGTAATCCTCGGGGTGGCCGCGCAGATACTGCATGCCGTTGATCGAGGAGGAGCCGCCGAGCATCTTGCCGCGCACCCAGGTTTCCGGCGTGTTCTTGCCGGTTGGGCCGGGGTTGGCGGGCAGATACCAGGTGCGCCGGTCGCTCATCAGCAGCCGGCCGAAGCCCTTGGGCATCGTGACGAACGGATGCTTGTCGCTCGGTCCCGCCTCCAGCAACAGTACCGCGTTGCGCGGATCGGCCGAGAGCCGGTTGGCGAGGACGCAGCCGGCGGCGCCGCCGCCGGCGATGATGTAGTCGTAGGTGTCCGTCACCCGCATCCTCCCGCCGGCCCGCTGGCCGTCGCGGTGGTATAGTGACTGACGAGTCACAGTCAAAAGGCGCGACGCAGGATGGTCTTGACGAACGCGGCCGCCTCACCAAAAGGAGAGGTCATGAGGAAGCTCTACCCAGACGCCGCCGCCGCCCTGGACGGGCTGCTGTTCGATGGCATGACGATCGCCGCCGGCGGCTTCGGCCTGTGCGGCATTCCCGAGAATCTGATCGTGGCGATCCGCGACAGCGGCGTCGGGGGGCTGACGATCGTCTCGAACAATTGCGGGGTGGACGGCTTCGGCCTGGGCCTGCTGCTGGAGACCCGGCAGATCGCCAAGATGGTCTCCTCCTACGTCGGCGAGAACAAGGAGTTCGAGCGCCAGTTTCTCGGCGGCGAGCTGGAGATCGAGTTCAACCCGCAGGGCACCCTGGCCGAGCGGCTGCGCGCCGGCGGCGCCGGCATCCCCGGCTTCTACACCAAGACGGGCGTCGGCACGCAGGTGGCCGAAGGCAAGGAGCATAAGGAGTTCGACGGCGAGACCTACATCCTGGAGCGCGGGATCGTGTGCGACCTGGCGATCGTGAAGGCCTGGAAGGCGGATGCCAGCGGCAACCTGATGTTCCGCAAGACGAGCCGCAACTTCAACCCGCCCGTCGCCACCGCCGGCCGTGTCACGGTGGCCGAGGTGGAGGAGATCGTGGCGGAGGGAGCGCTGGACCCGGAGGCGATCCACACCCCCGGCGTCTACGTGCAGCGGCTGATCGAGGGTGCGTTCGAGAAGCGGATCGAGCAGCGGACCGTGCGCAAGGAAGGGACGGCCTGATGCCGATGGACCGCAACCAGATGGCCGCCCGCGCCGCGCGCGAACTGCGCGACGGCTTCTACGTCAATCTCGGCATCGGCATCCCGACGCTGGTCGCCAACCACATCGCACCCGGCATCGACGTGACCCTGCAGAGCGAGAACGGCATGCTCGGCATCGGCCCGTTCCCCACCGAGGCGGAGGTGGACGCGGACCTGATCAACGCCGGCAAGCAGACCGTGACGGAGGTGCCGCGCACCGCCTTCTTCTCCTCCGCCGACAGCTTCGCGATGATTCGCGGCGGGCACATGAACCTCTCCGTGCTGGGCGCGATGGAAGTGGCCGAGAATGGCGACATCGCGAACTGGATGATACCCGGCAAGATGGTGAAGGGGATGGGCGGGGCGATGGACCTGGTGGCCGGGTGCAAGCGCATCATCGTCATCATGGATCATGTCTCCAAGGACGGATCGTCCAAGTTCCGCAAGGCCTGCACCCTGCCGCTGACCGGGGCTGGCGTCGTCGACCTGCTGATCACCGATCTGGCCGTGTTCGAGCGGACCGACCGGACCGGCCCGTTCCGCCTGATCGAGCTCGCCGACGGCGTCACCGCCGACGAGGTGCGGGCGAAGACCGAAGCCGACTATGTCGAGGCGCTGGCCGGCTGAGGCGTCCGGCCCGCGGGCCTGATCCTCTCGCCCGACATTTGTCGGCCATGCGGCGCAGGGTCGCCGCCCGCGTGGCCTGACCGCGCGCCATTTCCGCGACCGGCGGGCTCACCTTATTATTGGTTTACAGCCGGCGCGCGATGTGACGAAGTCGCCGCGCCAAGCGCCTGCTATCTTGACAGTCCGTCCGCGTTCGTAGGAATGACTGATGGATCATAATTCGAGAAAGCACGGCGCCGCAACGACGTGAGAGGACCGAAGATGGCGAGTGCCGGTGCATGAGTGAGACCTTCCATCGCGCGATCGCGCTGGCCGACCTGCCGGCGGGCAAGCCCGCCGCCGTGGAGCTGAACGGCTGGCCCGTGCTGGTCGCGATCCTGCCGGAGGGGCCGCGCGCGGTGATCAACCGCTGCTCGCACGCCGCCTCCGATCTCGCGTCCGGCCGCATCCGGCGCGGCGCGATCGTCTGCCCGCTGCACGGCGCCATGTTCAAGCTGGATACCGGCCAGTGCATCGCCGCGCCCTACCAGCCGCTCAAGACCTTTGCCGTGCGCACGGCGGACGACTGGATCGAGGTGGAGGTGCCGGACGAGGCGCCGCCGGCCAACATGCTACCGGTGAAGCCGCTGAAGACCTGAGGCCGGCGGCGGACATCACGCCGGCCCCGAGAAGGAGAGGGATGATGAACGCACCGCTGCAGGCGATCGACGGCCGCTGCCCAGGGCCGAGCTATCAGGACATCATGCGTCACGGCGGCGGCGCCGTCTCGGACGTGCTGGCGCGCACGTCCAACCCGCCGCAGGCGAGCGCGGACATCCCGTTCGAGCGCTATACCAGCCAGGCCTTCTTCGATCTCGAGATGCGCAAGATGTGGCGCAAGGTGTGGCAGTTCGCCTGCCGGCTGGAGCAGCTGCCCGAGACGGGCGACTATTTCGTCTACGATATCGGCCGCTACTCGATCCTCATCACCCGCGCCGAGGACGGGCTGAAGGCCTATTGGAACAGCTGCCTGCATCGCGGCACCAAGCTGAAACCCTCCGGCACCAGCGGCTGGTCTCCCTCGATCCAGTGCCCGTTCCACGGCTGGGACTGGAACTTGGACGGATCGGTGCGGAATATCCCCTGCCGCTGGGACTTTCCGCACGTGCAGGACGAGGAGACGCGCCTGCCGCAGGTGAAGGTGGAGAGCTGGAACGGCTTCGTCTTCGTCAACATGGATCCGGATGCCGCGCCGCTGGCCGACTATCTGGAGATCGTGCCCGATCACTGGGCGAAGTGGGACATGACCGGATGGTATGTCCACACCCATGTGCAGAAGGAGCTGCCCGGCAACTGGAAGCTGAGCCAGGAGGCTTTCATGGAAGCCTATCACACGCCGATCGCCCATCCGGAGATGACGCATGTGGTGGGCGACCACAACATGCAGCACGATATCTTCAGCCGCCACGTGAGCCGCGACCTCTGCCCGATGGCGAGCCCGAGCCCCACCTCTACCCGCAACATGAGCCAGCAGGAGCTGCTCGATTCGATGCTGGTCGACCGCATCCGATCCGAGACAGCCGAGAAACTGGTGGTGCCGGAGGGCGGCACGGCGCGATCGGTGATGGCGGCGCAGCTGCGCCAATCGATGCGGGCCGATTACGGCCGCGACTATTCGGGCCATTCGGATCCGGAGATGATCGATTCGATCAAGTACAACATCTTCCCCAACCTGTTCCTCTACGCCAGCGTGGCGCTGCCACTGATCCAGCTATTCCGCCCGCTTGGCAACGATCCCGATCGCTGCCTGTTCGACCAGATGGTGCTGCGGCCGATGCCGGCCGACGGATCGGAGCCGCCGGTCGCGGAGATCGTGCGGCTGAAGGAGGACGAGCATTTCACCTCGGTGGACGGGATGGACCCGTTCCTCGCCAGCGTGCTCGATCAGGATACGGACATCATGCGCTGGCAGCGCGAGGGCATGTACACCAGCGAGAAGGGTGCCCAGACGCTGTCGCGCTATCAAGAATCGCGCATCCGCCACGTCCACGACACGCTGGACGGCTATCTGAACGCCTGAGGAGCCGATCGGCATGACGGCGGCGGTGCGGCGCGAGGTGCATCATGGCCGCGTGACGCTCTGCTATGCGGAGCGGCCGGCGAATCTGGACGCTATGCTGCGCGCGGCGGCGGCGCGGGCCGGCGGCGCCTGCGCGATAGTCGACGGCGCGCTAAGGCTCGACTATCGGGCGCTGGACGCGCGGGTGGAGGCGGATGCGGGGCGGCTGGCGGGCCTCGGCATCGTCGCCGGCGACCGGGTGGCGGTGCTGCTGGAGAACGGCGTCGGCTTCGTCGCGGTCATGCTCGCGGTGGCGCGGCTTGGCGCCATCCTGGTGCCGCTGGGCCTGCGCCTGGCCGCGCCCGAGATCGCGATGATGCTGCGCGACAGCGGCGCCCGGCTGCTGCTGCACGAGGTGGCGGAAGACCGGCTGCCGGCGGACATGGGCGATTGCGCGGCACTGTCGCTCGATCGCTTCGCGGCGCTGGACACCTCCGGCTTCGCCGCGCCGGCGGTGGACGAGGATGCGCCCTGCGCCATCCTCTACACCTCCGGCACCACCGGCCGGCCGAAGGGCGCGGTGCTGACGCACGGCAACGTCGTCCACTCCTGCCTGCATTATGCCGAGCATATGGGGCTGGCGGACGGGGAGCGCAGCATGCTGGCGGTGCCCGCCTCGCACGTCACCGGCCTCGTCGCGATCGTCGCCACGATGCTGCTGGTCGCCGGCCGGATCGTGACGATGCGCGCCTTCCAGGCCCGCCGCTTCCTGGAACTTGCCGAGGCCGAGCGGGCGACGCACACGCTGATGGTGCCGGCCATGTACGCGCTGATCCAGCGCGAGCCCGATATCGACCGGTTCGACCTGACGGCGTGGCGTATCGGCGGCTATGGCGGCGCGCCGATGCCGGTGGCGACGATCGCGGCCCTGGCCGCCGCGTGGCCGGGGCTGGGGCTGGTGAACTGCTACGGCGCCACCGAGACGACCTCGCCCGCCGTCATCATGCCGCCGGGCGAGGGCCGGCTGCGGCCGGACGCCGTCGGCCGGGCGGTGCGCTGCGGCGAGATCGTGGCGATGGACGAGGCGGGCCGCGAGGTGCCGCCGGGCGAGAGCGGCGAACTGTGGATCGCCGGGCCAATGGTGGTGCCCGGCTACTGGCAGCGGGCCGAGGCGGATGCCGCATCCTTCGTCGGCGGCTACTGGCGATCGGGAGACATCGGCGCGATCGACGCCGGCGGGCACGTGCGCATCCTGGATCGCATGAAGGACATGATCAACCGCGGCGGCTTCAAGATCTACTCGGCCGAGGTGGAGGATGTGCTCGCGGGCTTTCCGGGCGTGATCGAGGCGGCGGTGGTGGGCCGGCCCTGCCCGGTGCTGGGGGAGCGGGTGCATGCCGTGATCCGCGCCGATCCACCGGGGAAGGCGGCGGCGGTGCGCGCGTTCGTGGCGGCACGGCTGGCCGACTACAAGGTGCCGGAGACGATCGACTGGTCCGCCGATCCGCTGCCGCGCAACGCCAACGGCAAGCTCGTCAAGGCGTCGCTGCGGGAGGCGGTGGCGCGCGGCTGACTCGCTCAGGCGTCGATCGGCTCGCCCTTGGCGTCCATGTGGATCAGGTGCGTGTCGAAATAATAGGGCTTAACCTCGCACACCTGCTCGCCGCGGAACTCGAACCGCTCGGCGATCTCGATCGGGTAGCGCCGGCCCGTCTTGCGCGAGGTGACGTGCAGGGTGACGATGCCGTAGGCGAACCCGTCGCCGGCGGAGACGCCCGCCAGCTCGACCTCGGGATCGGACCAGAAGCCCATCACGTGCGGGAAGAGGTTCCGCATCGCCTGCTTGCCGGTGAAGAGGCCGCCATAGGGCAGGCTCTCGCACTCGACGATGCGGAAGTCCTCGGTGAAATATTCCTCCGCCGCATCCCAGTTGCCGACGGAGGTCAGCGCGTACAATTCCCTGACGATCTCGGCCATGCGGGTGGCGTCGGGGGCTGCGGCGTCGGTCATCGATACTCTCCGGGCAGGAAAAGGGCCGCTCTCTTGGGGAGAGCGGCCCGGAGGATCACCTCAGTAGCGGAAAGTCGCCTGCACCTGAACCGTGCGCGGCAGCGTGGCGAAGCCGAGCTGATCGGCGTGGACGCCCGCCAGCGTGCCGGTGCCGCTGCCGGTGGACGGGCCATCGACCACGCCGGTCACGTAGAAGCGGTTGGTGAGGTTCTTGCCGATGAGCGCGATCTCGTAGCGGTCGTCCTCGGTGCCGAAGCGGATGCTGGCATCGAGGTTGACATATTTGTTCTGCCGCGAGTCGTCGTTGCCGAAGCCGGAGGCGATGTAGCTGCTGTTGTAGCGCGCATCCACCGACGCGCCGAAGCGGAAGCCGTTGCCGACGACCTTGTCGTACGATGCGCCAAGCGTGCCGGTCCATTCCGGCGCGTTGGCGAGCGGCGCGCCGTTCAGATTCTGGCGGAAGGAGGTGGCACTGATCGGGAAGCACCCCTCGGACGGGCGCTGGCCCGCATAGCAGGGCGCCAGCGGGAAGTTGGTGTAGCGCGCGCGGTTGTAGTTGACCGAGCCGTGCAGGTTCAGGCCGTCGATCGAGCGCGGCGCATATTCGAACTCCACCTCGACGCCCTTGGTGCGGGCGTCGGCCGTCAGCGTCTGGAAGGCGAAGATCGGCGAGTTGAAGAAGTCGACCTGCAGATCCTTATACTTGAACGTGTAGAGGCCGACGTTGAAGCGCAGCTGGTTGTCCAGCAGCGTCGTCTTGGCGCCGAGCTCGAAGCCGCTCGCCTTTTCCGGTTCGAAGGTGAGATCGCCCGAAGGATCGTTCGAGAAGCTGGAGTTGATGCCGGAGTTTGAAAAGCCGCCCGATTTGTAAGCGGTCTTGTAGGCGCCGTAGAACAGCAGGCCGCGCATCGGCTTCCAGCTGATCGTCGCTTCCGGCGACCAGTTGTTGAAGGTCTGGTTGGCGGTGACGATGCCGAGCGGGGCGGTGGCATCGCGGAAGATGAACTGCAACGCGGAAATATTGTAATATTGGCCGAAGATGCTGTCCTTGGTCTCGTGCGTGTAGCGCACGCCGCCGGTGGCCTCGATCGTCTCGGCGAGTTTCCACGTCACCTGGCCGAAGGCGGCGAGCGTCTCGCCGTCGGTCGAGGAGTTCTTGGTGGTGGCGAGATAGCGGTTCTGCGCGGACTGGCTGCTGTCCTCCAGCCCGGCGAACATGATGTACTGCTCGAACTTGCGCTTGGTCTTCTGGTAGAGGCCGCCGACCATCACGTTGATCGGCCCGTCATAGGTGGTCAGCGCGCGCAGCTCGGACGAGAAGGCGTGCCAGGTCGAGTTCTCGGTCGCCCAGGTGCCGGTGTTGCTCGACTGGAAGTCGCAGGCGCAGGTCCACTGGTTGTTGTTCCAATTATAGTTGGTCACGGACGTGAAGGTCACGTCGTCCAGCACGTAGTTGATCGTGCCGGTGGTGCCATAGGACTTGTAGCGATTGTAGAGCGAGCCGTCTTCCTTGGCGAAGGGGAAGTTGGGGGCGATATCAGTCGGGATCTTGTTCTGGTGGGTAACGAAGTGATCCTTGCACTGGTACTTCGGGTTCAGCGTGCTTACGCCACCGCCGTTCTCGCAGTTGAAGTTCACATAGTTCCAGGACGAATTGTTCACCTTGTTATAGTCGCCGGACGCCTTCAGCGTGGCGGTGAGCTGGTCGGTCGGCTCCCACTTCAGGGTGACGCGGCCGAGCAGTTCCTTCTCGCCCGGCTCGTTGCGGGCGGCGGGCTGGGCGACGTGATTGGTCGTCACGCCGTTGACGATGTTGAGCGTCGCATAGTTGACCGGATCGGCGACGTTCTTGAAATAGCCGTCGAACATCTTGGAGCCGCGCACCGCCACGCGCAGGCCAAGCGTGTCGGTGAGCGGGCCGGAGCCGACGAACTCGCCCTGCACCTGCTGCGAGCGGAACTCGTAGCCGGCGCGCGCGCGGAACTCGACCTTGTCGGTGGGATCGGCGGAGGTGATCGAGACCACGCCGGCGGTGGCGTTCTTGCCGAAGAACAGCGCCTGCGGACCCTTCAGGATCTCCAGCCGGGCGAGATCGAAGAAGCCTTCCTGGATGATGCGGCCCTGGCCGTAATAGACGCCGTCCACCACGACCGCGACCGACTGCTCGATGCCGATCGAGGTGGAGGAGGAGCCGATGCCGCGCAGGGTGAGCTGCGCGCCCGAGCCGTTGGAGGCGCGGCCCACGGAGAAGTTCGGCGTGCGCGCGGCGACCTTCTCCAGGCTCGTCAGGTCCTGCCGCTGGATCTGCACCTCGGAGAGCGCGGTGACGGCGACCGGCACGTCCTGCACGCTTTCCGCGCGCTTGCGGGCGGTGACGACGATGTCCTCCAGGCCGCCCTGCTGCTGGGTCGTGTCGTTCACGGCGCTCTGGTTCTGGCCGGGGGCGACGCCGCCCTCAACGGGCGAAGCCGGCACGGTTTCGGCCGGTACGGGCGCCGCCTCGGTGCCGGGCGCGGTGGACTGTGCCTGCGCCTGCGCGGTGAAGAAGAGGGTGGCGGCAACGGCGAAGAGTGCCGACCCGCGGTGCAGGATCGGCTTGTGGATGCTCATGGTCTGTCTCCCTGGGCGATGCCGCTTTATTGCGGCTTATCGTGTGATCGATGGTGGGGCCTCAGCCCCGGTGGATGTTGCGGAAGATGCGGCGCTGGAACACCCAGCGGCCGTCCTCGCGGATGCAGGTATCCTCGTAGGTGCCGCGGTCGCGCTTCACGTTGCCGCCGGCGTCGTTGTAGACTTCCGAAGTATAGGCTGTGACCTTGGCGGTATCTCCGTCCACCTCGATCGATCCGGGATTGGAGACGAAGATCACGCCGGGATAATGCTTCATCGCCTCCACCCAGGTCGCGACGATGTTCTCGCGGCCGGTGGGCGTGCCGAACTCCGGATAGTCCGGCATGCTCCAATATGCGTCCTTCGCCCAGCACTCTCCCCACGCGGCCGCATCGTTGCGGACGACGGCGTCGGCATAGGCATCCAGCAGCTCGCGTATGGCCAGACGATCTTCGGTAGGGCCGGTGAAGGGCATCAATCTCTCCCGCTGCATCGCGCCAGATTGCACGTTATCGGCATAACGGCGGCGTTCCGCGGCGGAGGATAGAAGCCTCCTTTCGGATGATGGCACTACGACATTCGCTAGGCGTGGCGGGGCTGCCACAGTGGATCCGCTTTATGTCGGACGGCGTCAGCCCGGGCGGCGCACCGGCTCATGCTCGTGGCCCGGCTTCTCGTCCGGCACGGCGACCTCGATCCATCCGTCGGCGAGGCGGTGGGCGAACGTCTTGAGCGGGCGATAGGCGCCGCCGATGCACGCGCCGCCCGCCAGATCGAAGCGGGCGCCGTGCAGCGGGCACATGATGGCGCCGCGGCGCACCCGCCCATCGCTCAGCAAGGCATTGGCGTGGGTGCACTTGTCGACGACGGCGAAGATCGCGCCGTCCGCCCGGCAGACGGCCACCGGCCAGCCGTTCAGGATGACGCCCACGGCCTTGTTGTCGCCCAGATCGGCATCGGCAAGGGCGCGGTGGAAGGTTTCGGTCATGATCGTCCCGGCGGGTGCTGCGGTGCCGGCGCCGCCGGCGGGCGCACGCCATAGCCGCAAACGCGCGCGGCAGGGAGGGGCATCCGAACGGCCGTCCGCGCAAAAGGATAGGTGCCAGCCGCCGGGCTCGCCGCCATCGTGCCGGCAACGGTTCCGCGCACGCGGGCCGGACGAGGAGAGGCGGATGGGTCGGGTCGCGGGCAAGGTGTGCATCGTCACGGGCGCGGGATCGGGCCTGGGCGCGGCGGACGCGCGCCGGCTGGCCGAGGAGGGCGCGCAGGTGGTGCTCACCGACGTGAACGCCGCCGCCGTCCAAGCCGTCGCCGCCGGCATCCCCGGCGCGGTGGCGCTGGCGCACGACGTGACGGACGAGGCGCGCTGGGCCGAGGTGGTGGCGGAGACGCTGTCCCGCTTCGGCCGGCTGGACGTGCTCGTCAACAATGCCGGCCTGGTCAAGTTCGCCAGCGTGGAGGCATGCTCGCTGGTCGATTTCCGGCTGCACAATGCGGTGATGAACGAGGGCACGTTCCTCGGCTGCAAGCATGCGATCCCGGCGATGGCGCAAGGCGGCGGCGGATCGATCGTCAACATGGCGTCGGTCGCGGCGACGAAGGGCGTGTCGACGATCGTCGCCTACAGCGCCGCCAAGGGCGCGATCGTGGCGATGAGCCGCAGCATCGCGGTGCACTGCCAGGAGCAGGGCTACGGCATACGCTGCAACGTGCTGGTGCCCGGCGCCCACGACACGCCGATGACGGCGGCGGCGCTGGCGCTGCTGCCGCCGGAATCCGCCGGCC
The DNA here is from genome assembly GCF_009739515.1 of Sphingomonas profundi. NCBI lineage: Bacteria > Pseudomonadati > Pseudomonadota > Alphaproteobacteria > Sphingomonadales > Rhizorhabdaceae > Alterirhizorhabdus > Alterirhizorhabdus profundi. The sequence continues at coordinate 4,001,215 of NZ_CP046535.1, forward strand.
TCGGCCAGATACAGGGGCACGGGCAGGGCAGGCCGGAGGACGTCGCGAACCTCGTCCTGTTCCTCGCATCAGATGAATCGCGGCAGATCACCGGCACCCAGATCGTGATCGACAACGGGGAGACGATGGCGTGAAACCGTTCGACCTAGAGGCGGAGGTGCGCGACCTGTGCGCGCGCCGCGACATCCAGGCGGCCCATTTCCGCTACATGCGCGGGCAGGACCGGCTGCTGCCCGATCTGCAGCGCAGCGCCTTCCACGCCGACGCGTGGGACGATTGCGGCATCATGGCGGGGCCGTATACCGAGTTCGTCGATTTCGCGCAGGGGCTACTGGCCGGCTTCACGTCCAGCCAGCATCTCACCGGCCAGATGGACATCACCGTGGAGGGTGACGTCGCCCATGGCGAGATCTACTTCATCGCGCAGCACCGCATCGTCGAGGATGGCGAGGACAAGGATCTGTTCGTCGCCGGCCGCTACATCGATCGCTACGAGTGCCGCGACGGCGACTGGCGCATCGCCCGGCGCAAGGAACTGATCGACTGGGCGCGCACCGACAAGGCGAGCGACAGCTTCCTCGCATCGGCGGCGGTGCCGGCCGACGCGATGGGCGCGCGCGGCGAAGCGGATTTCAGCACCCACCGCCGCTGGCCGGCCTGAGGGCGGTTCCAACCTCTCACTTTTGCGGATCGGGCGCGCAGGCCGCGCCGTGCTAAGGTTCGCCGCAATGCCTGACGCATGCAGGCCCTGACGAGTGTGGCGGCGCGGCCGCCAGAGGAGACCGGATCGATGACCGTCGAAACCTTCATGGGGAAGCGCCTGGCCGAATATGACCCGCCGATCCGCGGCGATGCGATAACCGGCGACCGCTACTATTCGAAGGAGTGGATGGAGAAGGAGTGGAACGGCCTGTGGACGCGCATCTGGCACGTCGGCGGGCTGATGAACGACCTGCAGGAGCCGGGCGACTATCTGGTCCACAACTTCCTGCGTGAATCGGTGCTGATGATCCGCCAGGAGGACGGTTCCGTCCGCGCGTTCTTCAACGCCTGCCGGCATCGCGGCAACCGCCTCGTCTGGTCCGAGGTGGGCTTCGGCGATGCGATCACCTGCTCCTACCACGGCTGGAAGTGGGGTATCGACGGCACGCTGGTGCACGCGCAGGACGCCGAGGATTTCGCCGGCGGCAATCCGTGCGGCAAGGTGAAGCTGGTCGAGATACGCTGCGCCGTGTGGGGCGGCTTCGTCTGGTACAATATGGACCAGAACGCCAAGCCGCTGGAGGAGTGGCTGGCGCCGCTGCCCGAGCAGATGAAGAACTACCAGATGGAGACGATGAAGCGCGTCCTCTACGTGGAGGCCGTGATCGACTGCAACTGGAAGATCATCCGCGACAATTTCAACGAGAGCTATCATCTGCCGACGTTGCATCCGGAGCTGGCGACCTTCATCGACGACGATTACACCGACACCAGCTTCGAAATGTATCCGAGCGGCCACAATCGCATGGTGCAGAAGGGCTGCTCGCCGTCCAACCGGCTCGACCTGCCGGAGGCGCTGGAGGCGCCGCTGAGCGACATCCTGGCCGAGTGGGGGATGGATCCGGAGGAGTATAAGGGTCGCGCCAAGGAAGCGCGCCTCGCCTTGCAGAAGCAGAAGCGGGAGCTGGGCCGGCAGCGCGGCTTCAAGCATCACGACACGATGACGGACAGCCAGCTGACCGACTATTACCACTACACGCTGTGGCCGAACCTGACCCTGACGATGAGCCCGGACGGCTTCCAGGTGCTGCGGTCGGAGCCGCACCCGACCGATCCAGAGAAGTGCATCTTCCAGCATTGGTATCTGATGCCGCCGGTGGAGGGGCGCGACGAGGTGGTCACGCCCGTCGGCACCGTCCCCTTCGGCGACAACGAGAAGGAGATCGTGATCTACGGCGAGAAGTCGCTCGGCTTCGTCGCGGATCAGGACATGTCGATCGCCATCGGCCAGCAGCAGGGGTTGCATTCGCGCGGCTACACCGGCGGCGTGATCTCCGGTCAGGAGAAGCGCATCCAGCGCTTCCACGAGCTTCTCAACGACGCGGTGGGGCATTGAACGTGGCAGGACGTCTGGAAGGCAAGGTCGCGCTCGTCATCGGTGCGGCCGGCAAGGACAATATGGGGCAGACCATCGCCCGCCGCTTCACCGCCGAGGGCGCGAAGGTGGTGGTCGCCGGCCGCCGCATGGACGAGCTGGAGCGCATCGCCGATGAGATCGGCGGCGTGGCCGCCCGGGTGGACGTGACGAGCAAGGCCGATCTGGTGGCCGCCGCCGATCTGGCGAAGACGACGTTCGGCTTCCTCGACATCGGCCTCAACGCGACCGGCTGGGGGCTGCTGAAGGGCTTTCAGGAGACGACCGAGGCCGAGTTCGACGAGATGAGCGCGCTCCAGTTCAAGGGGCCGTTCCTGTTCATGCAGGCGATGATCGCGGCGATGGACGACAAGGCCGGCGGGCGCGGCGGATCGATCATCCAGATCTCGTCCGCCACCGCCAAGATCATGCTGAACGATCATGCCGCCTACATGGGCGCCAAGGCGGGCACCGATCACATCATCCGCGTGGTGGCGCACGAGTTCGGCATGAACGGCATCCGCGCCAACTCGATCTCGCCGGGGCTGACGGAATCGCCGATGACGTCGGGCCACATGGCCGTGCCGGGGCTGACGGAGAGCTTCCTCAAGGGCTATCCGCTGGGCCGGATCGGCACTTCCGAGGATATCGCCGCCGCCGCCGTGTTCCTCGCATCCGACGAATGTTTCATGACGGGCGAGAATCTGCAGGTGAACGGCGGCCTCACCCTGCGCCGCAACCCCACCCGCGAGGAAACCGCCGAGGCGATCGCCGCCGCCGCGCAACGCGCCGCCGCGTGACGGCCGCAGGCACAGGCGGCGCAGGCGGCCACGCGATCTCGCTCGCGTCCGGGGTGGTGCCGGAATTCGGGCCGATCGAGACGATCGACGCGGCGGTGGCCGGCGGCTTCGATGCCGTCGGCCTGTGGATCGAGCCGGCCGACTGGACGGACGCCACCACGCGGGCGGCGAAGGCGCGGCTCGCCGACGCCGGGCTGCCGCTGCTGGACGTCGAGGTGGTGTGGATCAAGCCGGGGCCGCTGGACCCCGATCATCTGCGCATCATCGATATCGGGGCGGAGATGGGCGCGGCCAACGTGCTGGTCGTCAGCTCCGATCCCGATCAAGGCGCCACGGCCGCGAAGTTTGCCCGGCTGTGCGCCCATGGCGGCGAGCGCGGCATGCGGATCGCGCTGGAATTCGGCATGTTCACCGATGTGAAGACGATCGATCAGGCGCTGGCGGTGATCGCCGCCGCCGGCGATCCGGCGGCGGCGCTGCTCGTCGATCCGATCCACCTCTCGCGCTCCGGCGGCAGCCCGGAGGATGTCGCCGCGGTGCCGCGCCACCTGCTGCCCTACGCGCAGATGTGCGACGCGGTGGCGATCGGGCCGGACCCACACGACTTCGACGGCATCATCCGCGAGGCGGTGGACGAGCGGCTGCAGACCGGCGAAGGCGCGCTGCCGCTGGCGGCGGTGATGCGGGCGCTGCCGGACAGGGTGCCGCTGAGCATCGAGCTCCGCTCCAAAGCGCTGCGCGACGCCTTTCCCGATCCCGGCGCGCGGGCGAAGGCGGTGGCGGATGCGACGCGGCGGTTCCTGGCGACGCTGAACTGACCCCTCCCGCCCGAGACGCGACCCCGAGGATTGCCATGACCCACAACCGCCGCTTCACCCTCGTCCGCCGGCCGCAGGGCACGCCAGTCGCGGAGGATTTCGCCCTCGTCAGCGAGCCGCTGCCCGACCTGGCCGAGGGCGAGGTATTGGTGCGCAACGCCTATGCCTCGCTCGATCCGGCGATCCGCGGCTGGCTGGACGATGCGCCATCCTATCTCCCGCCGGTGCGGCTGGGCGATCCGGTGCGGGCGACGACGATCGGCCGCGCGGTGCGTTCGCGCGATCCGGCGATCGCCGAGGGGCAGTGGATGCTGGGGCTGAACGCCATCGAGGAGTATTCGGTGGCGCGCCCCGGCGGCTTCACCGCGCCGGTGGACGCGTCCGCCGCGCCGTCCGTCACCAACTTCCTCTCGGTGTTCGGCGCGGTGGGCATGACGGCCTATTTCGGGCTGATCGAGGTCGGCCGGCCGCAGGCGGGGGAGACGGTGCTGGTCTCGGGCGCGGCGGGCGCGGTCGGTTCGCTGGTCGGGCAGATCGCCAAGCGGCTCGGCTGCCGCACCGTCGGCATCGCCGGCGGCCCGGACAAGTGCCGCCGGCTGATCGAGGATTACGGCTACGATGCCGCGATCGACTATCGCGGCAGATCGGTGGAGGCGCTTGCCGCCGAGATCGGCAAGGCGGCGCCGGACGGCGTGGACGTGATCTTCGAGAATGTCGGCGGCGACATATTGGACGCCGGGCTGCTGCACATCAACCGCTTCGCCCGGATCGCGCTCTGCGGCCTGATCGCCGAGTATAACAGCGTCACCGGCCCGGTCGGCGCGCGCAACCTGTGGCAGCTGATCGTGAAGACGGCGCGGATCGAGGGCCTGCTCGTCAGCAACTATATCCCGCGCTTTCCCGAAGGCGCGGCGGCGATGGGCAAGTGGCTGGCCGAGGGCGGCCTGCGCGTGGACGAGCATATCGACGAGGGGATCGAGAATGCGCTGCCCGCCTTCCTGCGCCTGTTCGAGGGCAGCAACGAGGGCAAGATGATCCTGAAGCTGGATTAGTCCTGACGATCGCCGGCGCTACCGCCGGCGAAGTTGGCGTAGGAGGCGTCGCCCGGCCCCCGCTCGCCGAACACCCAGCCGGCGAGGGCCGGGCGATCCCATTTGTCGGTGGCGGGCGCCTCCGCATTCCAGTCGAACACGGCGTGGCGGTGGCTGAACCGCCAGGCGCCGTCCCGCCGCTCGAAGCGATCGAGGTAGCGGCCGCCGGCGACCATGAACTGGTCCGGCGCGCCGGCCTCGGCGGCCAGGAAGATGCCGCTCTTCTCCGCCGCGATCAGGTGGTGGGCGATGAAGTAGGTCTCGGCGCGGGCCTGGTCGCCGTCCAGCTCGATCAGGATGTTGCCGATCATGTGCTGGGTAAGGCGCATGTTCGCCAGCACGCCCATCACCCACGGCACGAAATCGGCGGCGGTGCCGCGGAACATGCCGTGATCGTCGGTGGCGTCGGCGTGGAACAGCCCGCGCATCAGATCGGCGTCGCAGCGGTCCACCGCGCGCGCCATGCGATAGATCAGCTCGGTGATCGCCTGCTTGGATACCAGCGCGCGCATCTCCTCGTCGAGCGCGGCGTCCATTAGCCTTCCGCCTCGACCAGCGCCTTGATCTGAAGGCGCAGCTGATCCTTGCGCACCTTGCCGGAGGCCGTGCGCGGGAAATCGGCGACGATCTCGATCCGCTCGGGCCGCTTCTGCTTGGCGAGGCCGTGCTGGCCGACGAAGGCGCCCACGGCGGCGAAATCGGGCGGCGTCTCGCCCCGCACGATCAGGAAGGCGCAGATCCCCTCGCCAAGCCGGTCGTGCGGCATCGAGACGACGGCCGCCTCGGCGATGGCGGGGTGGAGGTGGAGGACGTCCTCTATCTCCTTGGCGCTGATATTCTCGCCGCCGCGGATGATGAGGTCCTTCTTGCGCCCGGTGATCAGCAGCGCGCGCTCCGGCGTCAGCCGGCCGAGATCGCCGGTGCGGAAATAGCCATCGTCGGTCAGCGCCTCGCGGGTCTGCGCCTCGCTGGCATAGCCCATGAACATCGCCGGGCCGCGCGCCACGATCTCGCCTTCCTCGCCGGCGGCCACGTCGTTGCCGGCATCGTCGAGGAAGCGGACGTCATAGTCGACGATCTCGCCGTCGGTGGTGGCGGCAAGCTCCCCGTCCGCCGGCCAGCCGAGCGTGACGAGCGGCACTTCCGAACTGCCGTAGACGCGGAAGGCGGGCGCCTGGGCCAGCGCGGCGTTGGCGCTGCGCACCACCTCCGGCGGCACGGCCGCGCCGCCGCAGGCAAAGTAGCGCAGCGACGGCAGATCGGTGCCGGCGGCGTGCGCCTTCAGGGCGAGCTCCTGAAGGAAGGGCGTCGCCGCGACGGTGCCGACGACATCGTGGCGAACGATCAGGTCGAGCGCCTCGTCGGCGTTCCAGCTCTCCATCAGCACGGTGCGGGTGCCGATGAGGAACGGCAGCTCCAGTCCGTTCGAATAGCCGCTGATATGGGTGACGGGCGAGGGCATCAGGATCGCGTCGCCCGGCTGCACGCCCCAGTGGCGCATGCCCGGCTGCACCGCGCGGGCCAGCGTGTTGTGGCTGTGCAGCACGCCCTTGGGCTTGCCGGTGGTGCCGGAGGTGTAGAGCAGCATCTTCACCGCATCCGGGTCCACGCGCGGCGCGGCCAGCGTGCGCCCGCGCCCGGCGGCGACGAGTTCCTCGTAGCCAAGGCCGCCGCGCGTGCCGCGCACGGTGGCGAGATGGTCCATGTCCGGCAGGTCGGGTCGCAGCCGTTCCGCCATCGCGGCGAAATCGGTGCCGCGGAACGTCTCGGCGACGAACAGCAGGCGGCTGCGGCTGTCCGCCATCATGTGGCGCACCTCGGCGTCGCGGTAGATGATGACGATCGGGTTGACGACGAGGCCGGCGAGCGCGCAGGCGAGATTGATGACGGCCGCCTCGTACCAGTTGGGCGTCTGAAAGCTCACCACGTCGCCGGTTTCGAGGCCGAGGTCGCCGAACGAGACCGCGAGCGCCTCCGCATCGCCGAGCAGGGAGGCATAAGTGGGCGCCGCCGGATCGCCGAGGAAGACGGGCGCGTCCGGCGCGCGTTCGGCCCAGGCGCGGGCGCGGGTGGCGATCGTCTCGTCCTGCCACACGCCGGCGTCGCGATAGCGGGCGAGATGGGAGGCCGGGGGGGCGAGCCAGGCCCACGGATAGGCGCGGGCGGGGGCGGGTGCGATCGTCTGGCTCATGCACCCGACCATGGCGGCGCGTGCGCCCCGTGCAACGCGACATTCTGTTAGGTTCGGCCCGCCACCTGTGACTGATTGCAGGTGACAGGCCCACGCGCCGCACGGTAGCGAACAGCGAAGTTGCACGCGTCTGCCAGTTTGACGCCGGAGCCGGGAAGAGGACCGCGAATATGGATCGTGCCGATCATGGCGACGTCGCCGAGATCCTGCTGGACTATGTGGAGCGCGACGAGACGTTCCAGAGCGACAAGATCCTCTCCGTGCCGACCAGCGCCTACACCGATCCGGCGCTCTGGCAGAAGGAGATGGACGTCATCTTCAAGCGCGTGCCGCTGATGCTGGCGCTCTCCTGCGAGCTGCCGCAGCCCGGCAGCTACAAGGCGATGGACGCGATGGGCCTGCCCATCCTCATCACGCGCGACAAGGCGGGCACGGCGCACGTCTTCCTCAACGTCTGCTCGCATCGCGGATCGCCCGTGGTGCTGGGCGAGGGGCATGGCAATTGCGCGCGGCTCGTCTGCCCCTATCACGCCTGGAGCTTCGGGCTGGACGGCAAGCTGCTCGCCGTGTCCGACCGGGCCAAGTTCGGCGATATCGACAAGTCCACCCGTGGCCTCACCGAACTGCCCTCGCTGGAGAAGGGCGGCATGATCTTCGGCGTGCTGACGCCGGGCGAGGCGATCGACGCGGACGGTTTCTTCCAGGGCATGCTGGACGATTTCGACGATCAGGATTTCGCCAACTGGACCTTCCTGGGCGCGCGCGTGATCCACGGCGCGAACTGGAAGGTGGCCTATGACGGCTATCTCGAAGGCTATCACTTCGCCACCCTGCACCCCAAGACGATCCACCCGCGCACCTTCTCCAACCTGACGCACTATGAATCGTTCGGGCCGCACCAGCGGATCGGCTTCGCCCAGACCAGCATCGCCGAGAAGCTGAAGGCGGTGCCGCGCGAGGAGTGGGCGCGCAAGGAGAATGACGGGTTCGATTTCGTCCGCATCCTGTTTCCCAACGTCTCCGCCTTCCTGGCGCCGGAGATCGCCCAGATCGCCCAGCTGTTCCCCGGGCCGACGCCGGCGGAGAACCGCACCGTGCTGCTCTACGCCCGCCGCGAGGCACCGCGCGACGAGGCGGATCGCGAGCAGCTGGAAAACATGATCAACTTCCTGCGCGACGTGACCTACGAGGAGGATTACGTCATCGGCCTCCAGATCCAGAAGGGGCTGGAAGCGAACGCGCACAAGGACGTGATTTTCGGCCGCAACGAGCGCGGCAACCAGTTCTTCCACGAGGTGGTGGACTGGTATCTGGCGGGCGACACGTCGCGCCCGATGCCGGTGATGTGACTATCGCGAGCCTTTCGGCGCGCTGATCGCGCGCAGCGACGCCTGCCCCTCCCCTGAAAGGGAGGGGCTTTCGTTTCTCGTCAGTGGGCGGTGAAGCCGCCGTCGATCACCATCGACGATGCCGTCATGAAGCTGGCGGCGGGCGAGAGCAGGAAGACGACGCCGTTGGCGATCTCCTCCGGATTGCCCATGCGGCCGATCGGGTGATCGGCGATCGTGCCGGCGCGGCCGACGGCGACACTGGGAATCGCGCCGACATCGACGTAGCGCTGAATGATCGAATCGATCATCGGCGTCTCCACCCCGCCCGGATGCATCGCATTGACGCGGATGTTGTAGCCGAGCGCGGCGAACTCGATCGCGCTGCACTTGCTGAACAGGTTCACCGCCGCCTTGCTGGCGCAGTAGGCCGAGTTGAACGCCGCGCCGTAGAGGCCCCCGACCGACGAGAAATTGACGACCGAGGCGCCGCCGAACCGTGTCTTCCCGCTGGTCTTCAGCAGCGGCAGGGTCGCCTGCAGGCCGATCAGGATGCTTTCCACGTTGATCGCCTGCACGCGGCGCCATGCCGCCAGCGAATTGCTCTCGACCGATTCGACGATCGAGATGCCGGCATTGTTGACGAGGCAGTCGAGCCGGCCGTGCTTCTCCGCGATCATGTCGGCGATGCGCTGCCAGTCCGCCTCGCTCGTCACGTCGTGGGCGATCACGCCCTCGCTCTCGCGCACGTCGGTGGCGATCGCCTCGCCGCCCGCCGCGCGGATCGCGGCGACGGTGGCGGCGCCGATGCCGCCGGACGCGCCGGTGACGAGCGCGACGGATCCTTCGAGCGGGTTGGTCATGGGCGGTCTCTCCTCATGCACGATCGCCGGCCCCGCTCATCCTGAGGAGCCGACGAGCGGGGTCGAAATGGCGTCTCGAAGGACCAGCCCGTCGTGCGTCCTTCGAGACGGGTCTCCGCCTGCGCTCAGCCCCTTCTCAGGATGAGCGGAAGCGCGGGCTTTCTATTGCGCCGTCCAGCCGCCATCCACGGGCAGCTCGATGCCGGTCACGTAGCTCGCATCCTCGCAGGCGAGGAACAGAGCGGCGGCGGCGATCTCCTCCGGTCGGGCGATGCGGCCCATCGGCGTTGCGGCCGCGAGCTGATCGACCAGATCCTGCGCCTTCTCGGCCACGCCCTCGTCCACCCAGCGCTGCATGCCGATGTCCAGCAGCGGCGTCTGCACGAAGCCGGGGTTCAGCGAATTCACCCGGATCGGCGCGCGCGCCTGGGCGAACTCGATCGCCAGCGCCTTCGACATCAGCCGCACGGCGCCCTTGGAGGTGTTGTAGGCCGAGGTCTGGGCGTAGCCGACAATGCCCATGATCGACGACATGTTGATCACGCTGGCGCCGCCGTTCACGCGCGTGCCCTGCGCCTCCAGCATCGTCTTGAACGTCTTGATGCCCAGGAACAGGCCGTCGACGTTGATGCTCATCAGCCGCCGCCAGCGCTCCAGCTCCATCGTCTCCACCGGGCCGACGGCATCGATGCCGGCATTGTTGACGAGGATGTCGATGGCGCCGCCGGCCGCCTCGATCGCGCCGCGCGCCGCCTGCCACTCGCTCTCCTGCGCAACGTCCAGCTTCAGGTAGCTGGCATGGTTGCCGAGCCGGCCGGTCACGGCCGCGGCATCCGCGTCGCCCGCCGCCTTCAGGTCCGCCACCCACACGGTGGCACCCTCCGCGACGAACCGCTCGGCGATGGCGAGGCCGATGCCCCGCAACCCGCCCGTGACGAGCGCCGTGCGCCCCTGCAGCCGATCCGTCATACGCCTCCCAGTCCCGACGTCGATGCGCCGTCGATCGAATATTCCGCGCCGCTGATGAAGGCGGCGTCGTCGGAGGCGAGGAAGGCCACCAGCGCGGCGATCTCCTCCACCTTGCCCATGCGCTTCAGCGGCGAGAGCCCCTCGAAGATCGCCCGCGCCGCCGCCGGATCGGGTGCGGAGGCGATCGCCTCGCGGATCAGCTGCGTCTCCACCACACCGGGCAGGATCGCATTGCAGCGGATGTTGAGGCCGGCGCCCGCGCAGTGCACCGCGATCGACTTGGCGAGGATGCGCAGGGCGCCCTTCGTCGTGGAGTAAGCGACGTTCTGGCCGAGCGCCAGAATGGCGTTCATCGACGAGTTGAGCACGATCGCCCCGCCCGAGCCGCCGGGATTCTGCTTCATCAGGCCGATCGCGTGCTGCGCCGTCAGCATCGGCCCGGTCAGGTTGATCTGCACGATCTCGTTCCAGGCATCGAGGCCGATCTGCTCGATATCCGAATCGCCGCCCTCGATGCCGGCATTGGCGAACGCGAAGTCGAGCCGGCCGAAGGTGCCGCGGATCATCTCCATCAGCCCCGGCCAGGCGCCGGCATCCTCCACCTTGTGGGCGTGGAAGGTGGCGCCGGTGGCGTCCACCACGGCCTGCGCCTTGGCGGCGTTGGAGCCGGTGAAGACCACCTTCGCGCCTTCCGCCACGAGCCGCCGCACCGTGGCGTCGCCGATGCCCGAGGTGCCGCCCGTGACGAGCGCCACCTTGCCGTCCAGTCTCCCCATCCCGATCCCTTGCCTGTCCATGTCCGCAGATCAACCGAGGCTTCGTTGGAGCGTGCCGTGCCGGCGCTGTAAACCTGTGCTTTCGGCAAGGTGCGGTGGGCGGTGGCGGGCCGCATGGTGCCGGCCGCACCGGCGATGTGCCGTCCCCGATCCTGGGCGACGCGCGGCACGGTCGCGCGGCCATGGTTGCCGACTGGCAAAAGCACGAGTTTGAACCGCGCCGCCGGCTGCCTATCTCATGCAGCACGAAGAAGAGTATGTCACAGGAGCGTGCAATGGCGGAACGGGATCCGGCGATCGATGCGGCGGGTGCGGCGCGCTGCCCCGGCATGACGTGGACCGACCTGCTGGACAACGATTCCAAGCCGGTGCCGGAGATCCTGCGCGACGAGCGGTACGAGTATCGCGGGTCGGAGCCGCTGCCTGCCACCGTCTACACCAGCGCCGCGTTCGCCGAGGCCGAGCGGACGAAGATGTGGCCGCACGTGTGGCAGTTCGCCGCGCGTGAGGAGGATCTGCCGGAGGAGGGCGACCATGTCGTGTTCGACAATGCCGGCCGCTCGTGGCTGCTGATCCGGCAGGCGGATGGCGAGGTACGGGCGTTCCACAACGTGTGCCTGCATCGCGGCCGCAAGCTGCAGCTGAAGGATGGCTGGACCTCCGAGCTGCAATGCCCGTTCCATGGCTTCACCTGGAACAATGACGGCAGCCTCAAGCACATCCCGTGCGACTGGGACTTCCAGCACCTGAAGCGGCAGGACATGTCGCTGCCGGAGGCCGAGGTGGGCCGCTGGGGCGGCTACGTCTTCCTGCGCGAGACGCCGGGCGGGCCGAGCCTGGAAGAGTATCTCGCGCCCGTGCCGGAGCATTTCAAGCGGTGGAAGCATGAGGAGTGCGTCACCGCCGTGTGGGTCGGCAAGGAAGTCGCGGCCAACTGGAAGGTGACGATGGAGGCCTTCATGGAGGCCTGGCACACGATCGTCACCCACCCCCAGCTGCTGCCCTTCACCGGCGACGCCAACACCAGCTACAATATTGCCGGCGACAATGTGAACTGGGCGCTGACGCCGTTCGGCATCATGTCGCCCCATGTCGATCCGGCCGACAAGAAGCAGCAGTGGATCGTCGACGAATTCCTGAAATATAACGGTCGCTCAACCGACAATTACGAGAACATGTCCGATCCGTTCGCCGTCAGCGTGCCGGAGGGGATCACCGCGCGCAAGGCGCTGGGCGACAGCATGCGGGCGAACTTCACCGAGACGTTCGGCCGCGATCACAGCGACGTGACGGATGCCGAGGTGCTCGATGCGTTCGTCTACAATGTGTTCCCCAACTTCGCGCCGTGGGGCGGCTTCATGCCGAACATCGTCTATCGCTGGCGCCCCGGAAAGACGCCGGACACCTGCCTGATGGAGGTACGCGTCCTCGTCCGCCAGCCACCGGGCGCGGCGATGCCGAAGGGGCCGGAGATGAAGCTGCTGTCGATCGACCAGCCCTGGTCGGACGCGGCGGAGCTCGGCGTGCTCGGCCATGTGTTCGATCAGGACATGGAGAACCTGCCGTTCGTGCAGGAGGGGTTGCACGCCTCCAAGAACGGCCTCGTACAGCTGGGCGACTATCAGGAGATCCGCATCCGCCAGTTCCAGCAGACCCTCGCCAAATATCTGGCGGCCTGAGGGATGGCGGAGGTGGAGCAGCCGAAGCGGATCGATTGCGTGCTGGTTGCCGGCGGCAAGTATCACGACATCGATTTCGCCCGGCTCGAACTCCTGAAGCTGCTGGCCGAGGACCAGCGGGTGAAGGTGCGCGTGTTCGAGGATTTCGAGAACATCGCGGCGATCGAGGCATGCGACTTCCTCGTCACCTATACGTGCGACGTGGTGCCATCGCTGAAGGCACAGGAAGCGCTGAAGGCGTGGCTGGAACGCGGCGGCCGCTGGTATGCGCTGCACGGCACCAACTCGATCCTGCGGCTGCTGGACAGCGGCCTGTGGGATACGCCGCGCTGGGCGCCGCTGTTCGTCGATCTGCTCGGCAACCAGTTCATCAGCCACCCGCCGATCGAGCCCTATCTGGTGACGGTGGCGGATCCGTCGCATCCGCTGGTCGCCGGGGTCGAGCCGTTCGAGACGACCGACGAGCTCTACCACATGGAGCTGCACGGCGACCTGCACGTCCTGCTGGAGACGGAGTGCACCGGGCCGGGCACCGGCTTCGTGGAGGCGGCGGACGCGCCGGGCACGCACCCGGTATTCTACGTGAAGACGCATGGCGCGGGCGCGGTGCTGTACCTCACGCTCGGCCACTGCCGCGGCCACTACGATCTCCAGCCGCTGCTCGACTGGTGGCCGTCGGTCGATCGCTGCGCCTGGGATCTGCCGGTATTCTACACGCTGCTGCGGCGCGGGATCGACTGGGTGAAGCAGCCCGCCGCCTGACACGCCCGTTTCCGCGCATCAAGGCCGTCCGCCGCGATCCGCCTCATTGCGGATCGCGGCCCCGTGGTCTATTCCTCCTGGCTGAGCACTGTGCCCGATACGACCGGAGTCTCATTCGGCGTCCGAGGAGGGAATGTCGCGACAATGACTAGCACCATGGCTGACATGGCGAGTGTGGCTTCGCTGCGCATCGCCGCGCCGGAGGATGTGCGGCCGGCCGCGGAGAGCCTGCTGAAGCTCACCGCCGATCGCGCCGACTTCCGCGTCGCCACCTGCCACAACATCGCCGTGAAGGAGCCGATGGTGGACGCCTGCGGCGCGATCCTGGCGACCGAGGTGTTCGGCTGGACGACGACCGAGGGCGATCGCTGGTGGAAGAGTCCGCGCCTGGCGCTCGATTCGCCGCTGCCCAGCGCCTGCCGCTACGAGAGCGAGCCGTTCTGGTGCAATTCCGACGGCATCCGTTCCCCCACCGCCAACCCGTTCCTGGACGCGATCGACCTCAGCAATTTCGAGCAGCGGGCGCTGGCCCACGCCGCCATCGTCGTGCCGGTGCACCTGCCGTTCGGCCAGGTGGGCGCGGTGAGCTTCACCCCGCGCGACCCGGCGGTGCGGGATCTGGGCGCGCTGTTCGATCTGCATGGCGACCTGCTCGGCCTCTACGCCCGCACGTTCATCGCCGGCTACGTCCGCATCATGTGCCGCGCGCAGCGGCTGCCGGCGGGCTCGCGCCTCAGCAAGCGCGAGGTGGAGTGCCTGCGCTGGGCGGCGATCGGCAAGACCGACTATGAGATCAGCCTGATCATGGAGCGCAGCCGCGCCACCGTGCGCTTCCACATCCACAATGCCTCGCTGAAGCTGGATGCGGTGAACCGCAGCCAGACCGTCTTCAAGGCCGCGCAGCTCGGCTATATCGGGCTGAACAGCTAGGTACGGTCCGCAACCCTAGCGTTTTGATGGGTTCTAACCGCCGCTCCTTTGCGGCTTAGTGCCGGCTCAATCGACATGGGGCGGCAGGGCAAATGGCCGATCGGCCGATCGCAGACGGACTCTATACCGACGGCCCGGCGCCGCGCCTGATCGGCGGGCGGCGGCTGTCAGACGGCAGGATCACCTTCCCCATGCCGCAAGGCGGCGAGGCGGCCTTCTACGAGCCGGTGGAGCTGGCCACGCAGGGCACGCTGTGGTCGTGGACGGTGCAGCGTTTCCGCCCGAAATCGCCGCCTTATGCCGGGCCGGAGGCGTTCCAGCCCTACCCGGTCGGCTATGTCGAGCTGCCCGGCGAGGTGATCGTCGAGACGCGGCTGGTGGACGTGGCGGTCGAGCATATCCGCACCGGCATGGCGATGGAGCTGGCGATCGTGCCGTTCGTGGCCGATGCGGCGGGCGGCACCGTGACGACCTTCGCCTTCCGCCCGGCCGAAGGAGCCATCGCATGAGCCAGGACGTCTGCATCGTCGGCATCGGCATCCACCCGTTCGGGCGCACCGAGGGCATGACCGGCATGGACATGGGCGTCGCCGCCGTCCGCTCGGCCGTGGCCGATGCCGGCATCGGCTGGCCGCAGATACAGTTCGCCTATGGCGGATCGGACGCGTCGGGCAACGCCGACACGATGGTGGAGCGGCTGGGCCTGACTGGCGTCCAGTTCATCAACGTGAAGAATGGCTGCGCCACCGGCGGCTCGGCATTGTTCGCCGCCTCCGCCTCAATCCGCTCGGGCGAATATGATCTCGGCCTGGCGGTCGGCTTCGACAAGCATCCGCGCGGCGCCTTCGATCCCAAGCCCGCCGACTGGGGACTGCCGGACTGGTATGGCGAGGTGGGCCTGATGCTCACCACCCAGTTCTTCGCGATGAAGATCCGCCGCTACATGGATCAGTTCGGCATCACCGAGCGGACGCTCGGCATGGTCGCCGAGAAGGCGTTCCGCAACGGCCAGCACGCCGAGCACGCCTGGCGGCGCGAGCCGGTGGATCTCGACACGATCCTGACGGCGCCGCTGGTCAGCGATCCGTTCACCAAGTTCATGTTCTGCTCGCCCGCGGAGGGCGCGGTGGCGCTGGTGCTGGCCAGCGAGAAGAAGGCGCGGGAGCTTGGCGTCACCCCGATCCGCCTGAAGGCGGCGGTGATGCGCACCCGGCCGGCGGGATCGTTCGAGGTGTTCGCGCCCTCGCTCTCGGTCGAGCGCGGCGGCTCCGCCACCACCATCGCCGCGCGGGCCGCGTTCGAGCAGACCGGCATCGGCCCGGAGGATATCGACGTCGCCCAGCTGCAGGATACCGAGTGCGGCGCCGAGATCATGCACATGAGCGAGAACGGCTTCTGTGCCGATGGCGAGCAGGAGCGGTGGATCGCCGAGGGCCGCACCGACATCGGCGGCGCGCTGCCGGTGAACACGGACGGCGGCTGCCTCGCCTGCGGGGAGCCGATCGGCGCCTCCGGTCTGCGGCAGGTCTACGAGAATGTCGTGCAGCTGCGCGGCGCGGGCGGCGGGCGGCAGGTGCCGGGCGACCCGAAGACCGCGTACAGCCACGTCTATGGCGCCCCCGGCGTCTCCGCCGTCACCATCATGTCGCGCTGATACGCCCCCGCTGAGAGAGGATCGACCAAGGCCATGCAACATAGTCGCGAGGCGCTGCTGCACGCCTATCGCCAGATGAAGGTGATCCGCGAGTTCGAGGATCGGCTGCACAGCGAGATCCAGACCGGCGAGATCGCCGGCTTCACCCACCTCTATGCGGGGCAGGAGGCGGTCGCCGTCGGCATCTGCGACCATCTCGACGACAACGACAAGATCATCTCCACCCATCGCGGCCACGGCCACTGCCTCGCCAAGGGCGTGGACGTGAAGGGCATGATGAAGGAGATCTATGGAAAGGCGGACGGCACCTGCCAGGGCAAGGGCGGATCCATGCACATCGCCGACATCGACAAGGGGATGCTCGGCGCCAACGGCATCGTCGGCGCCGGCGCGCCGATCGCGGTGGGGGCTGCGATCGCCTGCAAGCTGGACGGCAAGGGCGGCGTCTCGATCGCCTTCTCGGGCGACGGCGCGTGCAACCAGGGCACCACCTTCGAGGCGATGAACCTGGCCGCGGTGGTGAAGGCGCCGGCCATCTTCGTGTTCGAGAACAACCATTATTCCGAGCATACCGGCCCGTCCTACGCCACCGCGACCGCCACCGACATCGCCGGGCGCGCGGAAGGCTTCGGCATCAAGGCATGGCGGGCGGACGGGATCGACTTCTTCTCGGTCTACGACACGATGCGCGAGGTGCTCGACTATGTTCGCGCCGGCAACGGCCCGGCGGCGGTCGAGTTCGATACCGAGCGTTTCTACGGCCATTTCGAGGGCGATCCGCAGCGCTATCGCGGCCCCGGCGAGCTGGACCGCATCCGCGAGGAGCGGGACGCGATCAAGACCTTCCGCGAGCGCGTGACCGGCGCCAGCCTGCTGGACGCGGCCGATCTCGACGCGATCGACGCCGAAGTCGCCACGCTGATCGACGAGTCCGTCGACGAGGCCCGCGCCGCCGCCCCGCCGGATCCGGCCGACGTCATCAAGAACGTCTACGTCACCTACTGATCGGAGCGCGCGAGCAATGGCACAGATGATGTTGCGCGAAGCGATCGTGCAGACGCTTCACGAGGAGATGGCGCGCGACGAGAATGTCGTCGTGCTGGGCGAGGATGTGGTCGGCGGCATGGGCACGCCCGGCGGGCCGGAGGCGATCGGCGGCATCTGGAGCACCTCGACCGGCCTGTGGGGCAAGTTCGGCGACCGCGTGATCGACACGCCGATCAGCGAGAGCGCGATCGTCGGCGCGGCCGCTGGGCTGGCGCTGAGCGGCAAGCGGCCGGTGGCGGAGATCATGTTCGCTGACTTCATCGGCGTCTGCCTGGACCAGATCTGGAACCAGCTCGCCAAGTTCCGCTACATGTTCGGCGGCAAGACGGTGTGCCCGGCGGTGATCCGCATGGCTTATGGCGCCGGCCTGAACGCCGGGCCGCAGCATAGCCAGTCGGCCTACTCGCTGCTCACCGCCATCCCCGGCATCAAGGTGGTGATGCCGACGACGCCGGCCGACGCCAAGGGCCTGCTGACCAGCGCCATCCGCGGCGACGATCCGGTGATCTTCATGGAGCACAAGGCGCTGTACGGCGTGCGCGGCGAGGTGCCGGAAGGCGACCATCTGCTGCCGTTCGGCCATGCCCGGCTGGTGCGCGCCGGCGAGCATGCGACGATCGTGACCTGCGGCTTCATGGTGAGCTTCTGCGAGCAGGCGGCCGACATGCTGGCGCAGGAAGGCATCGCCTGCGACGTGATCGACCTGCGCACGACGAGCCCGATCGACGAGGAGGCCATCCTCGACTCGGTCGAGGCGACCGGGCGGCTGGTGGTGGTGGACGAGAGCCCGCCGCGCTGCAGCCTGGCGGCGGACGTCGCCGCGATGGTGTGCAACAAGGCGTTCGCCAGCCTGAAGGCGCCGCCCGAGCTGGTGACGCCGCCCCACTCGCCGGTGCCGTTCGCGCGCGAGCTGGAGCGCGCCTATCTGCCGCAGCCGAGCGTCATCGCCGATGCCGTTCGCAAGACGCTGGCGTATCGCTGATGGCTCTCCGCGCCTTCACCATGCCCAAATGGGGCATCGAGATGCAGCAGGGCACGCTTGCCGAGTGGCTCGTCAAGGAAGGCGAGCCGTTCGCCAAGGGACAGCTGCTCGCCCTGATCGAGACCGACAAGATCACCAACGAGGTGGAAGCCGAGGCGCCCGGCATGCTGCGCAAGCTGATCGCCCAGCCGGGCGAGACGCTGCCGGTGGGCGCGCTGCTGGGCGTCTACGGCGACGCCGGCGACGATCAGGCGGCGGTCGACGCCTTTGCCGACAGCTTCAAGGCGGCCGATACCAGCACCGCCGTGGGCCGTGGCGCGCCGCCGCCGCCCGCGCCCAAGGCACCCGCCGCTGCTGCCGCCGCGCCGAAGCCGGCCGCCGCCAGGGTCGCGATCCCGGACGATCTGGCGATCAGCCCCGAGGCGCGCCGGCTGGCCGAGGAGGAGGGGATCGACGTCTCCGCCATCGCCGGCACCGGCCGCGGCGGCCGCATCACCCACCAGGACGTCACCCGCGCGCTGCGCGGCCAGGCCGATCCGATCGGCGGAGAGCCGGTGTCGACGGCGGTGGGCACGGAGGGGCTGGACGGCTTCTACGCCTCGCCGCTGGCCAAGCGGTTGGCGGTGCAGCACGGCATCGACCTGGCGGGCATCAGCGGCACGGGGCCGCGCGGCCGCATCTCCAAGGCGGACGTGCTGGCGAAGCTGCCGACGCCGGCAGCCGCGCCTGCTGCCACGGCATCGCCCGCGCCGGCGGACAACACGCCCATGATCGAGCCGATGTCCTCGCTGCGCAAGACGATCGCGCGGCGGCTGACCGAGGCCAAGCAGAGCATCCCGCACTTCTACCTGCGTACCGAGGTGACTGTGGATGCGCTGCTGGCGCTGCGCCCCACCGCCAACATGATCCTGGGTGTGAAGGCGTCGGTGAACGACTATCTCGTCCGCGCGGTGGCGCTGGCGCTGGTCGAGGTGCCGGACGTGAACATCCAGGTGCATGGCGACGCCATCCACCGCTTCCCCCACGCCGACGTGGCGGTGGCGGTGGCGAGCGAGAAGGGGCTGGTGACGCCGATCGTGCGCGGCGCGGACGGCCTGCGGCTGGACGCGCTCTCCGCCGCGATCAAGGCGCTGGTGGCCAAGGCGCAGGCGGGCAAGCTGGCGGCGGACGACATATCGGGCGGCACCTTCACCGTATCGAACCTCGGCATGTTCGGGCTCGATCAGTTCGACGCGATCATCAACCCGCCGCAGGGCGCGATCCTGGCGGTCGGCGCCTCGCGCAAGGTGTTCGCGCCCGGGCCGGACGGCGAGGGCCGGTTCGAGACCCGGATCGCCCTGAGCCTCTCCTGCGACCATCGCGCGATCGACGGCGCGACGGGCGCGAAATTCCTGGCGGCGCTGAAGGCGATCGTCGAGGAGCCGACGCGGCTGTTCTGAGAGACGGACCGTAGAGCGGTCCTGCAAACGGCATCCGGCGTGCGCCGGGATGCCGGAACTAAAAACGCTAGGAGTCGGACTGGCGGAAGCCGGAGCGCCAGCGGCGTGATTACCCGCTCTCCGGGACGCCGACCGATCGCCGGCCGGTTCAGGCGGCCAGCTGGTTGTAGCGGCGCAGTTCCGCGTCGCTGTCGCCGAACAGGGTCGCGAGCACCAGAATGCGCTTGTGGCCGTGGCCGATCACCAGCTCGTCCGATATGCCGATACCGCCGTGGATCTGGATCGACTCCTCGCCGATCCGCACGGCGGCGGCGGCGATGAAGCTCTTGGCGGCGGCGGTGGCGGCGCGGCGATCGTCGGCGGCCTCGGCCGATTTCAGCGCCGCCCGCAGCATCAGCGAGCGGGATTGCTCGACGAGCACATAGGCGTCCGCCAGACGGTGCTGGAGCGCCTGGAAGCTGCCGATCGCGACGCCGAACTGCTTGCGCGTGCGAGCATAATCGAGCGTCGCCTCGAACAGCATCGCCATGATGCCGACCATCTCGGCGCAGGCCGCCAGCCGCGCGCCATCCAGCAGCGCATCAAGCGCGGCGGGGGCAAGGCTGATCGGATCGCTCGCCGCGACGCCCTGCAGGCGCAGCTCCACCGCCAGCGATCCGTCAATCAGGCGGTAGGGGCGGGCGTGCACGCCGGCGGCGTCGGCCGGCACGAGGTAGAAGTCGATCGGCCCGTCGGCGCGTGCGCCCGGCGATCGCGCGGAGACGATGTAGGCGTCCACGCCCGCCCCGGCCAGCACCAGCGTCTTCTCGCCGTCCAGCCGGGCGCCGTCGCCGTCGCGCGTGGCGGTGGTGGCGACATAAGCGAGGTTGAAGCGGGCCTCATGCTCGAAGTGGGCGAAGCCGACCCGCGCCTCACCGGCCATGATGCGCGGCAGCCAGGCGGCCTTCTGCGCCTCGCTGCCGCCCCGTGCGATCAGCGCGCCGGCGAGCAGCAGATCGGGCAGCAGCGGTTCGGCGACGAGTGCGCGGCCTGCCGCCTCCATGACGGTCGCGATCTCGATCGGGCCGCCGGCCAGGCCGCCATCGGCCTCGCCGAACGGCAGGGCGAGCAGCCCGAGTTCGCCCAGCTGCCGCCAATTGTCGCCCGAGAAGCCCGCCGGTTCCGCCTGATAGCGCTGCCTGCGCACCAGATCGTAGCGGTCCTCGGCGAACTTCTCGACGAGATCGCGCAGCATCGTCTGGTCTTCATCAAGCTCGAAATCCACCGAACGCCTTTCCACCTGCTACCCGGCCCGTCGGCGCGGCACGGGGCGAGCGGCTGCCCGCCGCTGCTGCCACAGCGGGATGCGCCACGCACGCTTGCTTGGAACCTAGCAATTTGCGCAGAAGTCGCGCGCGGCCGCTTGGTGTCTAGCTGCTGCCATGCAACATATCGCGCCAGGGAGCGCTGGCCAGCCATGAACTTCGAATTTTCCGCAGACGAGCTGGCCTTTCGCGACGAGGTGCGCGCGTTCCTCGACGAGCGCCTGACCGAGCGGTTGCGCGAAGGCGCGCGCGCCACGCCCACCGTGTTCGCCGAGCCGGACATCAGCCGCGAGTGGCAGCAGATCCTGAACGAGAAGGGCTGGCTCGGCTACAACTGGCCCAGGGAATATGGCGGCACGGGCTGGAGCCCGGTGCAGCGCTACATCTTCGAGAAGGAGTGCGCGCTGGCCGACGCGCCCGAGCTGCCGGTGCTGAGCCTGAAGCTGCTGGCGCCGGTGCTCTGGACGTTCGGCACGCCCGAGCAGAAGGCGCACTATCTGCCGCGCATCCTCTCCGGCGAGGATTACTGGTGCCAGGGCTTCTCGGAGCCCGGCTCCGGATCCGATCTGGCGAGCCTGAAGACGCGGGCGGTGCGCGACGGCGATCGCTACATCGTCAACGGCCAGAAGATCTGGACCACCCACGCCCATTTTGCCGACCATATCTTCTGCCTCGTCCGTACCGACTCGGCGGTGAAACCGCAGGCCGGCATCAGCTTCCTGCTGATCGACATGAACCAGCCGGGCGTGCAGGTGCGCAAGATTCGCGGCCTGGCCGGCGACTATGAGGTGAACGAGGTCTTCCTCGAGGACGCCGTCGCGCCCGTTCACGATCTGGTCGGCGACGAGGGGCAGGGCTGGACCATCGCCAAGTTCCTGCTGGAGAATGAGCGCGGCGGCTCCTGCCACGCGCCGCGCCTGCTGGCCGATCTCGCCCGGATCCGCGCCGCCGCCGGCTCCGAGCCGTCGGGCATCAACGGCGCGCTCGATCACGACCCGACCTTCCTCGGCCGCATCGGCCGGATCGAGCTGGACGCGCTCTCCCTCGAGATGATCGAGCTGCGCATTCTGGCGGAGGTGGCGCAGGGGCGGCCGCCGGGGCCGCAGACGTCGGTGGTGAAGCTGCTCGCCTCAAACGTGCGCCAGCATGTCGATGCGCTGGCGATGGGCAGCTATGGCTATGCCGGCCTGCAGATGTGCGACGAGCGGCCGCTCTACGGCAACGACGTGCCGGAGCCGATCCGCTGCCGCCCGGCGCAGGTGGCGCCGGCGGCCTATCTCAACGGCCGCGCGTGGACGATCTTCGGCGGCAGCAACGAGATCCAGCGCACGATCATCGCCAAGACCGTGCTGGGACTGTAGGCCCGATCGACATTGAGCGGATGAAGCCGGTTTGACTTGGATCTTGTGCGAACCGCTCATCCTGAGGAGCCATTGAGCCTGTCGAAATGGCGTCCCGAAGGATCCTTCGAGACGGGTCTTCGCCTTCGCTCAGCCCCTCCTCAGGATGAGCGGACATGCAAAAGCTGAGTGGCGATACGCACTAGGCGCGGGCCGGGTCGATCGTCCCGTTCCGGTTCCGGCGGCGGCCATGGCGCAAAGGCTAGTTGCGCTGCGGCATGGCGGCCCCCAGATCGAGACGATGATACACACCGATCCCCGCGCTCATGCCGCCGCAGACATACGGGCGCCGTCGCTGCTGCTCGCTTCGCTGGAGATGGCGCGGGCGGCGGTCGAGAGTTCGATGCTGGCCTTCTCGGGTCATCTGCTGGCCAGCGCGCCGCGCGGCGACGGCCATCCCGTGCTGGTGCTGCCCGGCTTCGCGACGGACGACGGCGCGACCCTGGTGCTGCGCGCCTTCCTGCGCCAGCTGGGCTACGACATCCATGCGTGGGAGCTGGGGCGGAATTACGATCACCGCACCGTGGGCCAGAATGGCGAGCATCTCGCCCGCCGCATCGATGCGATCCGCGCGGCGACCGGCAAGCGCATCAGCCTGATCGGCTGGAGCCTGGGCGGCGTGATCGCGCGCGAGACGGCGCGGCGCGATCCGCAGGCGGTGCGTCAGGTGATCACTCTCGGCAGCCCGTTCAGCGGCAACCCGCGCGCGACGAACCTGAACTCGCTGTACGAGCGGATGACGGGCAACGTCGTGGCGACGCCGGCGATGGTCGAGCGGTTCACCACCGGCCACCACCCGCTGGAGGTGCCCGCCACCGCTATCTACAGCAAGAGCGACGGCATCACCGCCTGGCAGAACTGCATCCTGGCGCAGGGCGAGCAGGCGGAGAACGTGCCGGTCTATGCCAGCCACTTCGGTATGGTGCTGAACCCGACCGTATTCTACGCGATCGCCGACCGGCTGGCGCTGGCGGAGGGCGCGTGGACGCCGTTCGACGTGTCCGGCTGGCGATCGATGTTCTACCCGCGGCACGAATGCTGAGCGGGCCTACACCTCGCTGAAGCCGAACGCCTCCAGCTGCGCACGGTGGCGGACGAGATCGAGGCTGAGGATGACGAGGTCGTGCGAGGCGCCGCTGTCGTCGCGCACATAGTCGCGGAACAGCGCCTCGGGGTGGAAGCCCAGTTCCTCGAACACCGCGATCGCGCCCTGCTGGTCCGGCGTCATGCGCGCCAGCAGCTTCTCGATTCCGAGCGACAGCGAGAGCGCCAGCGCGTCCTGCGTGATCTCCCGGCCGAGGCCGTGGCCGCGCGCGTCCGGCGCGACGACCACGCGGCACTCGCCCACGTGCGGCGACCATGAGAGGCCATCCCGCACGATCGCGGCGCAGCCCTGCACGCGGCCGTCCCGCACGGCCAGCACGGTGACGATGTTGCCGGCGGCGATCTGATCGATCCAGGCGGCGACGACGCGCGGATTGCGGATGTCGCGCTGGAGGAACAGCAGGTCGTGGTGCGGCATGCCGGCGGCGAAGGCGAGTACGGCGGCGGCATCGTCCGGCCCCATCAGGCGCAGCTCGAACGTGACCTCGCCCAGCGGAATGAGGCGGGGATAATCATGGGCAGCGGGCATCAGGTGGACCTTCCGGCAAGCCAGGTGTCGATCGTGGGCCACAGGCGTTTCAGCGCGGCGACACCCGCCACCACGCTGACATGGCCGCCCTTCACGACGGTTTCGAAGACCTCGCTGGACGAGATCTTCTGGGTGAGCGGGTGCGCCGCCTCGAACGGCACGACATGATCGTGCTGGGCGATGATGTTGCACACGGGCGCGGTGATCGCGGCGAGGCGGGCGGGCCGGCCGCCAATCTCCAGCGCGTCCTCGTACAGGGCGTTGGCCCACATGAACTGCTTGGTGATGTCGCGGAAGAACTCGCCCGGCAGCGGCAGCGTCTCCGCCGCCCAGCGATCGAACATGCGGTACGACTTGACGAATTCGTCATTCCACATGTTGTTCCAGAGGTGCAGCACGCCGGCGGTGCGGTTGGCCGGGCGCATCAGATCGAAGGCGCCCAGGATCAGATCGCCGGGGATGTTGCCCACCCGGTCGACGAGCCGGTCGACATCGAAGTGCGCCTTGTCTGACCAGGCGCGGAACAGCGTCATCTGCGCGAAGTCGATCGGCGTGGCGAAGCAGACGAGGTTCTTGAGCGGCCCCTCCGGAAACAAGGTGGCGTAGAGTACGGAGAGCGTGCCGCCCATGCAGTAGCCGGCCAGCGACACGTCCGGCTCGCCCGTCGCGGCCAGCACGCGATCGATGCAGTCGGGCAGGAAATCGAGGACGTAATCCTTCAGCGCCAGCGTCTTCTCGTCGCTGCGCGGCGCCGCCCAGTCGATCATGAACACGTCGTAGCCGCGCATCAGCAGGAACTCGACGAGGCTCTGGCCGCGTGCCAGATCGAAGATATAGCCCTTGTTGCTGGGCGCCATCACCAGCAGCACGGGCACGCGATACACCTCGTCCACCAGCGGACGGTAGTGGTAGAGGTTCAGCGTGCCGCGGCGGTGGAGCACATCCTTCTCGCACGCGCCCACCGGCTGGCGCGGCGCGGAGAGGAATTCTAGGCCCTTGATGTTGCGCTGGATCGCGCGCTCCACCTCCAGGCGGACGCGCGCCGCCACGGCATCGGCGGCGGCCGGATCGGCTTCGCTCACGGGCGTCCGGTCGCGGGGGGCGTCTCACCGGTGTCGGTGGCGGGCGGCGGCTGACGGGTGCGGCGGACGGGCGCCGCTGCCTCGCGCGTATCACCCTTCAGATCGGAAACGGCGATCGCCAGCCGGTCGAGCTTCTCCTCCACGGCCAGCAGCCGGTCGCTAAGATCGCTGACTTGCCCCTGGCTCGGCAGGTTCATCGCCTTCAGCACCTTCTCCATCTGCTCGGAGAAGGATTGCTGCACGGCGCGCGACATGGTGCTCGCCTGGTTCATCGTGCTGCCGAATTCCTTGGAGGCGCTGATCTTCGCGGAGAAGTCGTTCACCTCCTGCTCCCACTTCGTCACGAACTGGGACCAAGCCGCCATCGGATCGAACGCGCCCTTCTCGGCCATGATGCTCTCCCTGCCGCAGCGCCCTTGTGGGCGTCACCCGGCAAGGGTCGGCTAATCGGCGGTCGGCGCAACTGACCAGAATGCGAGGTCGCACGTCGCCCGCGCGTCGGGAACGCCGGATCGGCGCCGTCAGCCGGCCCGGATCATGCCCGCTGGCCGCCGCGTGGCACCTGTTCCAGCTGCGCCTTGCGATAGGTCTGCCGCTCGAACATCCAGCCGGGATATTCGGCGGGCAGGCGGCTGATGTCGTCCAGCGTCGCCAGCTCCTCCTCCGTCAGGTCCACCTTGGCGGCGGCGATGTTGTCGGCCAGCTGCTCGATACGCTTGGCGCCCACGATCACGCTCGTCACCGCCGGCTGGTGGAGCAGCCACGCGAGCGCGATCTGCGCGACCGAGACGCCGCGCCGCTCCGCCATGGAGCGCATCGCGTCGATCGCGTCGAAGCCGCGATCCTTGTCGACCGGCGGGAAGTCGAAGGCGGCGCGGCGGCCGTCGCCCTCGGTCGAGCCGTCGCGGCCATATTTGCCGGAGAGGAAGCCGCCGGCCAGCGGGCTCCACACCATCAGCCCCAGCCCCTCGGACCGCAGCATCGGCACGATCTCGCGCTCAAGATCGCGGCCGGCGACGGAGTAATAGGCCTGCAGCGAGGCGAAACGGTGCAGCCCCAGCCGCTGCGCGATGCCGAGCGCCTTGGCGATCTGCCACGCCGCCCAGTTGGAGACGCCGACGTAGCGGACATGGCCGTGCTGCACGAGCGTGTCGAGCGCGCGCAGGCTCTCCTCGATCGGCGTGACCGGATCGAAGCCGTGCAGCTGGTAGAGATCGATGTGATCGAGCTGGAGGCGCTTCAGGCTGGCTTTCACCGCATCGATCAGGTGCAGGCGGGACGAGCCGCGGCTGTTCGGCCCCTCGCCGGTAGGCCCGTAGGCCTTGGTGGCGACGACGATCTCGTCTCGCCGCAGCCCCAGGTTGCGGATCGCCTGCCCGGTAATCTCCTCCGATCGGCCGTCCGAATAGACGTCGGCGGTGTCGATGAAGTTGATGCCGGCCTCTGTCGCCGCGCGAACCAGGCCGTCCGCCTCGTCCTGCTGCACCTGGCCGATCTGCGCCCACATGCCGTCGCCGCCGCCGAAGGTCATCGTGCCAAGGCAGAGTTCGGACACGAAGAGCCCGGTATCGCCTAGCCTGTTCATGCGCATGGAGTGGATCCGTTCCTATCAGAGGAACCACCCCAACGCGCGTCGCGCGGCGCGGTGCCGGAGCGCGGGCCGCCGGGCGCAGAAACGGGACGAGCCCGGAACCGCAGCGGGCTCCGGGCTCGTCTGATGCACGAACAGCGATCGGCTCAGCCGTTC
This sequence comes from Sphingomonas profundi, assembly GCF_009739515.1. NCBI lineage: Bacteria > Pseudomonadati > Pseudomonadota > Alphaproteobacteria > Sphingomonadales > Rhizorhabdaceae > Alterirhizorhabdus > Alterirhizorhabdus profundi. The sequence goes on from NZ_CP046535.1 coordinate 4,027,826, forward strand.
AGCTTGTCCTTCAGCGTCTTGGAGGCGGTGAAGGCGAAACGCTTGGACGCCTTGATCTTCATCGCCTCGCCGGTCGCCGGGTTGCGGCCGTCGCGCTCCGGGCTGTCGGTGACGCGGAATTTGCCGAAGCCGTTGATCGAGACCTCGCCATCCTTCCCGGCGGCATCGGCGATGGCCGAGAAGATGCCCTCGACGAGCTTCTTCGCATCGGCCTTGGTGACGTCCTGGGTGGTGGCGATATGCTCGATCAGATCGCTGTGATTCATGCCTGTTCCTCCTTATTCGGCGAGACGCGCACCGGCCTTGCGGCCGGGGCATCGGCGCCGCCATGCGTTGCCGGAGGGGGCGAAGGCAAGCCTTTAGCGCAGCCGCCCGAGCGTGGCGGCCGCTTGCAACCTTCACGAAAGGACGTGAAAGCGGGCGCATGAGCGTCATCGAGCCCCCGCCTTCCTCCGCCAGCATCCTTGCGCCGGGCGACAATTGCTGGTCGATCGAGCAGGCGAGCCGGGCCGCCGTGCTGATCGATGCCGACGCCTACTTCGCCGCCGCCCGCGCCGCGATGCTGACGGCCAAGCGCCGGATCATGCTGATCGGCTGGGATTTCGACGGCCGGATCGAGCTGACCGGCGTGCGCGGCGCGCCCGATGCGCCGATGCGGGTGGGCGACTTCATTCTCTGGCTGGTCAACCGCACGCCGACGCTGGAAGTGTATCTGCTGCGATGGGATCTCGGCGCGCTGCGCACCCTGTTCCGCGGCACCACGATCTTCACCTTCGTCAAGTGGATGTGGCACAAGCGCATCCACACCCGGCTGGACGGCGCCCACCCGCCGGGCGCGTCGCACCATCAGAAGATCGTCGTGATCGACGATTGCTTCGCCTTCTGCGGCGGCATCGACATGACCGGCGACCGCTGGGACACGCGGGCGCATCGCGATGGCGATCCGGGGCGCAGGCGGCCCGGCGGCGACGCCTACCCGCCGTGGCACGACGCGACGACCGCGCTGGAGGGGGACGCGGCGGCGCGGCTGGGCGAACTGGCGCGCGATCGCTGGCGGATCGCGGGCGGCACCCCGCTGCAGCCGATCACGGACGGCGCGGTGTGCTGGCCGGAGGGGCTGGAGCCGATGTTCCGGGATGTCGCCGTCGCCATATCGCGATCGCGGCCGGTGCTGCCGGATCTGGAGCCGATCCGCGAGATCGAGCGGCTGTACCTGGACATGATCGCCAAGGCCCGCCGGTTCATCTATGCCGAGAGCCAGTATTTCGCCTCGCGCCGCATCGCCGAGGCGATCGCCCGCCGGCTGGACGAGGCGGACGGGCCGGAGATCGTGATCGTCAACCCGCTGACGGCCAATGGCTGGCTGGAGCCGATCGCGATGGACAGCGCGCGCGCCCGCCTGTTCGAGGCGCTGCGCCAGCGCGACACGCACGGCCGCCTGCGCATCTACCACCCCTATACGGCGGCGGGCGAGCCGATCTACGTGCACGCCAAGATCATGATCGTGGACGAGGAGATGATCCGCGTCGGCTCCTCGAACATGAACAACCGCTCGCTGCGGCTGGATACCGAGTGCGACGTGACGATCGACCGCGCCTGCCCGCGCAATGACGGGTGCAGCCCCACCATCCGCGCGATCCGCGACGGTCTGATCGCCGAGCATCTCGGCAGCGACGCGGCGACCGTGGCGGAGATGATCGACGCCTCCGGATCGATCGTCGCCACGATCGAGCGGCTGCGCGGCACGGGCCGATCGCTGCGGCCCTATGAGGTGCCGGATCTCAGCGCCGTGGAGACGTGGCTGGCCGACAACGAGGTGCTCGATCCCGAGGGGCCGGAGGAGATGTTCGAGGCTCTGGGCAAGCGCGGCCTGTTCCGCCGCGCGCGGGACAGGCGACGCGCATGGCGCGCGTTGCGCAAGCCGCCCGGCCGGTCAGGCAAGGCCTGATCGCTACAGCAGGTCGCGATATTCGGGGTGGCGATCGATATAGTCGCGCACGAAGCTGCACTCGGGCACCACCGTCAGCCCCTCCGCCCGTGCCGCATCCAGCGCGCCGCGCACCAGGCGGCTGCCGACGCCGTGGCCGGCCAGCGCGTCCGGCACCTCGGTGTGGGTGAAGACGATGCTCTCGCCCCGCCGCTGGTAGGCGGCGAAGGCCGTGCCGCCGGCCTCTTTCAGCACGAAGCGGCTCTCCGACGGCGCGTCGCGCACGTCGCTCACGCCGCGTGCCTCTGCGGCGCGGACAGACGAGCGACCATGGCCGCGTTGCGCTGCCCGGCGGCGAGCGAGGCGGCGGTGTTGCCGGCGGCGTCCACCGCGTCGCGATCGGCGCCGGCGGCGAGCAGCATGTCCACCTGATCGTCGCGGCCGAACATCGCGGCCATCATCAGCGCCGTCTGGCCGGCCTTGTTGCGCGCGTTCACCGTGCAGCCGGCGGCCACCAGGCGGGCGGCGACCGCGTCATGCCCCTTGAAGGCGGCGCCCATCAGCGCCGTGTTGCCGCGGGCGATATCGCCCGCATCGGGATCGGCGCCGTGCATCAGCAGCAGGTTCAGGGCGGCGAGACGATCATGATAGGCGGCCAGGATCAGCGCGGTATGGCCCTTGCCGTCATGCGCGTCGATCACCGCGCCGTAGACGAGCAGCGCCTCTATCACGTCGCCGCGACCTTCGCGGGCGGCATCGAAGAACAGCATCTGCATGCGTTCCGCGCTGGGCAGGGGATGCGGGGCGGCGGTGGTGTCGGGAAGTTTCATGCGTGGTCTCCACCCGACAGAACGGAGATCGTGCCGGTTCGTTGCGCCGTGCGATGCGATCGCCACGCGCTTCATCGATTCAGTCCGGTCCCGAGATGGGCAGTAGAACCGCGCGGCGGCAATATTCGTGTGCGGCCTACGAACCCGATCGCGGGACCGAATAGACGATTGCCCGCAAAAGGCGGCAAGACAGAAGTCCACGCCGGCGCAGGAGATCGTCCGTTCAGAACCGGGCCTCAGACTCACGCGGATCGATATACGGCATGCTTGCGCGCTTAACCGGGTTATGGCGAACAGGTTAGTATACAGCGTTTCTGTTCGATATTGATCGCATCATGCGACGCTCTATACGGGCCTTGATTGTCGTCACCGGCATTGATCGCAACCGATCGAACAAATCGGACGTTCTGCATTTGAAAAGCATGTTATTCTGGCGTAAAGCGCCATCATTCCGGAGGAAATATATGACTGAACAAGACGCCGATCTCATCACGCTCACCGCCGATATTGTCGGGGCGCATGTCGCGCACAACAACGTCGCCACCGGCGATATCGCCGGCCTCATCCAGAGCGTCCACTCGGCGTTGAAGGGGCTCGGCCAGGCGCCGGAGCCGGTCGCGGAGAAGCAGGAGCCGGCCGTCTCGATCCGGTCGAGCGTGAAGCCCGACCACATCGTCTGCCTGGAAGATGGCAAGAAGCTGAAGATGCTCAAGCGCTATCTGCGCACCAATTACGACATGTCGCCCGACGAATATCGTCGCAAGTGGAACCTGCCATCCGACTATCCGATGGTGGCGCCCAATTATGCCGAGAAGCGCCGGTCGCTGGCGCACAGCATCGGTCTGGGCCGCAAGGCCGCCGATGTGCCGGAGGCGGAGCCCGAGCCCGTAGCCGAGGAGCCAGCGGAGAAGCCGAAGCGCGCGCCGCGCAAGCCCAAGGCGGAAGCGGCGCCGGCCGAGCCGAACGACGAGGCGGCGAAGCCGAAGCGCACCCGCAAGCCGAAGGCGGAGCAGCCCGCCGACAGCACCGAGGGCTGAACCGAACAAAGGGGGTGCGCGCCCGCTTGGGGCGCGCGCCTCCTCGACAATCTGACCGCTTGATTTTGCCGTCATTCCAGCGCCGGCTGGAAACCGTGTCTCCCGTCACGGACACGATGCTGCACGGATGGAGACAGTGGCTGCAGCCTGCGCCGGAGCGACGGAGCGGTCGGCGCGCGGCTCAGCCGGCGCGTGCCTCCGGCGAGGCGACCCAGCGGATCGCATTCTCCACCAGGCGGCGGTAGACCGGATTGTCGTAGGTGGTCCGGTCGTCGCCGGGCTGGAGGTAGACGAGCGGGCTGTTGCCGGCCCGGCGCGTCCAGCCGATCAGATCCGATCCGTCGGGATGGCTCCATCCGTCGTTGCTGAACATGCGGCCCTCGATTGCGGCCGTGGCGGAGTAGAAGCCGCCACGGGTGAAGGCGTGGCGCGCGCGCAGCAGCGGCGTCACCTCGCTTTCGAAGACCTCGCCCAGATACAGCTCGTCGCGCATCGCGAACTCGGCGGGCACGCCGGCCATCACCGGATGCTCGGGCGCGACGACCTCGGCGACATAGTTCACCTCGTGACGATAGCCCGAATCCGGACGCTCGCGGCCGCGCAACGGGCCGGGACGGTAGAGGAAGGTGCCGCCCAGCCGCTCGCCATAGCCGGGCCAGGCCGGCCAGCCGGCGATCGCGTGGTGCAGGGCGACGATGCCCTTGCCCTGCTCCAGCAGCGCATCGAACCCCGCGCGGAATGCCTCGCCCGGATCGACGTAGGCGGGCGCATCCACGGGCGCGGCGAAATCGAGGCCGGGCATGTCGTAGAGCACCAGCGCGTCGAACCCGGCCATCCCCGCCGGGTTCATCAGCAGGGCGGCGGCGGGCTGATCGACCATCGTGGCGGTGATTCCCTCCATCGCCTGGAACAGCGCATCGAAGGCGGTGCGATCGAAGGCGTGGCCGCGCACGGCGACCATCACCTTCAGGGCCGCGCGATACTCGATGATCGGCATCTATCGCGCGCCCCGCCCGCCATCGACGACCATTTCCGTGCCGGTGACGAAGGCGGCGTCGTCCGATGCCAGGTAGCGCACCGCCTCGGCGATGTATTCCGGCCGGCCGATGATGCGCAGCGGCGTGTCGCCGGCGAACTGATCGACCAGCTCCTGCGTGTCGCCCAGGATGTCGGTGAGCATCGGCGTCCAGATCACGCCCGGATGCACGCTGTTGACCCGGATCGGCGGATCCGGCGCGGCGCCCTCCAGCGCGGCGGACTTGGTCATGTGGGTGACGGCGCCCTTCGTGCCGCAATAGGCGATGCCGTTCTCGACGCCGTACAGCCCCTGCAACGACGAGATGTTGACGATCGAGCCGCCATTGCCGGCGCGCCGCATGGCCGCGAAGCCGTGCTTCATCCCCAGCCACGGCCCCTCCACATTCACCCGCTGCATCAGCGACCACTCGTCCTCGCCGGTCTCCTCGATCGGCTTCCAGATGAAGATGCCGGCATTGTTGACGATCACGTCCAGCCGGCCCCACCGGCGCTCGGCCTCGGCGATCACGCCCTCCCAGCTCGCCTCGTCGGTTACGTCGTGATGGGCGAACAGGGCGGTGCCGCCGCCCGCGGCGATGGCGGCGACCACCGCCTCGCCGTCCGCATCCTCGATGCCGCTGACGATCACGCGGGCGCCGGCTTCCGCCAGCAGCAGCGCGGTCGCCCGGCCGATGCCGCGGGTGGCGCCGGTGACGATCGCGACGCGTCCGTCCAGTCTCGCTGCGCCGCCGCTCATTGTGCCGTCATCCCGCCATCGACGATGAGTTCCGCGCCGGTCATGAAGCGCGAGCGATCCGAGGCGAGGAACAGGAGGGCATCGGCCATCTCGCGCGGCTCGGCACCGCGTCGCAGCGGGATCCGCTCCAGCCAGACAGGATCGACCCCCGCCGTCATCGCCGTGTGGGTGAGGCCGGGCAGCAGGGCGTTGACCCGCACCTTGTCCGCGCCGAACTCCAGCGCGGCGGCCTTGGCCATCACCCTGAGGCCGCCCTTCGCGGCCGAGTAGGCGGTGAAGCCGGCGCCGCCGACCTTGCCGATCGTCGAGGAGAGCAGCACGATCGATCCGCCGCCGGCGCGCTTCATCACCGGCGCCACATGCTTGAGGCCCAGGAAGCCGGCGCGCAGGTTCACGTCCAGCTGCCAGCGCAGATCGGCGAGGCTGCCGTCCTCCAGCGGCTGCCAGGCGCCGGCGCCGGCGTTGGCGATCAGGATGTCGATGCGGCCATGTTCAGCCATGGTGCGGTCGACGACGGCCGCCCAGTCCGCCGCGACCGCCACGTCGTGCGGCAGATAGAGCGCGCGGCCGCCGGCGCGGGCGATCGACGCAGCGGCGTCCTCGCCCTCGCCGGCGGTACGGCCGGTCAGCACGATCGCGGCGCCGGCCGCCGCCAGCCGCTCGGCCGCGGCGCGGCCGATGCCGCGCCCTCCGCCGGTGACGATCGCCACCCGGCCCGCCAGCTCCTCCGTCCGCCCGTCCGCCATGCCTGCTTCCGCCATGCCTGCTCCCGCCTCGATCGGCAGCGTTGGTGCGCCCGGCGGCGGCGGCCCGCACCTCGCGCTTGAGCTAGGGCGTCATGTTGCCCGTGCGGGCGGCAGGTGATAGCGCAAGGGCGTGTACCAGGGAGACGGGATCATCGCGACGCAGGCCCAGCACGCGACCGCCGGCCGGCTCGATCTGCCGCCGGATGCTGCGGCACAGGCCACCCTGGCGCCCGATTTCGGCCGCCGCTTCGCAATCTTCGGCGATGCCGAGGAGGAGTTCGACTGGCATCTGCCGCTCGACCGCCATTCCACCGAGACGCGGGCGATCGCCAGCCTGCCGGCGGCCACGCGCCGGTTCAACGCGGCGGGCGTGGTGCCGACCTACCTGGTCGATTATCCGGTCGTCACCAACGTGGCGAGCGCGGCCGCCGTGCGCGGCATGGTGGAGGCGGGCGAGTGCGACGTCGGCACCCAGCTCCACCCGTGGGTCAATCCTCCGTTCGAGGAGGCGGTGACGCGGACGAACAGCTTCACCGGCAACCTGCCGGTGCCGCTGCAGCGGGCGAAGCTGCACGCGCTGACCGACGCGATCGAGGCGGGCACCGGCGTGCGCCCGATCGTCTACCGCGCCGGCCGCTACGGCATCGGCGCGGAGACGGCGCGGCTGCTGGCCGAGGCGGGCTATCGGCTGGACGTCTCGGTGCGCGCCCTGTTCGACTATAGCGACGAGGCCGGCCCCGATTTCTCGCGCCATCCGGTATGGCCGTGGTGGGTGCGCGACGATCTGCTGGAGGTGCCGCTGACCGCCGCCTTCGCCGGGCCGCTGCACCGCTGGCCGGATCTCCACCGGCGCGCCTGGCTGCGCGGCCCGCTCTCCCGCGCGCGGCTGCTGAGCCGCGTGGCGCTGACGCCGGAAGGAATGCCGCTGGCGGAGGTGGTGGCGGCCATCCGCCGCCTGCTGGACGACGGGACGCGGCTGTTCAGCCTCTCCTTCCACACGCCGTCCGTGGAGGTGGGACACACGCCCTATGTGCGCGACGCCGCCGACCTGAAGGCGTTCTGGCACTGGTGGGACACGGTGTTCGACCTTTTCGCGCGCGAGGGCGTGCGGCCGGCCCGCCTGAGCGAGATCATCGCCGCCGCCGGGCCGCCGGCGCGCTGACCCGTCAGGCGGCGCTACGCCGGCGGATCAGCCACCAGATATCGGTCAGGGTGGAGCGGGCGATCAGCAGCACCATCGCGCCATAGGCGACGATGCCGACGCCGACGAGCACAGCCAGCCGCAGCAGCGGCGGATCGAGCGGCAACGCGCGATCCAGCGCATAGACGACCGCCGCCATGACGAGGCTGGCGACCAGCCCCGGCGCGATCGCGCGCGCCAGGGTGGCGGCGCCGATGCCGATGATCGGCATCGCGATCGCCGCCGTGACGATCATCACCAGCGGAAAGGCGGCGAGCCAGGCCCACGCCATGCCGATCGGCCCCCAGTGCACCGCGACGAGGAAGGCGAGCGGCATCACGATCGCGCCGGCACCCGCTGCATAGACCTGCACGCGCGGCCGGCCGAGTGCGGTGGCGGCGGGCGCGAACAGGATCTGGAGGGTGACGAACGGCATCGCCAGCGCCAGCACCCGCACGATCGGCACCGCCTCGATCCACTTGTCGCCCAGCGCGGCGTGGACGAGCGGCCCGGCGGTGACGGCGAGGCCGGCGTAGAAAGGCAGCGCCACGAGCATGATGATCCGCGTCGCCGCCTCGAACGAGCGGACGATCGCCGCCGGATCGCTCTGGATGCGGGCATAGGCGGTAAACGCCACCTCGTTCAGCGGCGGGATGAACTTGCTGGACAGGATCTGCGCCAGGAACAGCGAGGTGGTGTAGAGGCCGAGCAGGTGCGGATCGAGCACGCGGCCGCCGATGAACACGTCCGCCTGGGTCTGCGCGAACCAGAGCAGCTGGCTCAGCGTCATCGCGCCGCCGAAGCGCACGGTGGCGCCGGCGCCCTTGAAGCGGAAGCTGGGCAGCACCAGCAGCCGCGCCGCCACCGTCATGCCGATCGCCCGCGTCCAGAACAGCACCAGCGGCGCCACCACCAGCGTCCACACGCCGAAGCCGGACAGAGCGAGGGTGAGCGCGGTGACGGCGCCGGCCAGCGCCGAGATGAAGTTGACCTTGGCCTGCTTGCGGAAGTCCATCGCCCGGCTGAGCAGCGCCGTGGGCAGCGCGGTGAACGGCGTGGAGAGATAGAGCAGCGACTGCACGCGCAGCATGTTGGCGACGATCGGCTGGTTGAAATAATCGGCGGCAATCGGCGCGAGCAGGATCTGGAGCAGGGCGATGCCGCCGTTGAACAGCAGCATCAGGCCGAATACCTGCGCGATCTGGCGATCGTCGATCGTCTCCGCCTGGATCAGCGCGCTGGCGAAGCCGTAGCCGTTCAGCAGGCTGAACATCACCAGGATGCTCTGCGACATCGCGAACACGCCGTAATCGGAGGGCGCGAGCAGGCGGATGACGAAGAAGGTCGCCGACCACATCACCAGCTGCGCGACGATCTGGCTGCCGGAGCGCCACAGCACGGCGCTGCGCACGCGGGCGCCGAAGCTCGCCTGCTCGGCCGTCCTGCCCTCGCTCGTCGCCGCCGTCGTCATCCCATCCGTTCCACAAGATACCCGTCGCCGTCTCTAGCCGGCCAGTCGTGCATGAAGCATGAAGCGGGATGGCGCCATGCGCCAAAGGTCGTGTGCCACGCGGTTGCCGCTTGTTAACCCTCCACCCCTACGCTCTACCTCCGGAACGGATGACGGGGCTTTAGAGCATGCAGGCAGGCGGCGCTGCGGCAGGGTTGGCGGAACGGCGCGCGCGCCGCCCCCTCGCCATGCCCGCGCCGCCCCCGCCGCGGCGGGGCCGGCGCCGCTCCGCACCGTGACCGGCGCGATCGCCGATGCCGGGGACCGGATCGGCACCGCATGGGACGATCTGGCGGCCCAGGCCGCCGAGCCGAACGCCTTTGCCGAGCGGTGGTTCGTCATGGCCGGCGTACGTCACCTGCCGCTACCCGCCCCGCTGCGGCTGGTGGAGGTGTGGGAGGGGGATGCGCTGATCGGCCTGCTGCCGCTGACGGTGGAGCCGCGCTACGGCCGGATGCCGGTGCGGCATGTCGCGAACTGGCTGCACCATCATAATTTTTTGGGCACGCCGCTGGTGCGGCGCGGGCGCGAGCGGGATTTCTGGGCGGCGGTGCTGGCGGAGCTGGACGCGGCCGCCTGGGCGCCGGGCCTGCTCCACCTGAACGGGCTGGTCGAGGACGGTCCGGTGCATCGCGGGCTGGCCGCGGCGACCGGCGCGATCGGCCGGCGGTGCGACGTCGTCCACCGACTGGTGCGCGCGCAGCTTGATGCGGGGCTGGCGCCCGAGGCCTATTATGAGGCGAACGTCCGCAAGAAGAAGCGCAAGGAACTGAAGCGGCTGGCCGCCCGGCTGGCCGAGCAGGGCCATGTCGAGACGCGGCGGCTGTGCGATGCGGCAGAACTGATGCCGTGGTGCGAGGATTTCCTGGCGCTTGAGCGATCGGGCTGGAAGGGGCGGGCGGGCTCCGCGCTGGGCAGCCGGGCGGATACCGCCGCCTTCTTCTGCGACATGCTGGCCGGCGCCCACGCCGCCGGGCGGCTGGACATGCTGCGGATCGATCTGGACGGGCGCGCGATCGCGATGCTCGTCAACTTTCTGACGCCGCCGGGCGCCTTCTCGTTCAAGATCGCCTTCGACGAGGATCATGCCCGCTTCTCGCCCGGCGTGCTGGTGCAGATCGAGAACCTGCAATTGCTGGTGCGCGGCGACATCGCCTGGATGGACAGCTGCGCGGCCGAGAATCATCCGATGATCGACAGCCTGTGGGGCGGGCGCCGGCCGATCGTGCGCGTATCCGTGCCGCTGGGCGGCTGGCGGCGGCGCGCGACCTTCGCGATCGTGCGGGCGGCGGAGGATGGCTGGGCGCGGCTGCGGCGGCGGGGCGGGCGATGAGCGGCGGCTTCGACGCATCCGCGCTGGCGGCGTTCGGTGCGCTCTATCCGGAGGTGCCGGGGGTGCTGCGCCACGGGCTGGCGGGCCACCCGGCGTTCGAGCTCGACGCCTTGGTGCGGCTGGCGCAGCGGATGCGGCCCGAGGATGTGGAGCAGAATGTCGGCGCGCTGCCGATCGGCATCGATCCGGCGGAGGTGCGCCACAACGGCCTGTCGATCGTCGACACGATCCGGTCGATCGAGGAGTGCGGCGCGTGGATGGTGCTGAAGTTCGTCGAGCAGGACGCCGAGTATCGCGCGCTGATGGACGCGGCGCTGGACGCGCTGATGCCGGTCGTGCGCCCCGCGACCGGCGCGATGCTGAAGCGCGAGGCGTTCATCTTCATCTCCTCGCCCGGCGCGGTGACGCCGTTCCACTTCGATCCGGAGCATAACATCCTGCTGCAGATGCGTGGGCACAAGGTGATGACCCTGTTCCCCGCCGACGACGAGAGCGTGGCGAGCGGGCCGGTGCACGAGGCGTTCCACATGGGCGGCCACCGCAATCTGCCCTATGCGGCGGAACATGCGGCGAAGGGACGGCCGTTCGCGCTGGCGCCGGGCGAGGCGGTGTACGTGCCGGTGAAGGCGCCGCACTGGGTGAAGAACGGCGCGGCGCCTTCCATCTCCTTCTCGATCACCTGGCGATCCGCGTGGAGCTACCGGGAGGCGGACGCGCGCGGGCTGAACGCGCTGCTGCGCAGGGCCGGCCTGACGCCCGCCGCGCCGAAACGCTACCCGGCGCGCAACGGCGTGAAGTCGATCGCCTATCGCGCATGGGGCCGGGCGCGGCGGATGGCGCGGCGGGGATGATCGAGGTGCGGCTGTTCGACGATCTCGACGCGGTCGGGGCCGATGCGGCGCGGGCGCTGGACCGTGCCGGGCAGCCCTCGCTCTACGATCGGCTCGACTGGTTTCGGCTGAACGCGGCGCACGGCGTGGGCGGCGGGCGGCCGCTGGTGGCGCGGGCGCGGCAAAGCGAGGCGGCGGCGTGGCTGTTCCTGGCCGGGCACGGGCGCAAGCGCGGCGGCATCCTGGGTGGCTGGTACACCCTCTCCTTCGCGCCGGTGTTCGCAGGGGCGGCGGACGAGGCGTGTCGCGCGCGGCTGCTGGCGGCGATCGCGGGTGCGCTGCGGGCGCGGTTCGGCCGCATCCTGCTGTCGCCGCTCTCCGAGACGGCGCGGGCGGAACTGGCGCGCGGCTTCGCGGCCGCCGGCTGGGCGGTGGCGGCCGAGGTTGCGAGCGCCAATTGGGTGGCGCATGTCGGCGGGCAGGATTTCGCGACGTACTGGCGGCGGCGGCCCTCGCGGTTGCGCAACACGGCGAAGCGCAAGATGCGCGACGCTGGCCTCGCCATCGAGATCCACGATCGCTTCGACGCGGCCGGCTGGGCGGCCTATGAGGCGGTCTATGCCGCCAGCTGGAAGCCGGAGGAGGGATCCCCGGCCTTCGTGCGCGCGCTGGCCGAGGCGGAGGGCGCGGCGGGCACGCTGCGGCTGGCCATCGGCCGGCGCGGGGGGCAGGCGGTGGCGGCGCAGCTCTGGACGGTGGAAGGCGGCGTCGCGACGATCCACAAGCTCGCTTATGCCGAGGCGGAGCGCGCCCGTTCGCCGGGCACGGTGCTGAGCGAGGCGATGTTCCGCCATGTGATCGACCGAGACCGGCCCGACCTGATCGACTTCGGCACCGGCGACGACGGCTACAAGGCCGACTGGATGGACGAGAAGAGGCCGCTCTATCGCCTGACGCTCTACAACCGGCGCAGCCTGGACGGCTGGACCGGGATCGTGCGGGCGCGGGCGGCGGCGTGGAGGCGGCGCGGCCGATGACGATGGACTATGTGCGCTACGACTGGGCCGGCGGGCGCGAGTGGATGCTCCGCACGGGACCGCGCGAGGGACCGCAGGCGATGATCGTGCCGCCTTTGTTCGAGGAGATGAACTTTCTGCGCGCGCTGACCGTGGCGCTCGCCCGCGATCTGGCGGGGCTGGGCGTCGGCTGCTGGATCGTCGACCTGCCCGGCACCGGCGAGAGCGCGCGGCCGCTGGCGGAAACGAGCCTCTCCGACTGGCGGGCGGGCGCGACGGCGGCGGCGGCGGCGATCGCCGAGGCGGCGGGCCTGCCGCACGTGGCGGCGCTGCGCGGCGGCGCGCTGATCGACGATGCGGCGCAGGCGCTGTCCTGCTGGCGATTCGCCCCGGCGGACGGAGCGGGGCTGTTGCGCCAGATGGAGCGGGCGCAGGCGATCGGGGAGCGCGAGGCGGGGCGGCCGGCGGCGGCGGCCGACGCGCCGACGATCGACCTGATCGGCTACCGCATCGGCCGGCCGCTCTACGATGCGGTGCGCGCCGCCGCCCCGGCGACGCCGCCGTGGCCGCTGCGCGAGGTGCCGTTCGCCGGGCCGGGCGCCGCGCCCTGGCGACGGGCCGAGCCGGCGCCTGACGCGGCGCTGAGCCGCGCGCTGGCCGAGGATCTGGCCGTGTGGATCGCCGCATGCGGCGGCTGACGACCTTCGCCTGCCAGGGCGCGACCCTCGCCGCCTCGATCGATCCGGCGGCGGGCGCCACCGGGCTGCTGATCGTGACCGGCGGCACGCAGGTGCGGATCGGCGCCCATCGCGGCATGATGCAGCTGGCGGCCACGGTCGCCGCCGCCGGCTGCCCCGCCTTCCGCTTCGATCGGCGCGGGGTGGGCGACAGCGAGGGCGACGATCCCGGCTTCGCCGGCAGCGGGCCCGACATCGCCGCCGCCGTGGCCGCCTTCCGCCGCGAATGTCCGCACGTGGAGCGCATCGTGGGCTTCGGCCTGTGCGACGGCGCGACGGCGCTGGCGATGCACCACGCGGCCGCCGGCCTGGACGGGCTGATCCTGGCGAACCCGTGGACGGTGGAGCCGCAGGCCGGCCTGCCGCCCGCCGCCGCGATCCGCCGCCGCTATGCCGAGCGGCTGCTGGACCCCAAGGCGTGGTGGCGGCTGGCGAGCGGCGCGATCGACTATCGCGCGGCGCTGCGCGGGCTGGCCAGCATCGTCCGCCGCCGCGCGCCCGCGCCGCTGGCGCATGCGATGGGCGGCGCGCTCGCCGCCGGCGCCGTACCCGTGGAGATCGTGCTGGCGAGCGGCGATGCGACCGCGATCGCCTTCGACGCGGAGTGGCAGGGGCCGGGCTTCGCCGCCGCGCGCCGGGGCGGGCGGATCGGCATCGTGCGGCTGGACACGCGATCGCACAGCTTTGCCGCCGGCGACGATCCGGACCGGCTGGCGGCGATCTGCGTGACCGCGCTCGCCGGCCTGGAGGCGGCGCACGCCGCCGCCGCGCCGCCGCGCTGACGGATCGCCCGCGCGGTTTCGCCGGGCGGCGGCGGCTTGCGTGCTTCTGCGATCGGGCTATGGCCGACGGATGCGTGCACCTTCCCCGCGATCGATCGACGAGGAGCCCGTCCGGCGAGCCAGCCTGAGCGCCAAGGGCGAGATCCGCCGCTCCCGGATCATGGACGCGGCCGAGGCGATCTTCGCCGAGCGCGGCTATTACGGCTGTTCGCTGCGGGATGTGGCGGCGCGCGCCGAATCCAATCTGGGGCTGCTCAACTATTATTTTCGATCCAAGGAGGATCTGTTCCACGAGATCGTCGATCGGCGGCGGGACTTCCTGTACGCGCTGGTGCGCGACAGTCTGGACGCGTCGCCGCCATCGGATGACCCGTTGACGGCCGTGAGTGGTCTCGTCCGCGCGTTCGTGAAGCCGTTCCTGGATATCTGCGTGGGCGAGGACGACGGCCCGCGCAACTATGTGCGGCTCACCTCGAACGTCATGTCCTCCTACCGCGATCCCGAGTTGCAGGGCTGGCTGACGCGGCTGCAGCCCATCTCCGACCTGCTGATCGATCGGCTGCGCCAGGCGCTGCCCGGGCTGGACGAGCGGAGCCTGATGGCCGGGCTCTACATGCTGGAGGCGGCGCTGATCTTCATGGTGCAGGATCCCGGCTTCGTCGACGATCTGACGTCCGGCGCGCACACCGCCGGGCGCATCGACGGGATGACGGCCTATGTCGCACCCTTCTTCGCCGCGGGCTTCCAGGCGCTGCCGCGTCGACGCTAATTAAAACATCAGTTATAGAAACGGCCGGCAAGCGGTAGCGAGTCGCCGGCGGGCCGAGACCCGGAGGAGAGCGCATGGCCCGATCAGCGAGCGACGACGCGGCGGGCCGGCTGGCCGACATCGACGCGATCGCAACCAACCTCGCCGTGCACAGCCGCGGCGTCGATCGCAACGACCATGACCTGCTGCTCTCCGCCTATCACCCCGATGCCGAGGTGGCTTATGGCAGCTATAACGGCCCGGCCGCCGGCATGGTCCGCTTCCTGACCGACGCGATGAAGGGGCAGCCGGCCACCCTGCACCGCACCGCCAACATGTGGATCGTGCCGCAGGGCGACCGCGCCCGCAGCGAGAGCTACGTGATCGCCTATCTCCGCACGGCCGAGGATGGCGGCGACAGCGCCGGCACCCAGCGGCTGATCGGCGGCCGCTATCTGGACGCGCACGAGAAGCGCGACGGGCGCTGGGCGATCGCGCACCGCCAATATGTTATGGACTGGAACGCCAACTGGCCGGGCAGCGAGGCGCTGGGGCCGGCCGCCGTCGCGCTCTCCGGCTTTCTCTCGCGCGGCGGGCAGGAGGGTAGCGACCCCGGGCGCGGCCTGCTCGCCTACTGGCGCGCCGGTTTCGGGCTGCAGCACAAGGCAGGACAGGACATGACGACAGGCACCGCACCCGATATCGCCAGGCTGGACGCGCGGGCGGCGCTCTACGACCTGCTGATGGCCTATTGCCGCGGCGTGGACCGCGCCGACGCGGCGACGCTGGCGAGCGTGTTCCACGACGACGCGACGATGAACGCGGGCATGTTCAACGGGCCGACGCGCGACTTCGTGCCGATGATCGGGGATGTCGTGCGAGGCTTCAAGAGCTCGTTCCACAGCGTCGCCAACCACTGGTTCGAGATCGACGGCGACGATGCGGTGGGCGAGAGCTACGTGATCGCCCATGTGCTCGCCACGATCGACGGCGAAGACCGCGAGATGCTGACCGGCGGCCGCTACCTCGATCGCTTCCAGAAGCGGGACGGCGCGTGGAAGATCGCGGCGCGCGTGTTCGTGGCGGACTGGAACACCAACCAGCCCTCCACCAGCCGGATGGACGGCATGTATGCCGATCTGGACACGCGCGGCGGCCTGTACCCGAACGATCCCGTCTATCCGTTCTGGACGCGGGGCGAGGGCTGAGCCGATGAGCCGACGCGCCGTGCCGCCTCTGTCTGCCGATGGCGCGCCGCCCCGCCCGGCCGCCTGTCACTCGCGTCGCGCCGCCGCGTGCGCCCGCCGTTCAACCATGGAGAGGATGGTCCGATGACCGAGACGATGCTCCACGACCGCGCGAAGACCTATCCCAGCGTGCCGGAAGCGCGCCTGCTGCCGTTGCGCGGCGACCCGATGACGGGCGACCGCTATTACTCGCGCGAGTTCATGGCACGCGAGTGGGACGGCATGTGGACCAAGGTATGGCACGTCGGCGGCCGCATGGCCGAGCTGGAGGAGGCCGGCGACTTCATCGTCCACAATTTCCGCAAGGAATCGGTGCTGATGGTGCGCCAGCGCGACGGATCGGTGCGCGCCTTCTATAATAGCTGCCAGCATCGCGGAAACCGTCTGGTGTGGACCGGGGCGGGCGGCGTCGATCGCGGCTTCTCCTGCGCCTATCACGGCTGGCTGTGGGGCCTGGACGGCAGCCTGAAGGCGGTGCAGGACGAGGACGATTTCCCGCAGGGCAACCCGTGCGGCAAGCTGACCCTGAAGGAGGTGAAGTGCGCCACCTGGGGCGGCTTCATCTGGTACACGATGGATCCCGACGCGCCGGCGCTGGAGGACTATCTCTACCCGATGACGGTGCTGCTCGCCGGCCGCCGCATGGAGACGCTGACCCGAGTGGTGCGCAAGACGATCACGGTGAACACGAACTGGAAGTTCTCGCCCGACAATTTCAATGAAAGCTACCATCTGCCGACGGTGCACCCGCAGATGGCATCGATGATCGACGAGGATTATCGCAACACCGTGTTCGAGATGTCGGCCAACGGCCACAACCGGATGATCGAGCAGGGCCAGCCCTCGATGCGCTCGCTCCACCCGAACGAGGTGGAGCCGGCGTGGGAGATGCAGCTGCTGGACTGGGGGCTGGAACCGGGCGACTATGCCGGCCGCGCGCGCGATGCCCGGCGCGACCTGCAGCGGCAGAAGCGCACGCTGGGGCCGGAGCGGGGCTATCGCTATTTCGACAGCCTGATGGACGACGAGCTGACCGACTATTTCCACCACACGCTGTTCCCCAACGTGACGATCACCGGCACGCCGGACGGTGTGCACTTCTTCCGCACCGAGCCGCACGAGACCGATCCGGAGTGGTGCACCTTCGACTATTGGTATCTGGCGCCCGGAGTGGAGGGACGCGACGACGTGCCGACCGTCTACGGCATCCGCCCGCTGGCCGAGGCGGAGCTGGAGGAGGCGGTGTTCGGCGAGCAGAATGGCGGGCACATGCTCGGCGACTTCGTCGATCAGGATCTCAGCGTCGCGGTGGCGCAGCAGAAGGGCTTCCACTCGCGCGGCTACGCCGATTCCTATCTGAGCGGACAGGAGAGCCGGGTGCGCCGGTTCCACGAGGTGCTGAACGACTATATCGAGGGGCGGCGCTGATGGCCTTCACCGGGCCGGCGGAGGACCGGCTGGCGATCCGCGAGCTCGTCGCCGCCTATGGCGATGCGGTGTGCCGCAACGACGCGGCCGACTGGGGCGCGCTGTGGGCCGAGGATGCGGTGTGGAGCCTGCCGGAGATCCCCGGCATGGAGCGGATCGAGGGGCGCGACGTGATCGTCTCCACGTGGGTGGAGGCGATGAAGGACTTTCCGTTCCAGGTGAATATCCAGACGCCGGGTGACATCCGCGTGGATGGCGAGGCGGCGACCGGACACACCTACACGTCCGAGCTCGTCCACGACAAGGAGGGCAAGCGCCAGCGGTGGACGGGCCTCTACACCGACGCCTATGTGAAGCGCGGCGGGCAGTGGCTGTTCGCCAGCCGCAGCTTCAGGATCCTCGATATCGGCGTCGCGTGACGCCGGCGCCGATCGCGGCGCCGGCGGTTCGTCGCAACGCTGATGATCGCGCTGGATCCGGCGCCTGCGCCAGAGCGGCGGCCGGCGAGGGCGCCGCCCTCAGCCGGCTTCATCCAGCGTGAAGCCGACCTTCAGCGTGACCTGGAAGTGGGCGACGGCGCCGCCCTCGACATGGCCGCGCGTCTCCACCACTTCGAACCAGCCGATGTGGTGGATCGTCTGGCTCGCGCGTGCGATGGCGTTGCGGATGGCCGCGTCGATGCTCTCGGGCGAGCTGCCGACGATCTCGACGACCTTGTAGATGTTGCTGGACATGGCATCGCTCCCTCGTTTCGGGAAGCCAATGAGCAGGTCGCGCGAAGGTTCCGCGATTTAGGGGATCGCGGCGCCCGCGGCGGCGGCCTGCCGCCGCTCCTCGCGCGCCTGGCTGAGGAACTGCGTGTAGCAGCCGGTCTGCCCGCCGGAGCCGACCGGCGAGCAGCTGTTCGGCGTACCGGCGCGCCCGACATATTCAAGCGTCGCGGCGCGGTTGGTCCACGATTCGCCGGCGGCGCCGGGCTCGGCCCGGCGGAAGCGCTTGGGCACGCGGTAACGCTCGCTCTCCGGCTGGCGCGCGCAGACCACGATCTCGTCACCCTTGCTCTGCGGACAGGGATCGTCGCCATAGACGATCAGGGTGGACATCTTCTCCGGCGGATCGACCGGGATCGGGATCGCCTCGCCTTTCGGCCGCGCCAATGCGGGCGCTGAAAGGCACACCGCCACCGTGGCGGCGAGGAGGACGAAGCGGGGCGTCCGGGCTCTCATGATTGGCGGATCGGCCGTGGCGGCTGAGCGTCGGCTGAACGGATCAGGGCAGCTTCAGCGGGATCGAGGGATCCTGCCCCTTGTCGTGGCTCTCCTGCCGCGCCTGGCGGACGAGCTGCTTGAAGCAGCCGCTCTGCCCGCCGGCGCCGACCGGGGTGCAGGTGTTGACCCCGCCCGCGCCGACATATTCGAGGCTCTGCGCGCGATCGCCCCAGCGTTCGGACAATGCGAGCCCGTCCGCGCCGCGCAGATCCTTGGGGATACGATATCGCTCATTCTCCGGCAGGCGCCGGCAGACGACGATCTCCTCCCCGTTGCTGGTAGGGCAGGGTTCGTCGCCGAAGATGGTCAGCACCTTCTCGCTGCGCTGGGCCATGGCGGGCGCGGCCGGCAGGCCAGCGACCATGGCGGCCAGCAGGCCGGCGAACAGGAGTGAACGTTGCATCATGCCGCCTTTCATGTCGTTCGCGCAATCAACGCGCGATCGCCTGCGAATATCCGCCATCACACCCGGCTGGAAAGCGCGATCGCCGCGCGGCAGCCGAGCCGGATCGCGCCCGCCAGCAGCGGATAGGCGATCGCCTCCTCCGCGCCGGCGGCCAGCGCCAGATCGCGATGCTCCACCTCCTCGGCCTGGAACTCGGTGATGGCCGCCGACAGGGCCGGATCGCTGGTGCCGAGTTCGGCCAGCTGATCGGCATAGTGGCGGTCGATCTCCGTCTCCACGGCGGCGGTGCAGGCCATCGCCGCCTTCGGCCCCATCAGCGCGGTGGCGGCGCCCAGCGCGAAGCCGGCGACGTTCCACAGCGGCTGGAGCAGGGTGGGGCGCACCCGCCGCTCGACGAGCATCGCATCGAGGAAGGTGCGGTGGCGCTCCTCCTGCGCGGCCATGCCGGCGATGGCGCGGGCGGCGGGCGTGTGATCGCCCATCACCGCCAACTGGCCGGCATAGATGCGGGTGGCGCCATATTCGCCGGCCTGATCGACGCGCAGCATCGCATCGCGCGCGGCCTGCGAGGGCGGGATCGTCAGCGGCGGGGATTCAGGCATAGCGCCAGTATCGCCGCTCCGCCGGCCAGTGAAAAGAGCGCATTCCACCCGGCGAGCGAAATGCCGAGCAGCGTCCACTGCGCGACGTCGCAGCGGATCAGCGGCTTGGCCATGATGTCCGCCAGGATGTCGCCGCTGCCCTTGCCCGGCATCAGGCTGCACTGGGTGAGCCCCTCCCACCAGCCATATTCCACGCCGGCGTGGAACGCGCCGATCGCACCCGAGGCGAGGATGCAGACAGCGGCGAGCAGCACGAGCGGCCGGCTCACTCGGCCGGGCGCCGTGGCGAAGGCGGCGAGGGCGAGGACGATCGCGGCATAATGCGGCCACCGCTGCCAGTGGCACATCTCGCACGGATAGAGCCCGCCGAGATATTGCGAGCCGAGCGCCCCCGCCATCAGCGCGGCGGGCAGCAGCAGAGCGAGCAGACGGGCCTTGGCGAGGTTGGTCATGGATGATGCGTATCGGCGTCTCCCCCCGGGTCGGGGAGAGAAGCCTGCTACTTGCTCGCCACCTTGGCGGGCGGCGTGGGGCTGAGGCGGCGGATCGTCTTGAGGGCGTAGTCGAGCTGGAAATCCTCGACGCCCTGCTTCTTCAGCGCATCGGCGGTGGCGGCGAAGCGGGGATCGGGCTTGGTGTCGTCCTCCAGCACGCTGTCGTCCACCTTGGCCTCGTTGATCAGGTGGCGGCGAAGATCGGCTTCGCGCAGGCGCGGGCGATCCTTATAGTCGGCGTCGCTGATCTGCGGCACGAGGATGTCGGGCATGATCCCGCCCTCCTGCACCGACCGGCCGGACGGCGTGTAGTAGCGCGCGGTGGTGAGGCGCAGCGCGGTATCGTCGGTCAGCGGCAGCAGCGTCTGCACCGATCCCTTGCCGAAGCTCTTCTCGCCCATCACGATCGCGCGCTTCTGATCCTGCAGCGCGCCCGCCACGATCTCGGCGGCGGAGGCGGAGCCGGCATCGACGAGCACGACCATCGGCAGGCCGTGGCTGAGATCGCCGGGGCGGGCATAATAACGCTCGATATCCTTCTTCTCACGGCCGCGCTGGGAGACGATCTCGCCGCGATCGAGGAAGGCGTCGCCCACCTCGATCGCCTGATCGAGCAGGCCGCCGGGGTTGGACCGCAGATCGACGACATAGCCGAGCGGCTGGCCGCCGACCGCCTTGTCGATGCCGGCCAGGGCGGCGCGCACCGCCTCGCCGGTATTCTTGTTGAACGTGTTGATGTTGATGATGCCGACGCGGTCCTTGACCTCCCACTTCACCGGCTTCAGCTGGATGATCTCGCGCTTCAGGGTCACGTCAAACGGCTTGTCGCGGCCGGGGCGGACGATGGTGAGGCGCACGGAGGAGCCCGCCGGGCCGCGCATCTTGTCCACCGCCTCGTCCAGCGTGCCGCCGTAGATCAGCGCGCCGTCGAGATGGGTGATAAAGTCCCCGGCCTTCAGGCCGGCGCGGAAGGCGGGCGTGTCCTCGGTCGGCGTGATGATCTTCACCGCGCCATCCTCCAGGCTGACGGTGAGGCCCAGGCCGCCATAGGCGCCGTCGGTCTGCGTCTTGAGGTTCGTGAAGTCGCGCGCGTCGAGATAGCTGCTGTGCGGATCGAGGCTAGCGAGCATGCCGTCGATCGCGCCCTTGATGAGCGTCTTGTCGTCCACCTTGTCGACATATTCGGAGCGGACCCGCTCGAACACGGACATGAACTGGTCGAGATCGCGATAGGTCTGCACGTCGCCGGCCGCCATCGAGGTGCTGACGGCGGGAACGAGGGCGACGGCGCCGACGAGGAGGGCGGAACGCAACAGGAAACGAGCCATGGAGGGCGGTTCTTTCGACAGAGTCTAAGCCGAGGGTATCACAAGCGCCGGCGATGACAAAAGGCGACGATGACAGCCGCATGGATGCAGGCGGATGGATGACGGGCGATGTCAGCCCGCCGCGACGAGCGGGGTGATGTCTACCGGCCGGCCGCCGCGGCGCAGCTCCACCGTCACCTGCGGGCGGGCGCCGGCGGCGCGCCCGATCGGACCGGCGAGATCGACCAGATCGCCGACCTTGACGCTCAGCTGCGCGAGGTTGGTGACGAGGCTGGTCCAGCCGCCGCCATGATCGATGATGACGATGCCGCCATAGTTGCGGAACGGGCCGGCATAGGCGATGCGGCCGCCGGCCGGCGCCACCACCTGCGCGCCCGGCCGCGCCGCAAGGGTGAGGCCGCGCGCGCGGACGCCCGCCTCCGATACCTCGCCCAGGCCTGTCACCACCTTGCCGACCACGGGCAGGCGGTAGCGCAGCCGGTTTGGCGCCGCGCCCAGCGCATCGGCCGCGGGTGCGGCGGCGAGGCCGGGAATAGGCGGGCGCGGCAGCGGCCCCGGCAGGCTCGCCAGCCGCCGCGCCACCTCCGCCTGCTCGCCGATGCGGCCCATCAGGTCGACGATGTCGCGCGCCTGCTCGCCGAGCGCGGTCGCGCGATCCTCCTCCAGCATGGCGCTGTCCGTATAGGTCTGGGCGCGGCCGCGCCGGTCGGCTTCCAGCCGGGCGAGGGCGGTCCGCTCGGCCCGCAGCCGGGCCTGGCCGGCGCGCAGCGTGGCGGCGGCGCGATCGGCCTGCGCCTGCAGGCGGATGCCCTCGTCGACATCCTGCCGCAGCGCCGCCGTGCGCGCCCGCACCAGCGGCATCTGCCCGGCGAGGATCGCGCGCAGGTGGACGAGATCGGCGATCGAGCCGCGCTGCACGAGCGCCAGCGCCGGCGGCCGCCGCGCCATCGTCTGCAACCCGGCGGCGAGGCCGACGATCGGCCCCTGCTTCGCGGCCAGGCGGGCGCGCTGCCGCTCCCGCAGGCGGGCGACGATGCGGATGCGCGCCTCTGCCGCGGTGATGTCCGCCTCCGCCGCCAGGATGCGGCTGGCGACGGCGGCGGCGCGGGCGCGGGCGCGGGCGGCCTCGTCGGCGGCGCGGGCCGCCTGCACCTCCAGCGCGGCGGAGCGCCGCTGCGCCTGCACCGCCTCCCGCTTGGCGCGGGCGAGGGCGTCCGCCTCCGCGCCGAGCGTCTGCGCGGCCAGCGGCGCGGCGAGCAGCGCCAGCAGCGCCACCCCGGCGCGGGCGGCCAGCCGATCGCGAACGATGCGGGCGAGGCGGCCGCGTTCGATCGTCGCGGCGGCGGAGGCAAGGCGGACGGGCGCTGAGACCGGCATCACCCCTCGCGATGATAGGGGTGGCCGGCGAGGATGCTGGTGGCGCGCCACAATTGCTCGGCCAGCATGGCGCGGGCCAGCATGTGCGGCCAGGTAGCGGCGCCGAACGCGAACAACAGGGCGGCGGCGCCGCGCTCGGCCGGCTCCAGCCCGTCCGCCGCGCCGATCAGGAAGCGGGCCTCGCGCCGGCCATCGTCGCGCCAGCGGCCCAGCCGCTCGGCGAAGGCGACTGAGCCGAGCTGCTCGCCCTTCTCGTCCATCGCCACCAGCACCGTGGCCGGCTCCAGCGCCGGCATCCGGCCGCCGCGATCGGGCAGTTCGGTGACGCGCGTCGGCCAGCCGATCCGCTTCAGGTAGCGATCGACGAGCTCGCCTTCGGGGCTGCGGCCGATCCTGCCGCGCGCCACGATGTGGAGCAGCACGCCGCGATCAATCGTCGTCGTCGAGATCGTCGGCCGCGCCGTCGTCCGGCGTGCGGGGATCGGGCGCATCCTCGGCGAGCGTGGGTGACGGGGCGGTGGCCGGCGCCTCGCCGAAGGCCCACATCCGCTCCAGATTGTAGAAGCTGCGCACTTCCGGCCGGAACAGGTGGACGATGATGTCGCCGGCATCCACCAGCACCCAATCCGCCGTCGGCAGGCCTTCGGTGCGGACCGGCTGGCCTGTCTCGGCCTTGATCCGATCCGCCAGCTTGTGCGCCATCGACGCGACCTGCCGGGTGGAGCGGCCGCTGGCGATCACCATATAGTCGGCGATGCTGCTCTTGCCGGCGAGCGGGATGCTGATCGTATCGACGGCCTGATCGTCGTCGAGCGAGCCGAGCACGATCCGCAGCAGCGTATCGTTGGCGGGGGCATCGGCGAGGCCGTGAACGGCGGCGGTGGAAGCGGGCAAAGAACCTCCTAGAGGATGAGACGGCGCGTGACGGCGTCACGCGGGGCGGGCGTGCCGAGGGAGAGATGCCAGCGGGGATGACTCGCCCGCAGGCGGGTGGCGGAAGTGGGATCGGGGCGGAAGCGCAGCAGCACGAGCGCCGGCGGTCTCCATGACGTCCACTCACGCGATCGACCCGGCGGATGGACGAACCGCCCGAGCCAGCCCATCGCCAGACCGGCGCGAGCCCGATCATCATAGCCCGGCCGGGCGATCACGGCAATCGGAACCGTCCGGGCGATCCTGCGCCACTGCCGCCAGAGGGGAAACTGGGCCAGATTGTCCGCACCCATCAGCCAGATGAAGCGCCTGTCCGGATAGAGCCGGACGAGCCGGACCAGCGTGTCCACGGTGAAGCGGGTGCCGAGTCGCCGCTCGATTGCGGTGGGCCGGATCGGCGCCCGCCGCGCCATCGCCCGCGCCGAGGCGAGCCGCGCGGCGAGCGGCGCCATGCCCTCCGCCGGCTTCAGCGGATTGCCCGGCGAGACCAGCCACCAGACCTCGTCCAGCCCCAGCGCATCGATGGCGGCCAGGCTGATGCGGCGATGGCCGCCATGCGCCGGGTTGAACGATCCGCCGAGCAGACCGACCCGCTTCATGGCGCTGGAGACCAGTTGCGGCTGGCATGCTGCACGCGAAGGATCTCTATACGATCGTCCCGGTGCCGATAGAGCAGCAGGTAGGATGTGCCGCGCACGCTCCATTTGCGCGTATCGGCGTCGATGGTGCGGCCGACACGCGGTGCATCCCTCAGGATTTCGGCCGCGTCCTCGATGCTTGCGAGCAAGCCGTCCGCCACGGCCTGGTCGATCGCCCACCAATAGGCGTCGATCTCGGCGAGGTCATCGCGCGCCGGGCGTGTCCATTCGATCGCCCTCACCGCTCAGCGCATCGGCTCCGACGCGCGCGGATCTCGCGGAATACCTCCTCATGCGGAATGAGTTCACCGCGATCGGCCGCGTCGATTCCCTCCTGCACGAAGGCCAGATAGGCGGTTTCCTGCTCTGCCGCGCGCTCGATCGCCTGCGCGGCGAACCACGCGCGCGATCTGCCTTGCGACTTGGCAATGCGATCGACCAGAGCGAGCGTCTCCGCATCGACCCGGGCAGTGATGATGGCTGACTTTGTCATCGCACGAACGTATACATTGTATACGTCGCGTTCAAGGCCGTGTCTGGCCGGTGCCGCGCACCAGCCATTTGTAGGTGGTGAGCCCCTCCAGCGCCACCGGCCCGCGCGCGTGCAGGCGGCCCGTGGAGATGCCGATCTCCGCGCCGAGGCCGAACTCGCCGCCATCAGCGAACTGGGTGGAGGCGTTCCACATGACGATCGCCGAATCTACCCCGGCGAGGAACCGCTCGGCGGTGGCGGCATCCTCGGTGACGATCGCGTCGGTGTGGTGCGAGGCGTGGGCGGCGATGTGCGCCATCGCGCCGGCGGCACCGTCCACGAAGGCCACGGCGCAGATCGCGTCGAGATATTCGGTGTCCCAATCTTCGGCGCTGGCCGGCAGCACGCGCGGATCGAGCGCGCGGGCGGCGGCATCGCCGCGCAGCTCGCAACCGGCATCGATCAGGGCAGCCAGGATCGGCGCCGGCTCCGGATAGGCCCGGTCGAGCAGCAGCGTCTCGGTCGCGCCGCAGACGCCGGTGCGGCGCATCTTGGCGTTCACCGCCAGCGCCGTCGCCTTCGCCGGATCGGCGGCGGCATCGATGTAGAGGTGGTTGATGCCGTCGAGATGGGCGAGCACCGGCACCCGCGCCTCCGCCTGCACGCGGGCCACCA
Source organism: Sphingomonas profundi (assembly GCF_009739515.1). Lineage (NCBI taxonomy): Bacteria > Pseudomonadati > Pseudomonadota > Alphaproteobacteria > Sphingomonadales > Rhizorhabdaceae > Alterirhizorhabdus > Alterirhizorhabdus profundi. The sequence continues at coordinate 4,053,144 of NZ_CP046535.1, forward strand.
GCGACTTGCCGCCGCGCGGGATCATGATGTCGATCAGCCCCTCGGCGCGCAGCATGGCGCCCACCGCCGCGCGATCGGTGACGCGCACCAGCTGGATCGCATCCGCCGGCAGGCCGGCATCGGCGAGCCCCGCCAGCATCGCCGCGTGGATCGCGCGCGAGGTGTGAATCGCCTCCGACCCGCCGCGCAGGATCACCGCATTGCCCGACATGAGCGCCAGCGCGCCGGCATCGGCGGTGACGTTGGGCCGGCTCTCGTAGATGATGCCGATCACGCCCAGCGGCACGCGCACGCGGGCGAGCTTCAGACCATTCGGCCGCACCGCCTCGTCGATCGTGCGGCCGACGGGATCGGGCAGCGCGGCGACATCCTCCAGCGCGGCGGCGATGCCGGCGAGGCGCTGCGGATCGAGGCGCAGGCGATCGAGCATTGCCGGCGAGAGGCCGTTCGCCTCGCCCGCGGCGACGTCACCGTCATTGGCGGCGAGGATCACGGGCGCGGCGGCGCGGACGCGGGCGGCGGCGGCGCGGAGCGCCCGCGCCTTGTCGGCCGTGGGCGCGGCGGCGAGGATGCGGGCGGCGGCGCGGGCGCGGGCGCCCATGTCCGCGATCAGCGCGGTCGCGTCCAGCGGGCGGTCGAGGATGGTCGTGTCGGTCATGGCGCAAGCGTGCGTAGCAGAAGATACGGCGCGCGTCATGGCGGTGGCGGCATGTCCGCCAAGGCGGTCAGGCCGGGCGATGGATCGGGCGGTTCGGGGCTGCCCCTTTGCCGAATTGCGGGATGACGCTAGACGCAGGCCGATAAGGCCGACAGGCGCAGCAGGATGGATTGCGGATGAGCCCTCTATCGCAGGTGACGTTGACGCAGAACGAAGTCTCGTCGCCGGCTTCGCTGATCGCCACCGCCGTGCGGCTGCGGGATCGCGGTAATATCGGCGGGGCGCTCACGCTGTTCCGCCAGGTCGATCTCGGCGTGTTCGCGACCGTCAGGGCGGACCTCGCGCGGACGTACATCATCGCCGGGGAGGAGCAGCTCGCGCGCGCCGTGCTGGTGGAAGGCGCGGGCGACGCCGCGCACCAGCCGAACGCGCTGGAATATTGCATCCTGTGCCGTGATGTCGGCCTGTACGACGAGGAACAGCGCATCCTGGAGGCTCTGATAGCCGCCGAGCCCGACAATCTGGAGGCGCTCTACCGCCTCGCCTATCTTCTCGCACGGAAGCGGTACGATGTGGAGGCGATCGCCATTCTGGATCGGCTGACCGCCATCGGCTATCATGGCGGGGACGGGGCGTTCGCCCTGGCGATCCTGTACCTTGCCCGCGAGCAGTGGCAGGCGGCCGCGGCGCATTTTGCCGTGGCCTACGGGCAGCAGGCGGGCAGCGCGGCGGACCCGGGGGTGCGGGATGCCTATGCGCAGTCCCACGCCAACCCCAACCGCTTCGCGGCGTTCGAGATGGTCTATGCGGCGTTCCGGGACGATTATTTCCCGCTGCTCGTCGGCGTGAAGTTCACCGCGGCGGAGGCCAGATCCTACGACATCAGCATCACGCGCGCATGGAACAGCCTGCGATCGCGCGAGGCGGCGGCGGCGCTGATCGCGCGGGATCGCGCGGCGAACGGACGATCGGCGACGAACTGCTGCCTCTCCGCCCACGAGGCGTGGCTGGGCGGGGATCGTCTGCTCGCCGATCGGGAGTATCAGGCGGCAAAGGCGCTCTACCACCTGCACGGCGTCATCCCGTTTCATTCGAATTGCGGATCGATGGTCTGGCTTCCGGAGAACGACCTGTTCGCCGCGATCCTGACGGGCAGCGCGCGTTCAGAGGAGGGTGGTGCGGAGTTCTTCTGGCCGGCGCGCCCGACCGGCAAGAACCCGATCACCTTCCTGGTCGCCTGCGATGCCGGCTATTTCTCCTTCTTCCCGTCCTTCCTCGAATCCATCATCCATCTGCAGAACGAGTTCGAGGGCGCGCGGCAGCTGCACGTCCACTGCCATGTCGTCGACGCGACGGACGAGCAGGTCGCGCTGCTCCGGCAGTTGCAGGAGGCTTCGCGCAGGGTGTCCGTCTCGTTCAGCCTGGCGAAGGCCGCGCACCGGGAGCGGGCTTACTATACGTGCCTGCGGTACATCGTCGCCCATTCCGTGATCGAGCATATGCAATGCCCGACGTTCATCATGGATATCGACCTGAGGGTGACGGCCAACTTCCCCGCCGTGGTGCGCGATCTGGCCGACTACGATATCGGGCTGCGCATGGATGGCTTTCCCGGGCAGGGCACCCGGCAGATCCGCGGCGAGCCGTGGACGATCAATGCGCAGAGCATGTATATTTCGGGCAAGGCGCCCGGCATCGAGTTTCTGAGGATCATCCAGGAATATATCGCCGCCGCCTACGATCCGGCCAACCTGTCCAACTGGACGGTGGACCAGTGCGCGATCGCCCAGGCATTCTCATGGCTCAACAGCTACGTGCCCAATTTGCGGACGAAGAACCTCACCTTTGCGCCGGCGCTGTTCGACACGTCGCAATCCTATCCCACGAAGGACGCGTTCCTGCGTGCGAACCCGATCACCTACGAGGGCATATTGGCGCTTGCCGCGGGCGCTGAGGATGGCCGCGCCGCATCGTAGCGCGGCCGGTCGCTGCGGCCCGGCCGGCCACGATCAAAACGGCCGCGCGCATCGAGGGATGCGCGCGGCCGCCGGAACTCGAAAATCGCGAGATCAGGCGCGCTGAGTATCAGGCGCCTTGGGGAGCCGCATCGCCCCAGCCGCCACCCGGGCGGCGGCTCTTGGGAATGGACGATCCGGCGGTGCCGAGGCCCGAGGGACGGCGCGACGCGCTGTCGTCTCGGCCGATGCTCTCGCCCTTTATGACGCGCTTGGACTCATCGCCCGACAGCGTCTCATATTCCAGCAGCGCGCCAGCCAGGCGGTGGAGCTCGTCGAGATTGTCGGTCAGCACCTGGCGGGCGCGGGTCTCGCCCTCCTCGACGAGGCGACGGACCTCGCTGTCGATCAGGCGGGCGGTCTCCTCCGACATGTTCTGCGCGCGGCTGACGGAGTGGCCGAGGAACACCTCGTCCTGATTGTCGCGGTAGCGCAGCCAGCCGAGCTTCTCCGACATGCCATATTCCATCACCATCGAACGGGCCATGTCGGTGGCCTGCTGGATGTCGTTGGAAGCGCCGGTGTTCAGTTCGTCCGCGCCGTAGATCAGCTGTTCGGCGATGCGGCCGCCGAAGCAGAGCGCGAGGCGCGCCTTCATCTGCTTCATCGTCATCGAGTAGCGATCGCGATCCGGCAGGTTCCAGGTGACGCCCAGCGCCCGCCCGCGCGGGATGATCGTGACCTTGTGCAGCGGATCGCAGCCCGGCACGTGCAGCGAGACGAGGGCGTGACCGGCCTCGTGATAGGCGGTCGCCTTCTTCTCGTCCTCGGTCATCACCATCGAGCGCCGCTCGGCGCCCATCATCACCTTGTCCTTGGCCTCCTCGAACTCGCTCATCGCGACGAGGCGCTTGCCCTTGCGCGCGGCGAGCAGCGCCGCCTCGTTGACGAGGTTGGCGAGATCCGCGCCGGAGAAGCCCGGCGTGCCGCGCGCGATGGTGCGCGCGTTCACGTCCGGCGCCAGCGGCGTCTTCTTCATGTGGACCTGGAGGATCTTCTCACGCCCCTCGATGTCCGGGCGCGGCACGACGACCTGACGATCGAAGCGGCCGGGCCGCAGCAGCGCCGGATCGAGCACGTCGGGGCGGTTGGTGGCGGCGACGATGATGATGCCCTCATTGGCGTCGAAGCCGTCCATCTCGACGAGAAGCTGGTTCAGCGTCTGCTCGCGCTCGTCATTGCCGTTGCCGAGGCCCGCGCCGCGATGGCGACCGACGGCGTCGATCTCGTCGATGAAGACGATGCAGGGCGCGGATTTCTTCGCCTGCTCGAACATGTCGCGCACGCGGCTGGCGCCCACACCGACGAACATCTCGACGAAGTCCGAGCCGGAGATGGTGAAGAAGGGCACGCCCGCCTCGCCGGCGATCGCGCGGGCGAGCAGCGTCTTGCCGGTGCCGGGCGAGCCGACCAGCAGCGCGCCCTTGGGAATCTTGCCGCCGAGACGGGCGAACTTCGTCGGATCCTTGAGGAACTCGACGATCTCCTCCAGCTCCTCGCGCGCCTCATCGATGCCGGCGACGTCGTTGAACGTCACGCGACCCTGCTTCTCGGTGAGCATCTTCGCCCGGCTCTTGCCGAAGCCCATCGCGCCGGAGCCGGCGTTCTTCTGCATCTGCCGCATCACGAAGAAGGCGATGCCCAGGATCAGCAGGAACGGCAGCGACTGGTAGAGCATGATCAT